>DASUFQ010000128.1:0-25383 GCA_036274515.1 Gemmatimonadales bacterium | reverse complement strand
ACCGCGATGTACCACCGCCGGATGCTGATCATCGAGTCGCGCGGTGCCACGCCCGATGATTCCTGGCAGGCCGCCATGGTGAGCGTGGGCCTGGACAGTTTCTACCCGATCTTCCTCGAGGACGGCGAGCTCTACGACGCGATCCCGACCCTCGTGGCCGAGTTCGAGGTGGTCGATGCCCGCGCCACCGGGTTGGTCATCCGGAACCAGAAGGATGCCGTCATTGGCCGGGGGCGGCGTATCGAGTAGCACGACCGGCTTCCACCGGCGGGACGCGCATTCTCGACCCCACCGGCGTTCGAACCATCCCGTCCCGATCCAGCCGACGGCCTACCGTGGGGGACTCGCAGGAGGGGTCCCCCCGCATGCTTGCCCGCATCCGTTCCGCCGCCGTCCTCGGCATCGACGCCTATCTGGTCGAGGTCGAGGTGGACATCACCAACGGACTCCCCTCCGTGGCCACCGTCGGCCTCCCCCAGGGCGCCGTGACGGAGGGGCGGGAACGGGTCACCGCCGCCCTCAGCAACGGGGGCTTCGCCTTCCCGCTCAAGCGGATCACCATCAACCTGGCCCCTGCCGACGTCCGGAAGGACGGCTCCGGGTTCGACCTTCCCATTGCGGTCGGAATTCTCGTGGCGAGCGGCCAGCTCGAGGCCCCGGATGTCCTGGATCAGCTGGTGATCGGGGAAGTCGGCCTGGAGGGAGACCTCCGTCCCGTACGGGGCGCGCTCTCGATGACGCTGGCGGCGCGGAAGGCGGGGCTCCGGGGGGTGATCCTCCCGATCGAGAACATCTCCGAGGCGGCGGTCGTCGAGGGCATCGAGGTCCGGGGGGCGCGCTCGCTGATCGAGGTCTGCGGACACCTGAATGGCGCCGCGCCGCTGCGGCCGACCTGGGTGGATGTCCGGGCGCTCATGGCGGAACGCGCCGCCGATGTGGTGGACTTTGCCGACGTGCGCGCCCAGGCGGGGGCCAAGCGGGCGCTCGAGGTGGCGGCGGCGGGGGCGCACAACATCCTGCTGGTCGGGCCGCCAGGGGCAGGGAAGACGATGCTCGCCCGGCGGCTCCCATCCATCCTCCCCGGCCTCTCCCTCGATGAGGCGCTTGAGACGACCAAGGTGCACAGCGTGGCCGGACTGCTGGCGCCGGGGCAGTCGTTGTGCACGGTACGGCCCTTCCGCAGCCCGCACCACACCATCAGCGACGCCGGGCTGATCGGGGGCGGCTCCACGCCGCGGCCAGGGGAGGTGAGCCTGGCGCACGGGGGGGTGCTCTTTCTCGACGAGCTCCCCGAGTTCCGCACCAACGTGCTGGAGGTGCTGCGGCAGCCGCTGGAAGACGGCGGGGTCACGCTGAGCCGGGCGGCCATCAGCCTGAGCTATCCCGCCCGCTTCATGCTGGCCGCCGCCATGAACCCCTGCCCGTGCGGCTACCTCGGCGACCCCACCCACCGGTGTCAGTGTGCGCCGCTGCAGGTGGAGCGCTACCTGAGCCGGATCTCTGGCCCCCTCCTCGACCGCATCGACATCCACCTCGAGGTACCCGCCGTGGCCTACCGTGACCTGGCCTCGGCGGTGCCAGAGGAAACCAGCGCCACGGTCCGCAGCCGCGTCGAGGAGGCGCGGAGACGTCAGCGGGAGCGGTTCGCGGGGCTGACCGGACTGTACGCGAACGCCCACATGGGCGCCCGCGAGATCCGGCGGTTCTGCCGGCTGACGGAGCCGGTCGAGCAATTGCTCCGGAAAGCGGTGGGCCGTCTCGGGCTGTCGGCGCGCGCCTATCACCGCGTCCTGAAGATTGCGCGCACCATCGCCGATCTCGGCGGCGCGGCCGATCTCGACGTGGCACACATCGGCGAGGCCATCCAGTACCGCACCCTCGATCGGCGAATGGCTGGCGCCGGGGCGGGAACAGAAACGGAAGGAAAATCCCTCCCGGCACCCAGGATCGGCGTCGCCGTCCAGCGGGATTAGTCGTTGTGTAGTAAGTAGTTAGCCATCTTGGCGATGGTGGGATTGCCCAAAAGCAAGTACCTACTTGCTTTCAGGATGGCTCCACTCTAGTTTCCCGCCCCATGACAACCGACTCCCGCGAACGACTCCTCGAGGTGGCCGCCCGCGTCTACGCGGAGGCCGGCTATCTCGGCACCACCACCCGACGCATCGCGGAGGAGGCAGGCCTCAACGAGGTCACCCTCTTCCGGCACTTCGGCAACAAGGATGCCCTCATTCGGGCGGCCATCGAACAGGCCGACCGCGAGGGCCGGCCGGTCCTCGACCTCGCCGCCACCGATCCGGTGGCGGAGCTGCACCGCTGGGCCCTGGCCTCCTTCTACCGCTTCTACCGGCACAAGGAACTGATCCGCCAAGTGCTCGGCGACACCGTCCAGCGGCCGGAAATCGCCCCCCGCATCTGCGAGGACACCACCGACGAGCTCAACCAGCTCATCGCCTTCCTGGTATCCCTGGAGGCACGGGGGCTCATCCCCGCCGGCGACCCCATGGTGCTCCGTGCGGCGGCGGCGATGCTGGTACATGCGCTGCTCAGCAACGCGCTCTGGCGGGACCTGGTGCCGGTCGTTCCCACGCCCGAGGAGTGCTCCCGCCTCTTCGTGGTGGTCCTCCTCCGCGCCCTCGACGTGTCGATCCCCGCCGATGCCGGGAGGCAGCCATGATCCGCGTTGCCCTCGGCGCGGTCTGCCTTCTGGGCCTGGTCGGCGCGGGGCCGCTCGCGGCGCAGGCCGGGCGGTCGCCGGCCGCGGCCGACACGCTGCACCTGACGCTGGCCGACGCGCTAGCGCGTGCCGAGCCGGCCAGCGAGCAGGTGGGGATCGCCATCGCGGAGGTCCGCCGCACCGAGGGGGCCGTGATGCAGGCGCGCTCCGCGCTCCTGCCCCAGGTCTCGATCGGGCCCCAGTACACCCACGTCCTCGAGAGCCCGTACGAGAACCTCTTCTCCGGCGGCCTCGGTGGCGGGTCGAACCCCTTCACCGCCTCCAACCAGTGGCGGTTGGGTGGAAGCGCGGGGATCTCGCTCCTCAACGTGAGCCAGTGGTCGATCCTCGGCGCGAACCGGACGGCCGGGAAGGTCGCCGCCCTGCAGCTCTCCCAGCAGCAGGCGCTGACCGTGCTCACCGTCGCGAACGCCTACTATGACGCGTCGCTCGCGGCGCAGCTGCTGACGATCACGGAATTCACGCTGACGCAGGCGGAGAAGACCCTCGCCGACGTGACGCTCGGCCGGGAGGTGGGGGCGGCGTCCGAATTCGACCAGCTCCGCTCCCGGGTGGCCCGTGACAACCAGGTGCCGGTGGTGACGCGGGCCCGCGCGAATCAGGACATCGCGCTCACCCGCCTGAAGCAGCTGCTCGACCTCCCGCTCACCACCGAGCTGGTGCTCGCCACCCCGCTCGACGACAGCCCGGACGCGGGGGCCCTGCCGCCGGACATCGTGGGACTGGTCCAGCAGGCGGACACTGGCACGGCGTCGCGCGCGGTGGTGGCGGCGGCGCGGGCGTCGGTCCGTCAGAGCGAGCAACTCAGCGCCGCGGCGGGCCAGCAGTGGATTCCGACCATGACCACCACGATGAATTACAACCGCGCCGGGTACAGCACCGAGTTCTTCCCGCTGAGCAGCCAGTTCGGGAACGACTGGACGGTGACGGCGGTCCTCAACTGGCCCCTGTTCACCTCGGGCCGGATTGCCGGCGCCCGCAAGGAAGCCGACGCCAACCTGGACGCGGCGCGGCTCCGCGCCAAGCTGACCGAGGAGCAGGCGGCACTGGACGGGGAAACGGTCCGGGCCCGGTTGCGCGAGGCCCGCGACAACGGCGTGGCCACCGCGAGCGTGGTCGAGCAGGCCACCCGGGCCTACGAGATCGCCGAGTTGCGCTACTCGGAGGGCGTCTCGACCCAGACGGAGCTCCAGGACGTGCGGCTGCAGCTCGAACAGGCGCGCGCCAACCAGGCCCAGGCCGCCCGCGACCTTCAGGTGGCGCGGCTGCGGCTGGCGCTGCTCCCGTACCTCCCGCTCGGTACCGCCGACAACGCCGGCGCCTTCACCTCCACCGTCACGTCCACCGGCGCCGCGGGGCAGGCGCTGCGCGGCAGCGTGACCTCGACGGGACGGTAGCGATGACCACGGTTTTCACCCTCAATCCTGCAGGGGTTGCACGCATGAAGTCTCGCCTTGGATCGTGGGGATGGATCGGCCTGGCACTGGTCGGCGGCTCGGCGCTCCCGGGCTGCACCGAGGGCAACGGCGCCGAGGCGGCGGCCGGCGTTCCGCCGGTGCTGATCGGCCCCGAGAATATCGCCCTCGCAACGGACACCGTCCTGATGGATGGGCCGCCGATATCCGGCAGCCTGGGGGCGGAACGGGAGGCCCGGGTGCGCGCCGAACTGGGGGGCTCGGTGTTGCGCGTGCTGGTCGAGCCGGGGCAGGCCGTCGGGGCAGGGCAGGTGCTCGCCGAACTCGAGCCCCAGACGGCGCGTGAGCAGGCCGCCTTTGCCGAGGCGCTGGTGCGAAGCCTCGAGAACGACCTCCGGCTGCAGCGCCGCAATCTCGACCGCGACCGGCGTCTCGCGGCGGCGGGGGCGCTGTCGGCCCGCGCGGTCGAGGACGACTCCCTGGCTGTCTCCCAGTCGGAGGCCGCCCTCGCGGAGGCCCGTGCCCGGCAGGTGGTGGCGCAGCGCGCCCTGGACCGGGCCAGCGTCCGCGCGCCCTTTGCCGGCGTGGTCAGCGACCAGGTGGCGAGCGTCGGTGACGTGGTCCAGGCGGGATCGGAGCTGTTCACCATCATCGATCCGTCGAGCCTCCGCCTCGAGGCGCAGGTGCCCGCCCAGGCCATCGGGCAGTTGCGAGTCGGGACCGCGGTGCAGTTCGCGGTGAGCGGGTTCGCCGACGATCGCCTGACGGGCCGTGTCACCCGAATCTTTCCGGCGGTCGATCCCGCCACACGGCAGGTCCGGATTCTCGTGACGGTGCCGAACGCGCGGGGCCGGCTGGTCGCGGGATTGTATGCCGAGGGGCGCGTGGTCACCGCCGAGCGGCGGGGGCTCACGGTGCCGAAGGCGGCGGTGGACCTCCGGGGCGTCCGGCCGACGGTGGCGCAGGTCACCGGGGGCCGGGTCACGCGCACCGAAGTGACCCTCGGCCTGGAGGACATGATCGCCGAGCGGGTCGAGGTCACCGCCGGGCTCGCCGCGGGCGACACCCTCCTCGTCGGCGGCGCGCGCGGCATGGCGGCGGGCACGCCGGTCCGAATGCAGGCGGCGGCGGAGCGGGTTGACCCGCCAGCCGCGAACTAGGGCGGGCCGATGTTCATCTCCAACTTCGCCATCAAGCGGCCGATCATCACGGTCGTCACCATGCTCGCGCTGGTCGTGGGCGGGATCATCGCGCTCGTCATGCTGCAGACTGACGAGTTCCCCGACGTGGCCCCGCCGTACGTGTCGGTGGCGGTGCCGTACCCCGGGGCGTCGCCCGAGACGGTGGAAACCGAGGTCCTGAACCCGATCGAGGAGGCCATCGCCTCCATCAGCGGGGTCAAGAAGGTGATGGGCAAGGCGGAGGACGGCTTTGCCGTCATCCTCATCGAGTTCAACTTCGCGAAGCCGCTCCCCGAGGCCACGCAGGACATCCGCGACGGCATCTCGGCCATCCGGAACGACCTGCCGCCCGAGATGGAAGAGCCGATCATCAAGAAGCTCAACGACACCGATCGTCCGATCGTGTCGCTGGCCATCGCCTCCACCCGGCTCAGCCCCGCCGAGCTGACCCGCCTGGCCGATCCCGGCATCACGCGGGAGATCCGCTCCATTCCCGGCGTGGCGGAGGTGACGGTCACCGGCAAGCAGGAACGGGAGCTGACCGTCGAGTTGCGGCCGGCCGCGCTGTCGGCGGCGCGGGTGAGCGTGGCGCAGGTGGTCCAGGCGCTCCAGGCGCAGAACCTGGCCGCCCCCGTCGGCCGGTTGCAGGGCCAGTTCGACGAGCGCTCGATCCGGCTCCGGGGCCGCCTCAGCGGGCCGGAGGAGTTCGCGCAGCTCGTGGTGGCGGAGCGCAATGGCGTCCTGATCCGCCTCGGCCAGGTGGCCGACGTGCGGGACGGCATCGAGGAACAGCGCACGCTGGCGCTCTTCAACGGCACCGAGTCGGTCGGCATCGACGTCAAGAAGGCGAAGGGCTACAGCACCACCGACGTGGCGGAGAAGGTCCTCGCGCGGGTGCGCGCCCTCGAGTCGACGCTCCCCGCCGGCACCGCCATCAACGTGGTGAAGAACTCCGGGGTCCGGGTGACGGCCGCGGTGCGCAACGTCCAGGAGACGCTGTTCGAGGGCGCCCTGCTGACGGTGCTCGTCGTGTTCCTCTTCCTCAATTCCTGGCGCTCCACGGTGATCACCGGCCTGGCGCTGCCGGTGAGCGTGCTCGCCTCCTTCATCGCGGTCTGGGCCTTTGGCTTCAAGCTCGAGACGATGTCCCTCCTCGGGCTCTCGCTCGCGATCGGCATCCTCATCGACGATGCGATCGTGGTCCGCGAGAACATCGTGCGCCACGTCGAGCTGGGGAAGGACCACTACACCGCGTCGATCGAGGGGACCGACGAGATCGGGCTGGCCGTGACGGCCACGACGATGTCCATCCTGGCCGTCTTCCTGCCGGTCGCGTTCATGTCGGGCATCGGGGGGCAGTGGTTCAAGCCGTTCGCCCTGACCATGGCCTGTTCGGTGGCGGTCTCCCTCTTCGTCAGCTTCTCGCTCGACCCGATGCTCTCGGCCTACTGGCCCGATCCGCACGTGCCGCCGGAGCGCCGCAAGTGGATCACGCGGCTCCTCGACCGGTTCAACGACGCCTTCGGGCGGATGGCCAACCGCTACCGCGATGTCATCGCCTGGGCGCTGGACCACCGCGCCGCGATGGTGGTGCTGGCGCTCGGGTCGCTGGTCAGCGCCTTCGCGCTGCCGGCCAAGGGGATGCTGGGATTCCTCGCCCTGGTCATCGGGCTGCTGGTCGTGGTCTGGGGGCTGTCCGGCGCCCGGCCATTCGCGCTCCGCCTCCTCACCGTCGCCGGAGGGGTGCTGCTCGGCGTCGGCCTCTTCCGGGTGGCGCCCGAATGGCGCAAGGTCGGCGTCGGCTTCGTGCCGCTCGACGACCGGTCGGAGTTCAACGTGGCGATCGAGACGCCGCCCGGTTCCAACCTGGCCTATACCCGGGCCAAGACGGAGGAGGCGGACCGGATCATCCGGGCGCGCCCCGACGTCCTGTACTCGTACGTCACCCTTGGCGACCCGACCTCCGGCGCGGTGGATGTCGGCCAGATGTACGTGAAGCTGGTACCGAAGACCACCCGGGCGCTGGACGCCGAGCACATCGGCGCCGAAGTGCGGAGTGAGCTTGCCCGCCTCGGGGGCGTCAACATGGCGCTGTTCACCAGCGACATCGGCGGCGGGCGCAAGCAGCTCGCCCTGCAGGTGAAGGGTCCCGACCTCGCCTCGATCAACACCGCGGCCGAGCAGATCCGCGAGGTGGTCGCGGCGACGCCGGGGGCCGTGGACATCGCCCTGTCGAGCAAGGGACAGCGGCCCGAACTCACGGTGGACCTCGACCGGGGGCTCGCCGGGGCGCTGGGCGTGACGGCGGGGCAGGTGGCGCAGTCGCTGCGCCCGGCGTTCGCCGGCATTGACGCCGGCGACTGGGTGGACCCGAGCGGCGAGACCCGGGACGTCATGGTGCGGCTGACGCCCGAGGCGCGGCGCAATGCCGCCGACCTGCGGCAGCTCGCGCTGATCGTGCCCGGGACCGTGGACGGCGCGCCGCGGACCGTGCCGCTGGGACAGCTGGTGCGGGTGTCCTCCGACCTCGCGCCCGCGGTCATCAACCACCTCGACCGGGACCTGGTGGTCAACGTCGAATGGAACACCGAACGCCGCTCGACCGGAGAGGTCATGACCGACGTCCGTCAGGGGCTGGCGCGCCTGCAGCTGCCCACCGGCGTCACCTATTCCGAGGGCGGAGATGCCGAGAACCAGAGCGAGGTCTTCGGCAACATCTTCCTGGCGCTGGGCGTGGCGGTGCTGCTGATGTACCTCATCCTGGTGATGCAGTTCGGGTCGTTCCTCGACCCGATGGCCATCCTGATGTCGCTGCCGCTCTCGCTGGTCGGCGTGATGCTTGCCCTCGCGGTCAGCGGGCTCACGATCAACATCATGAGCCTGATCGGCGTCATCCTGCTGATGGGCATCGTGGCCAAGAACGCGATCCTGCTGATCGATTTCGCCAAGTGGAGCAACGAAAAGGGCATGCCGATCCGGGAGGCGCTGATCGAGGCCGGCGCCATCCGGCTCCGCCCCATCCTGATGACGACCTTTGCCCTCATCGCGGGGATGATCCCCGTGGCGATCGCGCGGGGTGAGGGGGCGCAGTTCCGGCAGCCCCTCGGCGTGGCGGTCATCGGCGGGGTGCTGACCTCCACCTTCCTCACGCTGCTCGTCATCCCCACGGTCTACGAGATCTTCTACGACTGGCGCGAGGCGCTGAGTCACCGGCTCCGAGGTCGCGCGGGCACGGGCGTCGCCGGGGCACGGAGGCTCACGGCGCACGAGGAGACGGCCCCACCTGCCTAGCCGGGGCTCCCGACTGTCCGGTTTCTGGACGGCGGCGGGTCTGCCGGGCTAGATTGGGGCCCATGCATCGAACCGGGGTCTGGTCGAGGGTACTCTCGGGGGCGCTGGCGGCGTGGTTCGGCGTGGTCATGGCCGCGCCGGCCGTGCTGCACTCCTGCCCGCGGGCCGTGGCCGCTGCTGCCGCCGCCGGAGCCGAGTCCCACGATCATGCCGGGCACGGCAGCCATGGCGCCGGTGACCAGGACCGCGCTCCCTCGAGCCAATGCCAGTGCCTCGGCAGCTGCGCCGTGTCCTCGCCTGCGCTGCTGGCGTCCGGCACGCCGAGGCTCGTCGCCGCCCTCGAGCCGATGCACCTTGGCGGGCCCGGCCCGGCCCGGGCCGCCGCACGCGTCACCCACCCCGATCACCTCCGGCCGTTCGCGACCGCCCCGCCGCCGTCCCTCGGCTGACCCTGCGCCTTCGCGCCGGCGTCGGCTCCCTCCTCACAATCCGTTGACACCGTTTCTCCGCCCTTCAGCGGGGAATCCGACCCGTTCCGTTGACGCACCATGCGCTTCCTCCTGGAAGTCGTCGTGCCGTTGACGGTGGAGTCACCCGCAGCATGGCTGTCGTCACGCCCTTCCGCATGGGACCTCCGCACCGGCTGAACTGGCCGGGGGCCGGCGCGTGCCTCCTGGTGGCCGTGCTCCGGGCGGGAGCGCTGCTGGCGCAGGATCCGCAACCGACGCCGGAGGCGGCGGACACCACCCCGCCGCCGACACTCAAGCGGATCGTGGTCACCGGCAAGCGCGAGCAGGCCATTGCACCCCCGGTGGCGACGGTGGAGGTGAGCAAGGAGGCGGTGGCCCGCGCCCCCGCGAGCAACGCCTACGACCTGATCGGCCGGTCGGCCGGGATCGAGGTGCACCAACAGGGGCAGGGGCCCGGCTTCGCCTCGAACGTGGTCATCGGGGGGTTCACGTCGGACCATTCCTCGGATGTGCTCCTGGTCCTCGACGGGGTGCCGATCAACCTGCCGATCCACGGCCACGTCGAGGGGTACGCCGACTGGAGCATCCTCTCCCCCGGCGCCATCAGCACCACCCGCGTGATCCACGGCCCCGCGAGCCCGCTCTACGGGGACTTCTCGCTTGGGGGGGTCGTCGAGACATACACCGACGCCGACGCCGGCGGCACCACGGCGTCCCTCGGCGTGACAAGCTTCGGCGACGTGCGGGGGTGGGTCACCGGCGGGTTCCGTCGCGCCGAGTCGGGGGCGCTGCTCTCGCTGGCGGGGCAGCGGGAGCAGGGCTGGCGGGACAACGCCGACTACTGGCTGGGCAACGGGGTCCTGCGGGGGTGGCACGCGCTCGGGGCAGGCCGGATCGAAGGCGGGCTCTACCTGTACGGCTCGGAATGGAATTCGCCCGGTTTCGTGCCGGTGGACCGCTACAACGACGGCGACCTGACCGAGGCGGCCGACTCCACCGATGGCGGGCACGCCCAGCGCTACATCGGGGCGGTGCGCTACGGCATCCAGTTCGGCGAGCACACGACGCTCGAGTCCCAGCTCTGGGGCCAGCTGGGGGAATCCGCGGTCTTCCTGACGCTGGTGGACGACGGGGTGCTGGGGCAGACCGCGGAGCGCGACGACCGCTCGGCAGTCGGGATGCAGGTCCAGGTGGGCCGGCACACCGACGACGGCGAGTTCAGCGTCGGGTTGAGCGGACGTGCCGACTGGACCACCTACACCCTGGACGAAACCATCGAGCGGGAGGCGATCAGCGCGAAGCAGGCGGACGACGGGCAGTACCAGGCGCTCGGCATGTACGCCCGATGGCGGGGCGTCGTCGGCACCCGGTTCCTCTATGACCTCGGGCTCCGGGGCGACCTGGTGCACTACCGGAGCTTCGATCATCTCGACTCGCTGGCCGACTGGCAGGGCGCCACCGACCCGGTGCTGAGCCCGAAGCTGGGCGCCAGCTACCTCGCCTCCGACCGGATCAGGATCCTGGGCTCCCTGGCGCGCGGCTTCCGCGGCCCGGTGGGCGTCATCGGGGACCCCAGCCGTCCGCTGGTGACGGCCTGGGCCGCGGAGGTGGGGGCGGAATACGCGACCGGCCCGCTGCAGCTCGCGCTGTCGTTCTTCCAGTTCAACACCGCCAACGAGCGCATCAAGGACCCCGTCACGTCGGATGTGTTGGCCGCCGGCACCACGCGTCGCCGCGGCATCTCCGGGAGCGCGTCATTGCTCGTCGGGGGGCGGCTGACCCTGCAGGCCTCCGGCACCCTGAACGACGCGGAGGTGACAGGGATTGCCGATCCGGTGGACGTGGCCCTCGACGTCGTCGGCATCCGCCCGCCGAAGCCGCTGTTCCACGACGAGCCGCTGGAGCCGGGCGACGCCGTGCCGGCGGTCGCGGCGTACTTCGGGCGCGTCGGCGCCGAGTACATGCTGCGCGACGGGATGTCCGCCTACCTGCTCGGCCGCTTCACGGGCCCGTTCACGCCGATCGGCGAGCCGGGCATCACGACCCGACCCTACTTCGTCCTGGACATGGGCGGCTCGATCTCCTTCGGGACGCGCACCAGCCTCGACGTGGACCTGCTGAACCTGCTCGACACGAAGTACCCGGAAATCCGTGCCTCCGGCTACATCAATCCCGGCGCACCACGGAGCCTGCTGGTCTCGGTGCGCTACCTGCTCCCGAACTGAGCGGTTCGGGGCCTCACTATCGACGGAGAACCGAACGATGTCCCTGTCCCAGCTCCGCCACCGCCTCACCCGGTTCGCGCTCCTCCCCCTGGCCGTCGTGACGCTGTCCCTCGCCGGTTGCGAGAGCGACGAGCCCGCGGCACCCGAGAGCCACACGCCGGAATCGGCGAAACTTTTCGTCAACGACGTCGACGTGTCTGCCGACCTGCTGCTCGCCGCCGGCGCCATGACCACGGTGGAGGTCCGGTTCTATGACGCCCACGGCGACCAGATCACCGGCATCGAGGACCACCACTACGCCGGGCTGGTCTTCACGCCGACCGCGCTTGCCACCGCCGTCGGGCAGGTGGATGCCCACTTCTTCCTCGACGTGACGGCCCAGGCCGCCGCGGGCACCGGCACGGTCATGGTGGGGTACGGCCACGACGTCGACGCGGACGAACTGGCCTTCGGACCGTTCCCGGTGACAGTCGAGATTCCGTGACGCCGCTGCCGGCGCAGCCGGCGATTGCATTCCCGGCGGCCCCGAGGCCTATATTTCGGGGTCGCCGCTTTTTCTGTCACCGTGTCTCGATGGAGCTCTCCCATGCAATCGCCTCTCCTCCGCCGCCGGGCGGCCTTCTTCGCGCTCTCGCTGGCGCTCTGGGGCGCGCCGGTCGCTTCCCAGCAGCCGACCCCGAAACCGGCCCGGCCGGCCAAGGCCGCCCCGAAGGCGGCGCCGGCGGAGAAGGTGGCGTCGGTCGAGGGGATCACCGAGTACCGGCTGCCCAACGGCCTCCGGATCCTCCTCCTTCCGGACCAGACCAAGCCCATCACGACGGTGAACATCACCTATCTCGTCGGGTCCCGTCACGAGGACTACGGGGAAACCGGGATGGCCCACCTGCTGGAACACCTCCTGTTCAAGGGCTCCACCGGGCATCCGAAGATCGGCGAGGAGCTGACGGCGCACGGCGCCAGCTTCAACGGCACGACCTGGTACGACCGCACCAATTACTTCGAATCGTTCCCCTCGACCCCGGCCAACCTGGAGTGGGCGCTGCAGCTCGAGTCGGACCGGATGGTCAACTCCTACGTGTCGCAGAGCGACCTGGCCTCCGAGATGACCGTGGTGCGCAACGAGTTCGAGCTGGGCGAGAACGACCCGGGCAGCATCCTCGAGGAGCGGGTGTTTTCCACGGCCTACCTCTGGCACAACTACGGCAACTCGACCATCGGGGCGCGCTCGGACATCGAGAATGTCCCGATCGGCCGGCTCAAGGGGTTCTACCGGAAGTACTACCAGCCCGACAATGCGGTCCTGGTCGTGGCGGGCAAGTTCGACGAGGCCGCCACGCTGAAGCGGATCGAGCAGCTGTTCGGCATCATCCCGCGCCCGGAGCGGACCGGGGCCAATACCCTGTGGGGCACCTACACCGTGGAGCCGGTCCAGGACGGGGAGCGGATGGTGACCCTCCGCCGCGTCGGCGACGAGCAGGTCATCCTGGCCGGTTTCCACGTCCCTTCCGGGGCCGACTCCGACTTCGCCGCCGTCAGCGTCCTCACGCAGGTGCTGGGCTCGGCGCCGAGCGGGCGCCTGTACCAGGCGCTGGTAGCGCCGAAGCGCGCCGCGCGGGTGTGGGCCTCGGCCTACCAGCTCTTTCAGCCGAGCATGCTGCTGGCCGGCGCGCAGCTCCGCTCCGAGGACACGCTCGCGGTGGCGCAGGAGGTGCTGCTCGCCACCCTCGACTCGCTCACCACTCGCCCCCCGACGGACGAGGAGGTGGCACGGGCGAAGCAGACGATCCTCAAGAACATCGAGCTCAGCCTCACGCAGACGGACCAGGTCGGGCTGGCGCTGAGCGAATGGGCCTCGCGCGGTGACTGGCGCCTGATCTTCATCAACCGCGACCGGGTGAAGGCGGTGACCCCGGCCGACGTCCAGCGCGTGGCACAGGCCTACCTCAAGCCGAGCAACCGCACGCTGGGGGTGTTCGTCCCGACCGCGAAGCCGGACCGCGCGGAGATCGCCCCGGTGCCGGACATCGCCGCGCTGGTCAAGGACTACCGGGGGGACACGACGATGACGCTCGGCGAGGCGTTCGATCCCTCGCCGGCCAACATCGACGCCCGGACGGCGCGGAGCACGCTGCCGAGCGGCATGAAGGTGGCGCTGCTGTCGAAGGAAACCCGCGGCCAGACGGTGGACGCCACGATCCGGCTCCATTTCGGGACCGAGGCGAGTCTCTCGGGCCGGGCCACCGCCGCATCCCTGGCGGGCTCCATGCTCCTCCGGGGGACGACGACGCACACCCGCCAGCAGCTCAAGGACGAGTTCGACCGCCTCAAGGCGCAGGTCAGCGTCAGCGGGACCGCCGAGGGTGCCACGGTACGCATCTCCACCGTCCGCGCCAACTTCCCGGCCGTCCTCCGTCTGGCGGGGGAAGTGTTGCGGCAGCCGCAGTTCGACCCGGCGGAGTTCGCGACCCTCCAGCGGGAAGGGCTGGCGCGCCTGGAATCCCAGCGGACCGACCCGATCGCGCTGGCGCAGACCGCGCTGGCCCAGGCCACGCAATCCTACCCGCCCGGCCACCCGCGCTACGTCCCCACGATCGACGAGCGGATCGCGGAGATGAAGGGAACCACGGTGGAGGATGCCCGGCGATTCTGGGTGGAGTTCTACGGGGTGGGCGCCGGCGAAGCGGCCGTGGTCGGCGACTTCGACCCGGCGGAGGTGACGCCGGTGCTCGGAGAGCTCTTCGGCGAGTGGAAGAGTCCGGCGGCCTACGCGCGAATTCCCGACCTCTATTCCGACCGGCCGGCGGAGTCCCGGCAGATCGAGACCCCCGACAAGGCCAACGCGATCATGCTGGCCTCGACGAGCATGCGCCTCAGCGAGGATGATGCGGCGTATCCCGCGATGGCGATCGGCGACTACATCTACGGCGGCTCCGCCTTCGACTCGCGGCTGATCGTGCGCATCCGGCAGGAGGAGGGGCTGAGCTACGGCGCGGGCAGCGGGCTCAACGTCAGCCCGGAGGACCAGGCCGGCCAGCTCTTTGTCTACGCGATCTCGGCACCGGAGAACACGGAAAAGGTGGTGTCGCTGTTCGAGGAGGTCACGAGCAAGGCGGTGGCGGACGGCTTCACCCCGGAGGAGGTCACCAAGGGCAAGGCGGGGTACCTCCAGCAGCGCGAATTGGCCCGGGCGGATGACGGCCAGCTGGTCGGCCAACTCGCCGAGCAGCTCTTCCTCGGCCGGACGATGGCGTGGGAGGCGAAGTTCGACCAGGCCATCGGGGCGCTCACCCCGGCCCAGGTGAGCGACGGGTTCCGCGCCTTCGTGATTCCGGCGCGGATGAGTGTCATCACCGCCGGCGATTTTGCGAAGGGGAAGGCGGCGCCGGCGCAGCCCTAGCCGGTCCCGCTCTGTTCAGTCGTCGCCCGGCGGCTGGCGGCGCTTCGCCTTGGTGGCGGAGCGCCGTTTCTTTTCCGCGAGCCGCCGCTCGCCGGCGGAGCGGGGGGGCCTCGTCTTGCGGCGGCGCTTCGGCGGAACCAGCGCCTCGGCCACCAGGTGGTGGAACCGTTCCGTGACCGCCGCGCGATTCTTCAGCTGGCTTCGGGTCCCCGCCGAGACGAGGCGGAGCCATCCCTCGCCATCCAGTCGTTGGCCGAGGGCCTGGAGTACCAGCGTCCGCTCGGCGTCGGTGAGGCTCGGGGAGGCCGCGGCGTTCCACCAGAGCTCCACCCGCGTCGAGGAGGTGTTCACGTGCTGCCCGCCGGGGCCACCGGCTTTCGTGGCCCGGAAGGTGAGTTCATGATCGGGAATGGGCGCGGGCATGCCGGTAAGATATGCGCTACTTTTCCCGCATGGCGACTGTCGACGAACTCCGCACGCACCTGGCCGGGCTGCCGAGCGCCGTCCTGGGCTATTCCGGCGGGGTGGACTCCGCGGTCCTCGCCGTGGTGGGCGCCGGCGCCCTCGGCAGGGCACGGTTCCTCGCGGTCATTGGACGCAGCCCGTCCTACCCCGAGGTCCAGTGGCGCCGCGCCGTCGAGCTGGCGCACCGCCACGAGGTGCCGCTGCTTGAGGTGGACACCCACGAACTGTCCGACCCCGACTACGTCGCGAACCCGCTCAACCGGTGCTTCTTCTGCAAGTCGGAGTTGTGGCGCGTTCTCGGCGCGGTGGCGGCGGAGCGGGAGTTCGAGCACCTGCTGGACGGGACCAACGCCGACGACCTCACCGAACACCGCCCGGGCGCCGCGGCCGGCGCGGCCCGCCGGGTCCGTTCCCCCTTCGTGGAGCTGGGCTGGACCAAGGCGGATGTCCGGGCGGCGGCGCGGGAACTCGCGCTCCCCATCTGGGATGCGCCGGCGGCGCCCTGCCTGTCCAGCCGGCTCCGCTACGGTGTTTCCGTCACCCCCGAGCGTCTTCGGCAGGTCGAGCGCGGGGAGGAGATTCTCCGGGGGTATGGTGTGACGGGCGACCTGCGGGT
Organism: Gemmatimonadales bacterium; assembly: GCA_036274515.1. Lineage (GTDB taxonomy): Bacteria > Gemmatimonadota > Gemmatimonadetes > Gemmatimonadales > GWC2-71-9 > SPDF01. The sequence goes on along the minus strand of DASUFQ010000128.1, from coordinate 9,589 downwards.
CCGGCACCTCGGGGAGGGGGCCAGTGTCGAGGTGTCCGTGGGGGACCGGCCCCTCGTCGAGGCCAACTGGGAGGTGGTGGTGCGCCGGCTGCAGGCGCTCGGTTTCGCGTCCGTCGTGCTCGACCCCCGCGGCTACCGGCGCGGGAGTCTCCTGCCGATGGCCCCCGCGGCGGGCGCCCCCTGAATGCGCGGCTGCCTCACCCTCCCATTCCGGTTGCTGGGCGTCGCGTTGCTGGCGGCGGTGGCCTACGCCGCGTGGCACGAGCGGGATCGGATCCTTCCGTACTGGCACCGCCTGACCGATCGGCCGGCCGCCGACGCGGAGGGGAGCATTGGGCGGCCCGGGACGGAGGCGCTGACCCGCGCCACGGCCAAGGTCGACAGCCTCAACGGCTGGCGGGCCGACTCCGTGGTGCTCACCGCCGCGGAACTGGCATCCCTCATCGGAGCCGGGCTCGACAGCCGGCTGCGCGGGCAGCTCGATTCGCTCGTGGTGACGCTCGGGGAGGACCGCATCGCCGTCGGGGGCCGGATCCGCACAGCCGGCCTGCCGCGCGACGTCCTCGGACCGCTGGCGGGCGCGTTCAAGGAGCGGGAGCCGATCCAGGGGGCGGGGACGCTGGCGGTGGTGGGGCCCGGCCGCGCGGAGTGGCGCGTCGAGGCGTTCCAGGTCCGCGACTTTGATTTCCCGCGGGAGGTGGTGCCGCGCATCGTGGGGCTGGTGGCCGGGAACCCGCGCGACAGCGTGCTCGCAATCGTCATTCCGGAGGGCATCGGCGGCGTACGGGTGCATCCCGACCGGGTGACGTTGTATCCTTCGAGTCGACTACCATGACCGCTCACCGCATTCTCGTCATCGACGACGAAGTCGGCGTCCGCGACGCCCTCAAGCAGGTCCTCGCCTATGAAGGCCACGAGGTGCGCGTGGCCGGGTCCGGTGGGGAGGGGCTGACGATCTACCCCGAATTCCGGCCGCAGCTGGTCTTCCTCGACGTGAAGATGGCGGGCCTCGACGGCCTCGACACCCTCTCCCGCCTGCGCGAACTCGACCCTGGCGCCACCGTGGTCATGATCTCCGGGCATGGGACGATCGCCACCGCCGTCGAGGCGACCCAGCGGGGCGCCTTCGACTTCCTGGAAAAGCCGCTGGACAGCGACCGGCTCCTGGTGACGGTCCGGAACGGCCTCAACCAGGTGGCGCTGGCCACCGAAAACCAGCGATTCAAGCGGGCCGTGGACGAGCAGCACGCCATGGTGGGCGCCAGCCCGGCGCTCCACGCCGTGCGGGGCCTGATTGACAAGGTGGGGCCGACCGCCGCACGGGTGCTTATCACCGGGGAGAACGGCAGCGGCAAGGAACTGGTGGCACGCGCCATCCACGCGGCCAGCCCGCGGCGCTCCGGCCCCTTCATCGAGGTCAACTGCGCCGCGATCCCGAGTGAGCTCATCGAGAGCGAGCTCTTCGGGCACATGAAAGGGTCCTTCACCGGTGCCTTCGCCGACCGGCCGGGCAAGTTCGAGCTGGCCGACGGCGGCACGCTCTTCCTCGACGAGATCGGTGACCTCTCCCTTCCGGCGCAGGCCAAGATGCTGCGGGCGCTGCAGGAGGGGGAGGTCACCCGGGTCGGGGGCGCCAGGGCCCTGCGCGTGGATGTCCGGGTCCTCGCGGCCACCAACAAGGACCTCGAGGCGGAAATCGCCGCCGGCCGCTTCCGCGAGGACCTCCTGTACCGCCTGAACGTCGTGCCGATTGTGGTGCCGCCCCTTCGCGAGCGCGCGGCCGACGTGCCGGAGCTGGTGGCGCATTTCGCGGAGGCGATCGCGCGGGCGGCCGGCACCAAGCCACGGGGATTCGACGCTGCGGCGGTCGAGCGGCTGCAGCGGCGGGCGTGGCCCGGGAACGTGCGCGAGCTGCGGAACGCCGTCGAGCGGCTGATGATCCTCTCGGCGGGGAAGACGGTGACCGCCGCCGACGTCGATCGCATCCTGGCCGGCGGGGGTGCGGGCGCCGCCGGCGCGCCCGCAAACCCGGACGACCCCTTCACCGCGCCGACCTTCGAGTCCTTCAAAGTCGAGGCGGAGCGAGTCTTCCTCGCGGGCAAGCTGCGGCAGCACGACTGGAACGTCTCGGAAACGGCGCGCGCACTCGACATGCCGCGCTCCAACCTGTACAAGAAGATCGAACGTTACGGCCTCACGCGGGAGCCGGCGTGAGCAACCAGCCGCGGGACTGGGACAAGGAACTCGCCGCCATCGACAAGGTGATGGCCAAGGGCGGGGCCGCCCCGGCCTCCGCCCCGGTGGCCCGCGGCGCGGCGCCCGTGGCGGCGCTCCCGGGCGGCGGCGCGCTCACGCGGCGGGCCGCCCTCACCACCTGGGTCCGCGCCGCGCTGGGGATCCTGGTGGCCGCGGCCGTGCTCCAGTGGCCGTACGCCCACCGGTGCGGGCTCGGGCTGATGCTCTACCTCGGGTCGGCGGGAATGGTGGTGGTGGCGGGCGCCTGGACGATGCTGGTGAGCTGGCGCCGCCGCCAGGGCTGGGCCCACCTGGCGGGGCTCACCGTCTTCCTCGGCGGGCTCGCGCTCGTCGGCGCCATCCTGCTCCCCCGCCTCGGCTACACGGTCACCGCGCTCCCCTGGCTCTGCGAGTAGGCGGGTCCCTCCTTACTTCACCGACACTCCGAAAGTCCAATGGCCAAGACCTTCAAGAATTTCATCGATGGCACGTGGGTCGCCCCGAGCACCGGGACGTGGTTCGAAAACCGCAATCCCGCGGACACCCGCGACCTCATCGGCAGGTTCCCCGATTCCGGCGCCGCCGACATCAAGGCGGCGGTCCGTTCGGCGCGCCGCGGCTTCGAGATCTGGCGGCGAACCCCCGCGCCGGCGCGCGGCGATGTGCTCCGGCGCCTCGGCGACCTCCTCTCAGCCCACAAGGAGGAGCTGGCGGACGGGATGACGCGCGAAATGGGCAAGGTGCTCGCCGAGACCCGCGGGGATGTGCAGGAGGGCATCGATACCGCGTACTACGCCGCCACCGAGGGGCGGCGCCTCTTCGGGCACACTGTCCCCTCCGAGCTGCGGGACAAGTGGGCCATGAGCTTCCGCCGGCCGATCGGCGTGGCCGGGCTCATCACGCCATTCAACTTCCCGCTGGCGATTCCCACCTGGAAGATGTTCCCGGCGCTGGTCTGCGGGAACGCGGTCATCATCAAGCCCTCGGAGGACGTGCCGCACACCTCGCACCGGCTGGTGGAACTCCTGCTGGAGGCCGGCCTGCCGCCGGAAGTGATCCAGCTGGTGCATGGCCGCGGAGCCACCGCCGGGAAGGCGCTGGTCGAGCATCCCGACGTGCCGGTCATCTCGTTCACCGGCTCCACGGCCACCGGCTCGTTCATCGGCGAGACCTGCGGCCGGATGCACAAGCGGCTCTCCCTCGAGATGGGCGGGAAGAACGCGCAGATCGTCATGGACAGCGCCGACCTCGACCTGGCGCTCGACGGCGTGCTCTGGGGCGCCTTCGGCACCACCGGGCAGCGCTGCACGGCCACGAGCCGGCTGATCCTCCACAAGAAGATCCACGACCGGTTCGTCCGGAAACTGGTGGACGCCGCCGAGGGCCTCCGGCTGGGCGACGGCCGGGTGGACGGGACCGACGTGGGCCCGCTCATCCACGAGCGGTCGCGCCAGAAGGTGGAATCGTACGTGGCGATCGCGGAGGAGGAGGGGGCGGAGGTGGTGACCGGCGGCAAGAAGCCGGGGGGGGAGCGGCTCGGGCACGGCTACTTCTATCGCCCGACCATCGTGACGGGCGTGACGCCCTCCATGCGCATTGCCCAGGAGGAGGTCTTCGGTCCCGTGCTCAGCGTGATCCAGGTCCGGAGCTTCGACGAGGCGGTCCGGGTGAACAACGGGGTCAAGTACGGGCTCTCGAGCTCGATCTACACCCAGGACGTGAACCAGGGCTTCCGGGCGCTCCAGGAGCTCGACAACGGCATCTCCTATGTGAACGCGCCCACCATCGGCGCCGAGGCGCACCTGCCGTTTGGCGGCGTCAAGCAGACGGGCAACGGGCACCGGGAGGGCGGGTGGGAAGTGTACGAGTTCTACTCGGAAACCAAGGTTGGCTATGTCGACTACAGCGGCACGCTGCAGCGGGCGCAGATCGACAACTACGATGACTGATCCGCGGTTGCGCCGTCCGTCGGCGGCCGCTAAGGTTCCGGCGTAGCGACCCGCCCAACAAAGGTCTCCGCGCATGCGTCCACTGCAGGTCGGCTCCACTCGGCGAGGCCCCACCTCCGATGAGGGGTCGCTCGACCAGTACCTCCGCGAAATCAGCCGGTACCCGCTGATTCCGCAGACGGAGGAGGTCACGCTGGCGCAGGGGATCCGCAAGGGCGACGCCGAGTCGCTCGACAAGCTGGTCCGGAGCAACCTGCGGTTCGTGGTGTCGGTGGCCAAGAAGTACCAGAACCAGGGCGTGAGCCTGGCGGACCTCATCAACGAGGGGAACCTCGGCCTGATCCGCGCCGCCCACAAGTTCGACGAGACGAAGGGGATCAAGTTCATCTCCTACGCCGTCTGGTGGATCCGGCAGGCCATCCTCCAGGCGCTGGCCGAGCAGAGCCGGATCGTCCGGGTGCCCCTCAATCGCGCCGGGACGCTTCATCGGATCGGGAAGAAGAGCTCGATGCTCCTCCAGGAGCTCGGCCGGGAGCCGACCCCGGCCGAGATCGCCGAGGGGATGGACATCTCGATGGAGGAAGTCCAGAAGACCCTCTCCATCAGCCAGGCGCACCTTTCTCTCGACGCGCCGATGACGCCCGGGGAGGACAACCGGCTCCTGGACTACCTGCCTGACACCCAGAATGCCGGGTCCGACAGCGAAACCTTTGAGCACGCCCTGACCGAAGGGATCGAGGAGGTCCTGTCGACGCTCAAGGAGCGGGAGGCAAAGATTTTGCGCCTTTACTTCGGGCTCGACGGCCCGGAGCCGATGACCCTGGAGGAAATCGGCGCGCTCCTCGGCATCACCCGGGAGCGTGTGCGGCAAATCAAGGAAAAGGCGCTGAGCCGCCTGCGGCACGTCAGCCGCGCCCGGTCACTGGAGAGCTTCCTCTCCTAAGCGTCAGGCCTCAGTCCCCCGTCCTCGGTCCTCGGTCCTCGGTCCTCAGCCCTCTTACCCCCATCCGGTCATGGCCTCCAACTCCTCATTCGACATTTCCACCGGCGCCGACCTGCAGGAGGTCGACAACGCGGTGAACCAGGCGCTCAAGGAGATCCAGCAGCGCTACGACTTCAAGGGGACCCACTGCACCATCGAGTTTGCGCGGGACAAGGCGGAGATCCGCCTCGCCGCCGACGATGAGTTCCGGATGAAGAGTCTGCTCGACGTGCTCCAGGGCCGCCTGATCAAGCGTGGCGTCCCGGTCAAGAACCTGACGACCAGCGACTTCGAGGCGGCCTCGGGGATGTCCGTCCGGTGCACCGTGGGGCTGACGCAGGGCATCGCCGCGGACGTGGCCAAGCGGATCACGAAGGCGATCAAGGAGAACAAGGCGTTCAAGAAGGTCTCCACCAGCATCCAGGGGGAGGAAATCCGGGTCACCAGCCCCTCGCGGGACGAGCTGCAGGCGGTGATGGCGTTCCTCCGGGCCGAGGACTTCGGCATCGAGCTGACGTTCGGGAACTATCGCGGATGAGGCGTCGGCTCACCCCGATCCTCCTGGTCGCGGCCGCGGCGGGGGTGGTGGTCGCCTCGTGCGGTCCCAAACAGCCGCCGCCGCCCCCGGCCCCCGAGCCCGGGCCGGCCGCGGCGGCCCGGCCCCCGGCGCAGGCGGTCGTCGACTCCGGCCCGGGCGGCCCGCCGGTGGCGGCGCTTCCCCCCGACACCGTCGTCAGCACGACCGATATCCGGATCGGCATCCTGGTGGGCGGGTCCGAGGTCTCGATCGGCGGCGCGGATCCCCTCGTGATGACCGATCCGGCCGGGGTGCGGCTGCAGAATGTCATCGACGGCGCAGTCTGGCGGGTCCGCCTGGCCGGCGGCGCCATGACGCTCACCGGGCCGGGCGGGGTGAGTGGCGGGCGGGTCGACGGTATCGTAATCACCCCGCTCCGCGCCGGGCAGTTCGTCCGCATCGACGGGCGCGACTATCGCGGCGAAGTGTCCGTGATTCCCTCCCCGGACGGGCTGACGGTGATCAACCGGCTCGGCATCGAGTCGTATCTCGCCGGGGTCCTCTCCGCGGAGATGGGCCGCCGGGCCCCCTCCGAGCTGCAGGCGCTGTACGCCCAGGCGGTCATTTCCCGCACCTACGCCGTCCGCAACATGGGCAAGCGGCGCGCCCTGGGGTTCGACCTGCACGGGACGGTGTCCGACCAGGTCTACGGCGGCGTCGGCGCCGAGACGGCCCAGAGCTGGGATGCCGTCCGCGCCACGCGTGGGCAGATCGTGACCTGGAAGCACCAGCCGATCGACGCGTTCTTCTATTCGACCTGCGGCGGGCGGACCGAGTCGGGCGCCGCCGTCTTCCAGCTGGCCGGCGATCCCTACCTCAAGTCGGTACGCGACACCGACGCCGACGGCCTCGCCTACTGCCGGTTTTCGCCGCGCTTCCGGTGGCGGGAGGAATATTCCGGAGACAGCCTTGAAGCCGTGTTGCGCCGCACCCTTCCCGGCCTGACCCGGCTGCCGGCGGCGTCCATCACGCGGGTCGACGACGTCAAGGTTACGCGGCACACGCCGTCGGGCCGGGTGGACGCGATCGAGTTCCGGGTGAACGGGCAGCGCGTCACCGTGACCGGCCAGGCGGTGCGGCGGGCCTTCCTCCTCCCGGACGGCGGGATGCTCCGGAGCACGGCGTTCGAGGTCCAGGAGCGCGCCGACGGCTCCCGGGTGAGCTGGCTCGCGATCGACGGCCGGGGGGCGGGGCACGGCGTCGGCTTCTGCCAGTGGGGCGCGGTGGGCCGGGCGCGCGAAGGCCAGCAGTACGGGGAAATTCTCGCGGCGTATTATCCTTCCACGAGCGTGGAGCAACTGCCCTGACCGGCCGGACCGGGAGCCAGCGATGAGCGAGACGATGCGGGTGGGGGTCATCGGGGCCGGCGCCATCACGCAGGTGGCGCACCTCCCCGTCCTGCGGCGGCTGAAGGGCGTGGAGGTCGCCGCCATCTGCGACTCCGACGTGCCGAAGGCGCGCGCCCTGGCCAACCGATTCGGGATCGCGGACACCTTCGACGACATGGAGGACCTCCTCGGGCACACGGAGCTCGACGCCGTCGTCGTCTGCACCCCGAACCACCTGCATGAAGGCCATGTCCTCGCGGCGCTGCGCGCCGGGGTGCACGTCCTCGTCGAGAAGCCGCTGGCCCTCAACACCGCCAGCGCCCAGCGCATCGTCCGGGCGGCGGCAAAGCAGGGCCGGGTGGTGATGGTCGGGATGAACCACCGCTACCGGCCCGACGTCCAGATCGTCCGGAGCTTCGTCCAGACCGGCGAACTGGGCGACGTCGAGAGCATCCGCGGCAGCTGGCACGTCTTCCGGCCGAGCCGGTCGATGCTGGGCTGGCGGCTGAAGCGGGACCTCTCGGGGGGCGGGGCCATGCTCGACCTGGGGCTCTCGATCCTCGACCTGGGCCTGTGGCTGGCGGGCAACCCGAAGCCGGTGCGGGTGAGTGCCACCCTCGATCGCGCCGGCCGCGAGCGGTCCGCCGAGCATGCCGGCAGCGCCTTCGTCGTCTGCGAGAACGGGGCATCCATCTTTGTCGACGTGACCTGGCACCACCTCGGGGAGGGGGAACGCTTCGGCGTGGGGCTCCGGGGCAGCAAGGGCACCGCCAGCATCAGCCCGCTCAAGGTCTGGAAGGAAATGCACGGCACCCCGGTCGACGTCGCGCCGACCGGGTCGGTCTCGCGCGAGAACACCTTCTCGGCGTCGTACCGCGCCGAGTGGGCGCATTTCCTCGCCGCCATCCGCGGGGAGGCTCCGGCGCCGGATCTCGAGGCCCACGTGGGGCTGCACCGGGTGATCGACGCCATCTACAAGTCCGCGGACGACGGCCGCGACGTGCTTCTGTGATATCCGGACGCCGTGCGGGCCTCCTCGCGGGGCTCCTCGGCCTCTCGGCCTTCACCCCCGCCATCGCCCAGACGCCCGACACCGCCAACGCGCCCCGGATCGCCATCATCACCGTCGGCCCCGGTCCCCTGGTCTGGGAGTTGTTCGGCCACAACATGATCCGGGTGACCTATCCCGGCGGCGGTCCCGACCTCGCCTACAACTTCGGCATCTTCGACTTCAACCAGGAGAATTTCTACTGGAATTTCCTGCAGGGAAGGATGCTCTACAGCACTGCCGTCTCGGACGCCTCCTATGAAGTGAACCGATACCGCCGCACCGGACGCTCCATGGAGGTGCAGGAGCTCGACCTGTCCCCCGAGGCGGCCCGGACGCTCGCGGCCAATCTCGCGCGGAACGCCTTGCCGGAGTTCAGGGACTACCGGTACGACTACTACCTCGACAACTGCTCGACCCGCGTCCGCGACGCCCTGAACGTCAGTCTCGGCGGCGGGCTGGAGCGCCGGCTCACGCGCCTCCCCACCACCTCGACCTTTCGTTCACGCACCGCGGAGCTGGTGGCGGGAAACCCCGCGGTCTACTTCGGCCTGATGCTCATGCTGGGCCCGTCCACCGACCGGCCGCTCACGGCGTGGCAGGAGTCCTTCATTCCCATGGACCTGGCCCGCTACCTCGCCGAGGCGACCACCGGCGGGGGCGCAGCGGGCATGGGGCCGCTGGTCACGGTCAGTTCGCTCGAACCTGCCCGCGGGGCGATGGCACGGCCGGTGCCCTCGCCCCGCTCATGGCTCGGGTGGTTCCTGGCCCTCGGCGTGGCGCTCGGCGGGGGGATGGCATGGGCAGGCGGGCGATGCGGGGCAGGGCGTGGGAGGGGCGTGTTTCTGGTGGGCGGCGCGGCCTGGTCGCTGCTCTGCGGAATGGCGGGCTTCGCGATGCTCTACCTGTGGGCCTTCACCGATCACGCGGTGTCCTATCGGAACGAAAACCTGCTGCAGGCCAACGTGCTCGGGCTGGTGATCTTCGGGCTGCTGGCGGGGTGGGCTCGGCGTGGAGGCCCCGTCCCGGACGGGGTGCGCAGGCTGGCGGACGTCGTGGCCGTCCTATCGGTGGCCGGGGTGCTGCTTCAGGCGCTCCCCTGGTTCGACCAGGCCAACGCCGAGGCGCTCGTGCTCTTCGTGCCCGCCAACCTCGGGATGGCCCTCGGCGCGCGCCGCGCCTCCGCTACGAGCGGACCGCACTGAGCCCCGCCCGCGCCGCCGCAAAGTCGGGCGACAGCTTGAGCGCCCGTTCGTAGTAGCTGGCCGCCGCCGCGTTGTCCCCCAGGTCCTGCGCCAGGACGCCACGACCGAAGAGCACCAGCGCATCGACGGTCAGCCGCCCCGCCGCCGGCGCACCGGCGGGGAGGGCCGGAAGCTTGGAGCCCGACATCAGCTGCGCCGAGATGTCAGCGATCATCTGCGGGAGCTCGGCGCGGGCGCGCTGACCGGTCGAGACCACCTCGAGGAT
>DASUFQ010000127.1:0-2717 GCA_036274515.1 Gemmatimonadales bacterium | reverse complement strand
TACGTGCGGGTGCGCTGGGGTGACTGCGGCGACGAGCCCAGCATCGACTTCGTCGAGGGCGGCGAGTAGCGGATGACGCGCACCGGGGGATGGCTCCGTCTCCTGCTCCTCGCGAGCCTGCTCGCCTGGCCGCGCCTTGGCCCCGGGGCGGTGGGCGCGACGGCGCCGTCTGCGTGGGCGGCGGACGACGGGTTCCCCGAGCTCGCCGCCCGCCCGACGCAGCACCTCCGGCTCCTCGTCCCGTCGCTCGGCCGAGGCGCGTCGCCGCACCGAACGCTCGGGCACGCGCTCCCGTCCGTCACACCGCGCTCGCCCGGTGTCCGGATCGTTCCCGGCGATGCCGGGTCCACTCTCGAGTTCCGCGCCGCCGCGCACGGCGCCGGCAGTCCGCGCTTTCCCACCGGTCCTCCCGCCGCACTCCCGATCGACTGACCATCGCGCGTCGCATCCGGCGGCGCGTCCGGCACTCGAACCGCCGCACTTCTTGAGTGCGGCCGGGAGGATCACCCATGTCAGATCAGCACTCCGAGGCCTTCAGCGCCCCTGCGTCCCTGCGCCCCCGCGCCAGTAGTCGCGCCCGCGCCGCCTGGTTCCTGGCCGCGGCCAGTCTCCTGCCGGGCGTCATCGCCGCCGCGGCTCCCGAGTTCTGGCACGGCCAGCCCTACGCCTTCCGCGTCACCGTGTACGTCCTATGCGGTCTCATGATCGCGGCGGTCGTGGCGCTCATCCTGACCCACAAGGAGAGCGCTTGACAGCCCCGACCGTGGCCCGTAACTCAATGCCGTCCCCCGCCAATCCATGCCGGGCCCCGCCACCCTGGAGGAAAGCGAATGCGTACGCCCGCTGCGCTGGTCCTGCTCGCACTTGCCGCGTGTCAATCCGCCCCCAAGGCCGAGACCGAGTCGATGGGCGCCGGTACCGCGACCGCCGCCGCCGCTCCCGCCGGCCTGTCCGCCGAGGACGAAACGGCCGTCCGCGAGGCCGACGCGGCCTGGGCCAAGGCCGCCAGCGCGGGCGACGCCGCGGCGATCACCGCGTTCTACACCAGCGACGCCGTGCTGCTGCCGCCGGACTCGCCCGTGCTCAAGGGATCGGAGGAGATCGGCAAGTTCTTCAGCGGCATGACGGGAGCCTTGAGCGGCCCGTTCGAGCTCAAGACGTTGGCGGTCGAGGGCCGGGGCGACCTGGCGTTCTCCACCGGAGAGTGGACCGCGGCGCTCACGCCCAAGAAGGGCGGCGCCAAGCGCAACGAGCGGGGGAAGTATCTCGGCGTCATGAAGAAGCAGCCGGACGGGTCGTGGAAGCTGATCTACGACATCTGGAACGAAGACGCGGAGCCCAAGCACTAGGAATCGCGTTCGCCAGGCCTCCCGCCTAGTATAGACCACATGCGCATCGGCATACTCGGATCCGGTCTGATGGGCGGGAAGCTCGGGACGATCTTCGCCCGGGCCGGACACGAGGTGGTCTTCAGCTACGCCCGGAGCCGGGACAAGCTCGAGACCCTGGCCGCCGCCGCCGGCCACGGCGCGAGCGCGGGAACGTCCGCCGAGGCCGCGCGCGACGCGGACGCCCTGCTGCTGGCGGTGCACTGGTCGCGGGTGGACGACGTGCTGGGGCAGGCGGGGGATCTGGCGGGGAAGGTGCTCATCACCTGCTCGCTGCCGATGAACGCCGACGACACGGAGCTGGTGGTGGCCCACACCTCCTCGGGCGCCGAGGCGCTGGCCCGGAAGGCGCCGCGCGCGCGGGTGGTGAGCGCCTTCGGCACAGTGCCCAGCGAGGTCCTGTTCGGCGTCTTCGCCGCCCGGAGGCGGAAGACCCGTCCCACCCTCATCTACTGCGGCGACGATCCCGACGCCAACGGCGTGGCCGCCGAGCTGATCCGCGACGCCGGCTTCGAGCCGGTGGACGCCGGCCCGCTCCGCATCGCGCGGTTCAGCGAGCCGTTCACCCTGCTGGTGGCCCGGCTGGCCTACGAGGGAGACGGCGGACCCGCGCTGGCCTACCGCTTCGAGCGCTTCCCCGAGCTAGAAGCGTGACGCCCTGAGCGTCACGTCGGCTCCCGCCCAGGCCTGCTTGAAGCGCCGCTCGACATCCTCCGCCTCGGTCGATCGCTGCTGCGACCGGAGCGCCATTCCCAGACCGAACAGCGACCAGCCGTTCTCCGGGAAGCGCTTCAGGTCCTCCCGGTACACCTGTTCAGCCTCGGCGCCCTGCCCGGCCTTGAGCAGAGCCGCCCCGAGGGAGTGCCGGATGGGGTAGTACCACTTGGGCGGCTCGAAGTAGAGGCCGGCATCCTCGATCGCGAGCGCCTTCCGGAACTCCTGGACTCCCTGCTCCGGCTTCCCGTCCCGCGTCAGCATCTCGCCCGTCAGCGCGTGCACCGCGATCGACACCGCCGTCTTACCGGGGGCGTCGTCGGGCGTGGCGGCATCGATCGCCGCGACGGTGTCGAGCGCCATCCGGGCGTCCCCCCGCTGATGCTTCGCCGCGTAGGCCACTCCCCGCGCGTAGTACGCCATCGCGTACGACATCCGGATGTCGGAGGGCGGCAGCGGCTCGGCGATCACCTGGTCCCAGCGGCCGAAGGTGACGAGCGTGAGCGCGTAGTAGGGGATCATCTCCTGCAGCATCGGCACCTGACGGGCCACGTCCAGGTTCACCTTCGACTTGAGCTCGCGCGCGGCGTCCAGCGCCTGCTTGCTCCGCCCGGC
>DASUFQ010000126.1:0-2973 GCA_036274515.1 Gemmatimonadales bacterium | reverse complement strand
GACTCGACCAGGTGGTTCGGCCGGAGCACTGCCCGCGAGATCGGCCTGTTCCTCGAGCAGCTCGAGCTGGGCCGGCTGGCGTCGGAGGCCTCGACCGAGGAGATGCGCCGCGCTCTGCTCAACCAGGTCTGGGACACCCGTCTGCCCCAGCGCATCGGCGAGCGGGTGTCGGTGGGGCACAAGACCGGCGATTGGGAGCCGCAGATTGGGAACGACGTGGGCATCGTCTTCGCGGCGAGCGGGCCGATCGTTATGGCCGCGTTCACCAACGCGAACACGGGGCCGATGTGGAAGCTGAACGCGGCACTGGGGAAGGTGGCGGAGGATGTGCTGAACGCGTGGAGCCCTACTCGGTAAGCTCGTAGGGCGCGGTCATCGCTGTTCAGCGATCGGGAGTCCCCGCCTCCGACAGCGCCAGGAGGCGCCGACCGATCGGGTCGTAGCTCACCACCACCACCTCCCCCGGCGCGAGCCCGAGCGCCGTGTCCAGCCGCAGCAACGGCGGCAGCCGCTCCAACCGCTCCCGCCGGTGCTCCTCCCGCTCCCGGCGGGCCCGGTCGAGCGGCGCGGCCGCCGTGTCGTCGCTCTCGTCCTCTGCTCCCGGCTCTTCCGGCTCCTCTGCCACGCTGTCGCTTCGAGCGACCTCGACCGCCACCGCGTGCCGGCCGGGCGCCACCGGATACTCGCGCAGCATGTAGATCGCGCGGTCGCCGCGGAGCCCGCCGCCTGTGACGGTGTCCTCCGACAGCAGCGAGTCGCCCAGCCACACCCGGACCCGGTAGCGCGCGGAGTGCCCCTCGCATTCCTCGCGCAGGCGCATGTGGGCGGGCAGCTTCTCCAGCTCCGCGTCGCTCAGCTCCCGGCAGCGCTCGATCCGCTCGGGACGGCCGCTCCAGCTCAGCCGGAGCAAGGCGTGCTCCGAACGCCGAGGCCAGGGCGCGCGGGAGAGCGCCACCAGCAGCGCCACGGCGGCGGCCGCGGCCAGCAGAGCGGCGATCCGGCGGATTGGGACGCTCATCGCCGGCTCTTCGGTCGCAACGGCGGCCGCTCGCAGGTGAGGTCCGGCGCCTCCAGCGCTCCGGCCCGGGCCCGGTCGAGCTCGCCCAGCGACTCCCAGAACCGCCGGACCGCGGCGGCCACAGCCGAGCCGTCACCCATTCCGACCGGCGCCACCACGATCCGCCGCCGGTCCACCCGCTCCTGCAACTCGGCCTCGCGCCCCTGGTAGACTCGCTGCTCCAGCCACTTCGGCCCTTCCCGGTTGCGGCAGTCGCGCGGGTGGCAGGGCAGCACCAGCACCCCCGCCGCGCCGCCGCGGAGCAGCAGCTCCATCACCGAGGTGTGCAGGTTGCCGGCGCACTCCACCGGATAGACCACCGCCCCCTCGACTCGCAGCACCGACTCGAGCGCCCCCGCCCCCTGCCGACAGGCGATGGCCACCATTTCCCCGGAAACGCGCTCGGGGGCTGCCAGGTAGGCTCGGACCCGCTCGATCTGGTCCCGCCCCGCCCGCCCCGGCGGCCCGACCCCCATGGGGGCGCATGACCCCGCGCAGATCCCGCAGCTCACGCACCGTGCGGGATCGACCCGTGCCACCACCTCGGCGCGGCCGTCGCTCCGCGGGATCATGCTGATGGCGTCGTAGGGGCAGTCCCACGAGCACTGCCAGCAGCCGACGCAGATCGCCTCGTCCACCACTGAGGGCGGGCGGGTGCCCTTCGCCGGCCGGGTCCAGCGCGGCACCAGCAGCAGCGCCGCGGTCGCCGTCAGGAGAAGGACCCAGGGGCCCCAGCGCGGCATCGGTTCGGTCACCGGCAGCCAGCCGCCGTAGAGCCAGTCGACTGTCATCCGCTCCGGCAGCCGGAACGCCGTCCCCTCCGAGTCGATCCCCAACGGCAGGAGCAGCGCGGCCGCTACCAGGGCGATCACCACCGCCCGCGAGACTGCCTTCGGCGGCAGCAGGACCGGCCGCGCCAGCCGCGAGACGTGCAGCCAGAGCGCCAGTCCCATCGCCAGCGGCACGGTGACGTGAATGAACAGGGTGAGAAAGAAGAAGGTCCCCGGCACCGGCCGCTCCCCGGTGAAGGCCCGGCTCACCGGCTCGGAGAGGATGGGAAGGGCGTCGAGGATCCGGGCCGACTCCACCGCCAGGGCGCGGCCGAAGCTGTCCCACACCAGGACGAATCCGGTCACCCCGCACAACAGCACCAGCCCGAGCAGCACGACCCCGGAGATCCACGCCAGCGCCCGGGGTCCCCAGGTCCGGCGCTGGAGGAAGATCCTGAGCGCGTGCACCAGGACGGCCACCAGCGCCGCGTCCGACGCGTAGCGGTGCACGGTGCGCACCCAGTTCCCCAGCCAGGGATCCTGGGTGATACGGCGGACCGAGGCCCACGGAGCGCCCACCTTATAGAAGAAGATCAGCCAGAGGCCCGTGGCGAGCAGCACCAAGAGCAGCAGCACCGCGATGGTGCCGCTCTGATACAGGGGGTTGCGGGAGGAGCCGTAGAGCCGGTTGGCGAGGGCGTCGGCCGCGGCGAGCAGCCGGCGCCCAGGCGTGGCGATGGGCATGAGGCAGAATAATGGCCTCCCATCTCCCAAGTGTGAAGCCGCGATGAAATCGGTATGAAACGCCGGTGCCCGCCTTGCGCGAAGCGAGCCGGGCTCCCATTGTGGCTCTACCCCGTTGACAGCTTCGCTACGTCCCCGCCAGGAGGTGGCATGACGCATGGCTCCCGTGCGCCCGAGGGCGACCCCCCCGTCGTCCCGCTGGGCCAGCGGCTGTTCGACAACATCTTCCTGCTCCTCGTCGCCGGCATCGTCGTGGTGGGCGTGCTCTACACCGGCTGGGGCCTGTGGGAGATCCTTACCCTCGACCGCTCGCCGCTGCCGTGAGGAGCGACCCATGACACCCGAGACCCATACCGGACTCGACTCGCCCACCGGGGTGTGGTGGAAGCCGGCGCACCGCAG
>DASUFQ010000125.1:0-11892 GCA_036274515.1 Gemmatimonadales bacterium | reverse complement strand
CCGCACGTACCAGTTGGAGAGGTCGTCGACCACGAAGGCCATCAGCGCCCGCGTGCCGGCGGTGACGTCGTACCCCTCCCACGCCGCGTTGACCTCGCCGACCAGGCCGGCGAGCCGGCTCAGGATCCACCGGTCGGCCAGGTCGTCGGACACCGCCGTCGATGCAGCGGGGCGCCACTCCCCGGCGTACTGCGCGAAGAAGCGGTAGCTGTTCCGGAGGGTGTTCAGGAACCCGCCGGACACCTCGGGGATGGCGCGGGCGTCGAACCGCTTGGGGAGCCACACCTGGCTCGAGGCGAGGAGATAGAGCCGCACCACGTCGGCGCCGTGCTCCGCGAGCAGCTCGGCGGGATTCACGACGTTGCCCCGGCTCTTCGACATCTTCTGGCCGTCGGCGTCCAGGACCAGCTCGTTCACGATCACGTGACGGTAGGCGGGGGCGTCGAACGCGGCGGCGGCAATGGCGAGGAGCGAGTAGAACCACCCGCGCGTCTGGTCCACGCCCTCGCAGATGAAGTCGGCCGGGAAGTGGGCGCGGAATTCCGCCTCATGCTCGAAGGGATAGTGCCACTGGGCATACGGCATCGACCCCGAATCGAACCAGGTGTCGATGACCTCGGTGGCCCGGGTCATCGTGCCGCCGCACGCGCACGCCCAGGTGTAGTCGTCGATGAACGGCTTGTGCGGATCGAAGTCCGCCGGCAGCGCCCCGCCCCACCGCTCCGCCAGCTCGGCGTAGCTGCCGATGACCGCGACGTGCGAGCCGTCCCGGTCGCAGGTCCAGACCGGCAGCGGCGTGCCCCAGTACCGGTCCCGCGAGAGGGCCCAGTCGACATTGTTCGAGAGCCACTCGCCGAACCGCCCCGACCCGACCTCCGGCGGATGCCAGCCCACCTCCGCGTTGAGCGCGAGCATCCGCTCGCGCAGCGAGGAGGTCCGGACGAACCAGGAGTCCCGGGCGTAGTAGATGAGCTTGCTGCGACACCGCCAGCAGTGGGGATAGGTGTGGACGTGCTGCTCGGTCAGGAGGTGCCGCCCGTCGGCCTTGAGCCGCCGGATGATCATCTCGTTCGTGTCATCCGCGGTGACGAGGCGCCCCTCCAGCTCGGGCCACGACGTGCCGGTGAACGTGCC
The DNA here is from genome assembly GCA_036274515.1 of Gemmatimonadales bacterium. Taxonomy (GTDB): domain Bacteria; phylum Gemmatimonadota; class Gemmatimonadetes; order Gemmatimonadales; family GWC2-71-9; genus SPDF01. Next base: position 10,758 of record DASUFQ010000125.1, on the reverse strand, counting down.
GTCGGCGGCGACCGGCCGCAGCAGCGCCAGGTCGTGCGCCTGCCCCGCCGCATGGTCGTCGGCGCCGAACGCCGGCGCCAGGTGCACGATGCCGGAGCCGTCGGCGTCGGTCACGAACTCGCCGGCCACCACCACGCTGTGCGCGCGGTCGTCGGGCAGCGGCACCACGTCGAGCGGACGCCGGTAGCGGAGTCCGACCAGGTCGCGGCCCGGCAGGGTCCGCGCCGGTGCGGGCGCCGCGTCGTCGCCCCAGAGACGGGCAAGGAGCTTCGGGGCGAGCGAAGTTGCGACGACCAGCCGGCGGCCCGGCGTCTTCGGGTCGGGGTATTCCCCGTACTCGAGGTCGGCGTGCACCGCGGCGGCCACGTTGGAGGGCAGCGTCCAGGGGGTGGTGGTCCAGACCACCAGCTCCCTCCCCGACCCGTCCTCGAGCGGGAAGGTGACGAAGATGGCGCGGTCGCGGATCTCCTCGTACCCCTGCGCCAGTTCGTGGCTGGAGAGCACCGTGCCGCAGCGGGGGCAATACGGCAGCACCCGGTGCCCGCGGTACAGGAGCCCGCGATCGTGGAGCCGGCGCAGGATCGACCAGACCGACTCGACATACGCGTTGCTGAAGGTGATGTACGGACGGGTGTAGTCGAGCCAGTACCCGATCCGGTCGGACATCGCCTCCCAGTCGGCCTTGTACGTGAAGACGCTCTGCCGGCAGAGCGCGTTGAACCGCTCGACGCCGTAGGCCTCGATCTCCTTCTTGCCCTTGAGCGCGAGCTGCTTCTCCACCTCGATCTCCACCGGCAGGCCGTGCGTGTCCCACCCGGCGATGCGCGTGACCGAGCGCCCCTGCATCGCGCGGAATCGGCAGACCAGGTCCTTGATGGTGCGCGAGAAGACGTGGTGGATGCCGGGCTTGCCGTTGGCAGTCGGCGGCCCCTCGAAGAACACGAACGGCGTGCCGGTGCGCCCCGCCTCGACGGTCTGCTGGAACAGCGCCTCGGCCCGCCAGGTCTCGAGGAGCTGGCGCTCGAGCTGGTCGGCCGCGAGGTCGGGAAGGAGCGGGAAGGTCATCAGGTGAGGGGCCGCCGGACCCGCCCTACGCCTGCTTCTTGAGCGCAGGTTCAGCGCGGGGCTGCGTGGCGGTCTGCGCGTAGGCCTGCAGCCCGTCGACCTCGCCCAGCTGGCGCTCGAGGAGCGCCCGGAAATTGGCGAGGAACGCGGCGAACTGCCGCTTGCCCGCGTCGGTGCGCTCCCGCAGCAGGCGGTCCTCGCCTTGCGCCTCGTTCAGCTGCTGGAGCGCCTCCGCCCGGGCCTCGCGGATGATCGCCTCGGCGTCGCGCCGGGCCTGCTGCTCGGCGTCGACCCGGAGCTGCTGCGCGGCGAGCAGGGCCTCGTTCATGGCCCGCTCCCGGTCGCGAAAGGCGCGCAGCTGCTCCTGGAATCCGCGGAGCCGCTCGTCGATCTGGGCGCGCTCACGGAGCAGTTTCTCGAATTCCTCGGACACCCGGAGCTTGAACGACTCGACGAGGGCCGGGTCGTACCCGCGAAAGGCGCGGGGAAACTCGTGGCCCCGGATGTCGTGGGGCGTCAGGTGGAAGCTGTCGTCTGTCGTCATCCGTTGCGTCCCCCAAAGAGGATCGTGCCCAGTCGAACCATCGTGGCGCCCTCCGCCACCGCCGCCTCGAAGTCGCCCGACATCCCCATGCTCAGTTCCGGGAGCAGGTGCCCGTCGGACTGTCCCGCCTCGCGCAGCCGCCGCAGCAGGGCAAAGGCGGCGCGCGGCCGGGCGGCGTCGTCCGTCAGCTCGGCCATGGTCATCAGGCCGCGAACCTCGAGCCGGGCGCAACCGCGGAGCGCATCGAGCAGCGCGGGCAGGTCGGCCGGCTCGACCCCGCCCTTTTGCGGCTCCGCCGAGCAGTTCACCTGCACCAGCACCGGCTGCCGGGCCCCCTCGGGCGTCCGGCGGTCGAGTTCGGTGGCCAGCGCGGCGCGGTCCACCGAATGAATCAGCGCGAACCGGCCCGCCGCCTTGCGCGCCTTGTTCTGCTGCAGCGACCCGATCAGGTGCCAGTCGATCCGGAGCCCTGGCAGCTCCGCCTGCTTGCCCAGCGCTTCCTGGACCCGGTTTTCGCCAACCGCCGTGATGCCGGCGGCCGCGGCGGCGCGGACCGCGTCGGCTCCGTGGGTCTTCGTGACCGCGATGATCGCGACGTCGTGGATCCAGCCCGAAGGCGCCTGCGCGGCGGCGATGCGCTCGCGCACCGACGCCAGGCGCGCAGGCAGCTCCGGGAAGGTCATAACCGCCAAAAATACAACGGGTTCGCGCGATTTTGCAGGGACGGATTACGGCGAGTCGGCCTGCGGCATGAAGGGACGCATCCGAAGCTGGGTCAGGGCGGCCGACAGCGCCGGATTGGGGGAGAGCGCGGAGGCGAGTTCCAGGTTCTGAATGACCCTCGGCTCGTCCCCGCGCCGCTGGTAGGCGTAGGCGAGCTGGGTCGGCGGCAGCGCGAGCGTTGACGCGAAGGCCCGCCCGGTGACGTCGAGCGGCCCGGCCTCGCTCTCCCGGAGTCCGCCGTACCGGTAGGTCTCCCAGACCAGGCGTTCGGTCGTCGGCACATCGAGGAGGGCGCCGGCCAGCCGCTGGGGATCGACGCCGGGTGCCGTCGAATCGGGCGCGGCGGCCTGCAGCCGGTAGACCAGCCCCTGCTGGAGCAGGAATTCGTCGAGCAGGAGGAAGTTCTGTCCGGTGGTGACCGACCACGCCACGGCGCGGCGGCCGATGTTCTGCTGGATGATGCGCGCGACCACAAAGTCATTGGTGTACAGCACGGTGCCCGCGGGGTAGGTCCGCCGGTAGGGCCCGTAATTCACGCTCACCGCCTCGGAGAGCTGCCGCGGATAGGCGGCGGCGATCTCCTGGTCGGTCATCGGCAACGTGGGCCGGTCAGGCGGGGTCGGCGACCGGCCCCGCCAGATCGGGGGCGCGGCGGCCTCGTCGAACGCCGACACCGGCTGGTCGCGCAGCTGGCGGGCATACCAGTCGAGGTTGGAGAGCGCGAGGCATACCACCGTCACGTCGCGCCGGATGCCGGCCACCTCCTGGGCCCACCAGAGCGGGAAGGTGTCGTTGTCACCATAGGTGAAGAGGATCCCGTAGGGCGGCACCGAGTTCAGCAGGTTGTAGGCGAAATCGGCGGCCAGCCGCGCGTCGGCGCCATGCTTGCGGCTCGCGGCGCCGAGGTTGGCGGCGGCGGGAAAGAGGGCCACCGCGAACAAGAGCGGCGCCGCCGCGCGAAGCGCCGCCCGGCGCGCACGCTCCATCAGCTCCCGCACCAGCGTGGCGAGGCCGATGCCCGCCCACACCCCCCACACCAGGAAGCTGACGACGAAGAAGTAATCGCGCTCGCGCACCTCGTGCTGTCCCGGCTGCGGAAACCGGTCGAAGCCGATGGAGGTGCCGGGCTTGAAGTTCATGTAGGCCACGAGGCCGAGGCCCGTCACGAGGAACAGGGTGAAGAGGAGCCACCAGCCGGACCGGTCTGCCCGGCGGTGCGCAAAGAGCCCGCGCAGGCCGAGTCCCGCCGCCGCGAGCGCCCCCAGCAGCTGGCCGTCGAACACCCCGGCCCCCCACCCTGCCAGCCCACGGGCCCATTGCCAGGTGAAGTACTGCAGGTAGTTCAGCAACTGCAGGCCGATGATGACCAGGCTCCGGCCCGGGTTGTCGGGCCCGTGCTGGAGCGTCGGGTCGTCCAGCGGCGTGCGCACCGGGTACTGCTGGCGCCGGATCACGGCGAGCAGGGCATCCCAGGTTGAGGGATCCGCCTCGTTGGGTACCGGCGACTGGCCAGCGCGGAGGTAGAGGAAGAGGTAGGTGGTCACGCCGACGGCGGCGAGCGCCAGCGAGAGCGCGGCGAACGGGAACATGCCGGCGGTCATCGCGAACGCGGCCGCGGCCGCGAAGCAGATGCCCCCAAGGATGACGAGCGGCGTGCTCCCGAGGCCGGTGCCGATGAGGAGGGCCCAGAGGCCGGCCACCACCGCCACGGCGGCCCATTCCTGCCGGCGCCCGGCGGGTGTGGGCGCCGGCGCGGCGTGCAGCGTGGCGGCCATGAACATCACGACGGCGGGACCGGCCAGGAGCGCCAGGAGGTGGTTCCCCATCGAGATCCCGCCCAGGTACACGATCAGGAGGAGGAGCCGGATCTCGCGGTCGGTGCCCCGTGCCGCACGCCAGCGGAGCGCCAGCCAGCACAGCAGCGCGATGGTGAAGGTGGCGACGCTGTAGACCTCGGTCTCGTTGGAATTCTGCCACTGCGTGAAGGTGAACGCCGAGAAGAGGCCGGCCGCCACTCCCCCGCCGAGGGCGACGAGACGGCGCTGCCGCGGCGCCAGGCCGGGCGATCCATCGCGCAGGGTCTGGTGCGCCACCAGGAAGAAGCAGGCGGCGGCCATCGCACTGAACGACGCGCTCATGAAATTCGTGCGCCAGGCGTACTCGCCCACCGGAAAGAGCTCGGCCCAGACATGCCCGAGGAGGACGAAGAGCGGCGTCCCCGGCGGGTGGGGAATGCCGAGGTTGTGGATGGAGGCGATCAGTTCGCCCGCGTCCCAGAAGGTCACGCTCGGGGCGAGGGTCAGCCCGTACCCGGTGAGGACGAGGAGGAAGACGCCGGCGGCGGCAAGGTAAGGTGGCCGCGCCTCGGTGGTTTCAGTCAGGATGCCGCTCCGATGGCATGGGCGACGGCCAGCGCATCGCGCACGGCGGCCGCGTCGTGGACGCGGAAGAGTCGAGCCCCCCGCGCGTACATCATGGCGCAGAACCCCGCGGTCGCGCGGTCGCGATCGCCCACCTCGCGCCCGGCGATGGCGCCGAGGAACCGCTTCCGCGAGGGGCCGACCAGGATGGGCCGGCCGAGGGCGTGGAGCGCCGACAGCTGGTCGGCCAGCAAGATATTCTGCGGTATGGTCTTGGAAAACCCGAGGCCGGGGTCGACGACGATCCTCTCGGACGGGATGCCGGCAACCTGGGCCCGCTCGATCGCCTGACGCAGCTCGTCCAGCACACCGCCCACCACGTCGCCGCCGTAGTCGGCGTGGACGTACGAGGCCAGCGCGGCCAGGTCGCCCCGTGAGTGCATCAGGACGATCCCCGCGCCGGCGGCGGCGACCGCGCCGGCCATCCCGGGGTCGAGGCGAAGCGCCGACACATCGTTGATGGCGGCGGCGCCGGCCTCGAGCGCCGCGCGCGCTGTCGGGGCCTTCACCGTGTCCACCAGCACCGGCACCTCGGGCCATCGCCTGCGCAACCCGGCCACGACAGGCACCACGCGGGCAATCTCCTCCTCGGCCGGCACCGGCTCCCGGCGCCCGGGCCGGGTCGATTCACCGCCGACGTCGAGCGCCGCGGCTCCGCCCTCGAGGAGCTCGGCGGCGCGGGCCATCGCGGCGTCGACCGTGGGCAGGGTGCCGCCGTCGCTGAAGCTGTCGGGGGTGATGTTGAGGATGCCGACGACGACCGGCCGGTCGAGGTCGATCGTCCCGGTCGCGATGGTCCATGCGGCAGGAAGCTCGACCGGGAGCGCGAGGCCGACCTGGAACGCGACCTCCGCGAGCTCGGGAGGCCCCACCCAGGGCCGTGCCAGCGCCTGCAGCCGGGCCCGGCTCCCGGAGATGAGTGCCCCGTCGGCGGTGGTGAGGATGTCGAGCCCGAGCTTTCCGCCGGCGTACGCCACGAGGGCCTCGCGCACGGCGGCGTCGAGGCCCGACAACAGCAACGCGGCCGGCTCGGTGCCCTGAGCGGCCGCGTCAGCCTTCCAGTCGTCGAATCCCCCCGCCCGGAGCGCCGCCCGCACCGCCTCCCGCGAGGCCGCGGCGAGCGGCGTCACCCTCACGCGCCGGCAGGCTCCGCAGGCGGGGCACCCAGCGCGGGCAGTGGGGGCGCCGCGGCGGGCCGTGCGGCGGCCACGGCGGCCGGCGCCGGAGGCGCCGGAGGCGCCTCGCGGGGCGGGAGCGGCAGGTTCTTGACCAGGAGATCGAGATCATCCCGGTCGATCGTTTCCCGGTCGAGCAGCGCCTGGGCGATTCGCTCAAGCAGGTCCTTGTGCGCCCTCAGCAGCTCGCTCGCCTTCGCATAGGCCTCGTCCAGCAGGCGCTTGACTTCCTCGTCCACCATTTCGGCGGTGCGCTCGGACACCTCGCGCCGCTGGCCGAACTCCCGCCCGAGGAAGACTTCCTGCTCGCGGTCGCCGATGGCCATCGCGCCGACCCGCTCGCTCATCCCGAACTGGGTGACCATCCGGCGGGCCAGCCCGGTCGCGCGCTCGATGTCGTTCCCCGCCCCGGTGGTCACCTTCTCGGGTCCGAAGATCAGCTCTTCCGCCACCCGGCCGCCGAAGAACATGGCCAGGTTGCCGATCAGCCAGTCCTTGGTGTAGCTGTGGCGGTCGGTCTCGGGCAATGACGCGGTGATCCCCAGCGCCCGGCCCCGCGGTACGATGGTCACCTTGTGCACCGGATCGCTGCCGGGGGTCTTGAGGGCCACCACGGCGTGGCCCGCCTCATGGTAGGCGGTCAGCTTGCGCTCGTCGTCAGTGAGGACGAGGCTCCGGCGCTCGACGCCGAGCATGACCTTGTCCTTCGCCTCTTCGAAGTCGCCCATCGACACCAGCGACTTGTTGTTGCGCGCGGCGAGCAGGGCGGCCTCGTTGACCAGGTTGGCCAGGTCGGCTCCCGCCAGGCCGGGAGTGCCCTTGGCCAGGATTTCGAGCCGCACGTCGGCGGCCAGCGGGATCTTGCGGGTGTGCACCCGGAGGATCCCCTCGCGGCCGCGCACGTCCGGCGCGTCCACCACGATCTGGCGGTCAAACCGGCCCGGGCGGAGGAGTGCCGGGTCGAGCACGTCGGGCCGGTTGGTGGCCGCAATGAGGATGACGCCCTCGTTCGACTCGAACCCGTCCATTTCGACCAGCAGCTGGTTCAGCGTCTGCTCGCGCTCGTCGTGGCCGCCCCCCAAACCGGCGCCGCGGTGGCGGCCGACGGCGGCAATCTCGTCGATGAAGATGATGCAGGGGGCGTTGGCCTTCCCCTGCTCGAAGAGGTCGCGGACCCGGCTGGCGCCGACGCCCACGAACATCTCCACGAAGTCGGAACCCGACATGGAAAAGAAGGGCCGGCCGGCCTCGCCGGCCACCGCCTTGGCAAGCAGCGTCTTGCCGGTGCCCGGGGGACCGACCAGGAGGGCGCCCTTGGGCAGGCGGCCGCCGAGCCGGGTGAACCGCTGCGGATCCTTGAGGAACTCGATGATTTCCTGGAGTTCCACCTTGGCCTCATCGGCCCCGGCCACGTCGGCAAAGGTCAGCTTCGGCGTGTCGCCGGTGAGCAGCTTCGCCTTCGACTTCCCGAAGGAGAAGGCCCGGTTGCCGCCGGACTGCATCTGGCGGAACAGGAAGACCATGAAGCCGATCATGAAGATGAACGGCAGGTAGTTGAAGAGGACCGCCCAGAACCCGCTCTTCGACTCCTTGGCCTCGATCGTCACGCCCGCGTCCACCATCCGCGCCTGCAGCTGTTCGTTGCTCGGGAACGGGAGGAGGACAATGAACCCCTTCGCGGACCGGGAGTCCTGCAGGACCGGCGTGCGGAACTCCCCTTCCAGGCGCTTGCCGTCATACACGACGACCTTCGACACATTCCCCGCGTCGAGCTGCGACAGGAAGGAGGTGTAGGAGAACTCCTGCGTCGGGTTCTTCTGGCGGTTCATCGTGTTGTAGAGCGTGAGCGCCAGCAGCCCGACCAGGAGCCAGAGCGCAAGGTTCTTGCTCAGGCCTGCCCAGTTGGGGCCGGTGGGACGTGGCGGTATGCGATCGGTCATGCGTCAGTCCAGGTCAACGATGTAAGGCAAATGCCGGCAGTCCTCGGCGTGATCCAGGCCGTAGCCGACCAGGAAGGCCGGCGGCGCGTGGAACCCGACGAACCGGAGTTCGGGGGGAGGCTCCGGCGCGATCTGCTTGTCGAGCAGGGTGCAGATCGACAGGCTCGCCGGGTGCCGGGCGCGGAGCAGCTCCATCAGCCGCGCCAGCGTCCTCCCCGTATCAATTATATCCTCAACGACCACAATATGTTTGCCACCGAGGTCGGTGGAGGGGTCGTAGAGCAGCCGCACATTGCCGCTCGACACCGTGGCCGCCCCGTAGCTGCGGGCCACCCGGAAGTCCACCTGGAGCGGCCGCTCCACCGCCCGGACCAGGTCCGCCAGGAAGATGAAGCTCCCCTTGAGGAGTCCCAGCAGGAGGAGATCCCCGTCCGGGTAGGCCGCCGTGATCTCCTTCCCGAGCGATGTCACCCGCTCGGCAATCTGCTCCGCGGTGAACACGACCGACTTGGCGGTGCGGCCACCGCTCCGGCGCGTCAGGTCATCCACCGCTCACCTCGATCCGAAGCGACCGCTCGCCCTCCGCCGGCAGGGCAGCCTCCCCTCGACAGACCCCTGCCACCCATGCCACGGCCCCGTACACCACGACCAGCGGCCACCCCGCACGCCGGCTCCGCTCCACCCGGGCCTCCTGGAGGAGGCGCGACACCGAGCGGTGACCGGCCCCGCCGAGCGGCAGGAGCCGGTCTCCGGGCTCCGGGGCGCGGAGGACGGCCTCTTCCCCGATGAACCAGGCGGCCCGTCCGTCGCGATCCCCGGGAGCGGGCGCCGGGGCCCGCTGCCAGCGCACGAGCCACCCGCCCCAGGTCCTCGTACCGCGCTCGCCGGCCAGGCGGAGCGGCGGCGGGGCGCCCTGGATCTGGTAGAAACAGAGGCGGCCGAAGGAGAGTTCCGCGCGCCAGGAACCGCCAAGCTCGACATGGCGCCCGCTGGCGCCGCGGCGAAGCAGGCCAAGGACCCGGTCCGCGCGGGATTCCCCAAGGACACACCCGATCGATCGTGCCGCAGCCTGGAGGAGCGCGATGGCGAGGGTGGGCGCGCAGGTCACGAGCGGCAGGGCTGCGACCGACACCCGCCCTCCGTCCCCGCGGAAATCCAACCCCGGCACCAGGTCCAGGACCGCGCGCCAGGCCTCTCGGTCGGCGGCCGCCTGCCGGCCGAGCCGGAGCAGCCGATCCCCCGCCCCCGGCGTCCGGGCCTCGAGCCGCGGGAGGAGGTCGTACCGGAGCCACGAGCGCTCGTGCGCCGGGTCACTGTTCGCGGGATCCTCCCACCCCGCAATCCCGGCCTCGGACAGCCACGCGGCCAGCTCGGCCCTGCGGAAGCCGAGCAACGGCCGCACCCGGTGGCCCTGGCGCGGCGCCATGCCGGCGAGTCCCGCCGGCCCGCTGCCTCCGAGTGCGCGCATCAGGATCGTTTCCACCTGATCGTCCTGGTGATGCGCATAGGCGATGGCGTCCGCCTCTTCCGTACGGCGCACCTGCTGGAGCCACCCGTGCCTGGCCTTCCGGGCGGTGGTCTCGGAGGCGTCGGGCCCGAGGCGGAGCCGCCCGACGATCGTGCGGAGCCCGAGGGCGTCCGCCGCGCCGATGACCGCACTGGCCACCGCGGCGCTGTCCGGATGGATCCCATGATCGACGTGTGCCACCACCAGCTCGAGCCGGTGAAGGGGGTGGGTACGATGCAGCAGGTGGAGGAGCGCCAGCGAATCGGCGCCCCCGGAAACGGCCACCAGGAGCCGCCGCCATTCACGGGGCGCCGACAACTCCCGCCAGGCGTCGACGAACCGCTCGGGGAGGGACCGGTCTGGAGAGCGTGGTGGGGCGGCTCTCGAGAGTGGAGGACGGGTGCGCATGCCGAAAACTAGCCGTTCCGGCCCCTCCGGGCAGCCGGCGCTATTGGGGGTATCGCTGCAGGACCACCCCGCTCGCGTCCAGCACTGCCACGACATGGCCCCCGGACTCGCGGTAGCCGAGCACCTTCGCCCGACCGGTGGCAACCTCCACCTCCGGCACGGGGACCCGGATCATCCATTTCTGGACAATCCATCCACCTTCCGGGAGTGGGGCGAAGGCCAGGGTCCCGCCTGCCTCCGACCCGCGCGCCCATCTTGGCAGCCGGGTGTACTCGAATTCGAGGCGGCGCAATTCCGCCGTGGCGCGGTCGAGCCAGAGCGTACCCCGAATGTCGGCCCTCATGTCCCGTGCCGCCGGCTCGAAGGCGAGCCCCACCCAGCCCGCCTCGCTCGAGGAGTCCGCCGGCACGGCGCGAAAACAGTGGCCCGCGAAAAATGGATCGGAGAGCAGGAATTCCGGGTCGGGGCCATACCAGGTGGGACCTACCTGCAGGTCCTCGAGATTCTCGACGAAGCCGCTGGCCAGCAGGGTGTCCGGCGGCGGGCTGCGCACCGGCCAGGCGCTGATGCCCAGCTCGTTCGTGACGGCGGGGGTCGACGTGGTGCCGACCAGGTCGACTTGTCGCTGCTCGAGCGCCGTCTGAAACCGGTAGGAGCGGGACCGGACCGTCTGTGCCGTGATGGCGAGGGCGGTCCCGGCCTGGGTCCAGATCGCGGAGGAGAGGGTGTCTCCGAGGGCACGCTCCCCGCACTTCGAACTGCCGGCGACGGCGATCTCCGGGAGCGCCACCGGCAACCCGCTCAGGCGGATGGTCTCCTCGGAGGGCGCGGTGCCGTCGAACCGCCGCGTCACCTCGTACGGCTGGTACCCGATCCGGAGTACGCGCAGGGAATAGCTCCCCGCGGACGGGGCCTGGACCTGGAACCGCCCGCTGCCGCTGCTCACCGACTGGGCGACTCGCGTCCCGGCCGAGTT
>DASUFQ010000124.1:0-2002 GCA_036274515.1 Gemmatimonadales bacterium | reverse complement strand
GGACCGGATCGGCGTCTTCAGCTTCGTGCTGGAGGGGAAGGAGCCCGCGGCCGTCCTCGCCGAGCTCGACCGTCGAGGGATCGCGATCCGCGCCGGCGATCTCGCGTCGCTCCCGCTGCTGCGGCGGTTCGGCGTGACCCGCGCGGCCCGCGCCTCCCTGTACCTGTACACTACCGAGGCGGAAGTGGACAGCCTGGCCGACGCCCTGACGGAGATCGCGAAATGAGGGGGGACCGGCCACGCTGGGTGGACGCCTTCGACCGGGTCCCGGTCAACTACTCCCCGCCTGTTGCCGCCGACACGGAGCCCGAGCCGGCGGCGATCCCGCTGGCCCGGCACCGGCGGCGCGCCCGGCGGCGGCGCATGCTGGCCGTGATGCGCGCCATGGCGCTCAGGGTGCTCGCGAAGCTGGGGGGACCCCGGAATGCCGGAGCAGGTCCCTCGCTGCGCTCGGGATGACAAGCAGATGGAGTGCCCCGGCCGCGAGCGCGGTATATTCGACGCATGCTCCGCCTCATATCGGTTGCGCTCCTTGGCGTGCTCCTCATCCCCGCCTCGCAGCTCCGCGCCCAGGAGTCTACCCCCGTCCCGAAACGGGAGCGCTGGCAGGTGACCCTGGAGGGCGAGCGCTACGTCTGGGACATCGGGCTGGTGCGACTGGATGGGGACTCGCTGGTCATCCGCCAGGCCGACACCCTGGCCCGGCTTCCGGTCGAGCACATCACCGAGATCCGGCTGATCCAGTCCTCCGTCGTGGACCTCGGCGCCGGCGCGGCCGGCGCGATGAGCGCGCTCACCGGCGCCGACGACGAGATCTACGATTTCACGACGCTCGAGTTCGCCGACCGCATCCGCACCATCCAGAAGATCTTCGTCAACCATCCGGCCCAGCGCTGAGGCGGCGTGGGCTTCGTTCTCGTCACCGGCACGGGATCCGGGGTGGGAAAGACCTGGGTGATGCGAGTGCTGGCGCGCACCCTCCAGGGGCGCGGCCTGCGGGTACTCGCGGTCAAGCCGGTGGAGATCGGCTGCGACACGGCGCCCGACCAGCGCGAGGACGGCATCCTCCTCGCCGAAGCCACGGGCCAGGCCGCGCCGCGCTCGGCGCTGATCCGCTTCGGTCCCCCGCTGCCGCCGGCGCTCGCCGCGGGCATGGAGGCGGAGCCGGTGGACTTCGACGCCCTCCTCCTGCAGCTCGAGCCGCTCCGCGCCGAAGCCGATCTGGTGCTGCTGGAGGGCACCGGGGGACTCCTCACGCCGATCACCTGGGAATGGAACGCGGTCGAGTTGGCGCGGAGCCTGGGCGCGGGGGCGCTGGTGGTGGGACGTGATGAGGCCGAGACGCTGAACCAGATGCTGCTCACGCTGAGCGCCCTGGAGCTGGGCGGCGTGGACGTGCTGGGGGTGGTGGTCACCGCGCCGGCTGTACCCGACGCCTCGACCGGACTCACCGCCGGGGCGGTCTCGCGCCTCTCGGGGCTCGACCGGGTTCTCTCGGTGGACCATGAGCCTGATCCGCTCGCCGCGGCCGACCGCGGCGCGCTGAATCTGGTCGCCGACTGGCTGGCCTAGCCTCCGGCCTCACTCCATCCCCGTCGCCTCCCGGGCCCACTCCCGCACCCACCCGCGCCGATCCTCCAGCAGGCGAGCGAGAGCGGCGCGCGCGGCGCCGTCTCCTCGTGCCGTGAGGGCGGCCAGGCCGTAAACCGCGAGTGGTTGCCGGCCGGCGATGGCCTCGACGTCGGCGACGAGCCCCGAGTCGGGCCGGTCGACCACCGCCGAGATCGCGGCACTCTGGATGACGTCGCGGTAGGACGGGGTCTTGAGGCCCTCCCGCACCACGGGGCGCGCTCCCGCTGGATCGAGCCGAGCCATGGCGCCGAGCGCCGCGGCGCGCACCTCGTAGCTCGAGTCACCGGCCCAGGCTCGTCGCGCGAGCTCGCCCGCCTGCTGCCCTCCGACTTCGGACAACGCCGCCACCGCCGCTTCCCGCACCCGCGAG
>DASUFQ010000123.1:0-59652 GCA_036274515.1 Gemmatimonadales bacterium | reverse complement strand
CCACCACCGCCCCCTGCCCGCGCCCCACCGCCGCCGCCGCTCGGCGCCCTCCCTCCGCCGCTCGCCGCCGGTGGGCCTCCGGAGGATCCGCGGGGGGCCGCGCCGGCCGACGGGCTCCTGCCCGGGCTGCCGCTCGAGGAGCCGCCTCGGGGCGCCAGCCGTGGTTCACCGAGACTGGTGCGTCCACGGGCATCGCCGCCGCCCGACCGGGCCCCGCTGCGCCCGCTTCCGGGCGCTGTCGGGGAAATGCCGGGGCGTCCGGAGGTCGAAGTCCTGGGCGTTCCATCGGCGCTCCATCCGCGGGCCTGGCCCGCCCCGCCGCCCGAGGCGGCAGTCGGGGACCGGCGGGGGGTATTCGACTTGTAGACCGGGAACTTCCGGGGTGCGCCGGCGGCGCTGCCACCGGGCGATTGCCCTCCCTGAGACCCTTGACCGGCCTGGCCCGACTGGCCCGACTGGCCCCCAAGGGTCCGGCGAGTGGCGGTCGAACCGCCGGAGCCTGCCGCCCAGTCGGCGTCGATCGGGCGCGGTCGCGAACGATCGGCCTGCGGAATCGGCGAGGCCGCGGAGCGCCGACCCGCCTCCGCCCGGCCGCTGATCATCGCTGCGTCGGGCACCCCGCGGCGGTTTCCGGCGGCGGACCCGCCCGCGGCACCTGCCGCGGTGCCTGCGCCCGCAGCGGGCCGGCTGCGATAGGAGGTCTGGAAGACCGAACCCTGGGGGGCGAACTGGTCTCCGCGGGGACGATATGGATTTCCAGCCGCGGTGACGGTTCCGCCCGGCTTGAAGGTGTACGGCCGATAACCCGGGGCGCCGTATCCGGGATAGCCCGGGTAGCCGGGATAATAGGCCCCCCCGCCGTAGCCCCACCCATAGCCGGGATACCCCCACCCGTACCCGGGATAGCCCCACCCGTACCCGGGATAGCCCCATCCGTACCAGGGATAGCCGTACCCGTACCACGGGTACCACGGGTACCAGCTGTTGTAGCAGCAGCCGACGCCGAAGGAGATGCCAACGCTCCAGCCGTCATAGTAGCTGGGCCAGGGCCACCCGTTGACCCCGATGTAGGTCGTGGGACCGTCCGAGACGTATTCGGCGCTCGCGGAATAGACGATGTAGCGATCGAGGGCGTAGTCGAACCCGAGGTTGGTGAAGAGGAGCACGAAGTCGGTCAGCTGGCTCTCGGGGTCATCGGCGGCGTTGTACTGATCGAAGACGGAATAGTCCCAGTGGTCGCCCCGGACAAACGCCCCCACCTGGAAGGGCGACTTCGACCATGCGGCGTAGACCATTCCGCTGCCTCCGGCCTGCTCGAGGTAGAACGAGCCCCGGTTGTCTCGGCCGACGACCTTGTAGGTCTTTCCGCCGCGGATGTAGTTGTCGTCGCCCGGATCGATCGGAAAGAGGACCCGGATGCGGCCGTTCTCGTCCGCCTGCAGGATCAGCACGTAGCCGTCGGCGGCCGCGCGGAACTGGACCTGCGCGTACTCGCCGCGGCTGTACTGGCCGCTCTGGTTGAGGGACACCGTGATGGGAGGGGGTGGGTCGCCCGACAGGGGGGCCGCGACGACGAGCGTCGCAAGCAGCGCGGCAAACATGATGTCCTCCTGGCAGAGCGGACGAGTCCCGGCAACGAACCGGTGGTGATCACACGCTCCCACAGCGAGGGCCGTGCCAGCTGCTAAAGTATTACATGGAAAAGGGTTAATGATTTCCTGGAGCCGGAACCCGTCCCGCTGAGTGGACGAATCCTACCCCTCCCGTCCCCCGGCGGACCGGTGCCAGTACATCCGCAATTCGGTGATCTTGCCGCCGGCCGTTTCGCAGAACATGGCCCCACGGGCCTCGACGGCCTCCCCGGTGCGGCGGCGGCGAAAGGTGACCTTGTACTCCGCCGAGAACCAGGGACCTGCCGCGAAGATTTCGCCGCTGCTGAAGACCACCTCGGCCTGGTGGACCGGGACGTCCCTCCAGTACAACCGGATCGCCTCGTGTCCCTTCAGCGGGGCGCTGAACGGCGTGTCGATGAACACCGCGTCCTCGCTGAAGACGGACATCAGGAGTGGGACGTCTCCCTTGGCCCAGCCCTTCCCGAAGGTGTCGACCAGCGTTCGGCCAAGCGTCCTCGTATCCGGGCCGGCGCTTGCCGCTGGGACTCTCGCATCAGACATTGGTGGTATCTCCATGCGCCCGAATCTATCACTCCTGCGCGGGGGCTGCACCCTCGCGGCGCTCGTGCTGCTCGCCCCCGCGCGCGCCCTCGCTGCCCAGGTGGCCGACGCGGAGGCGGCGTGGAACCAGGGGAGATACGGCGTCGCGCGGGACGCCTACCTCCGCACCCCCGGCCCCGATCCGGCCTCGTTCCGCGAGGAGTATCGCCGGCGCGTCATCGCCGCGTGGGGCGGCCGGCTCGAGCCGGCGCTCAGCGACCTCGCGCGCGCCCGCGCGGCTGATCCCGCCCACCTGGCCCTGGCGGCCATGGAGGCGCAGCTGCTGGGCTGGGCTGGGCGTTTTCCCGAGTCGTTGGCGCTCTGGGACTCCCTGATCGCACTCGACCCGGACGGCCCTGCGGGACTCGTGGGCAAAGCGCGGACGCTGGCGTGGGAAGGGCGCGACCGCGAGGCCGACTCGCTCTACGCGCTGGTCCTCGTCCGCGACCCGGCGAATGCCGGCGCGCTCAACGGCGTGGCTCTCCTGTCGTACTGGGAGGGGAGGCTCTCCGACGCGGCCGGCGGATTCGAACGCGCGCTGGCCCTCGATCCCGGTGACCTGGCAGCCAGGATGGGCCTCGCGGAGGTCTTCGAGGCTGAGGGGCGGGATATCGAGGCCCTCGCCCAGGCCGACAGCGCCGTGAGCCTCAGCCCCGCGAGCCGCGAAGCGGCGCAGGTCCGTTCCGCGATCCTCCGGGCGGTGCAGCCGGCGGTGGACCTCACGGCGGGGTGGGATGGCGACTCGGACGACAACTCGATGTGGTGGCAGGTCGTGTCCGCCACGACGCCGGTGGCGGACCGGGTGCGAGGATTCGGCTCGATCGGGGCCTACGAGGGATCGAGTGCGCCGGCAATGTCAGCCACCCGCGGGACGGCGGAGTTCGGCGCGACGTACGCCCAGCGCCGGTGGGAACTGACCGGGGCCTTCGGCCTGCAGGGACTCTGGCCGGACGGCGGTGTGTCTCGCACCGCGCCCACGAGCCGGCTCGGCGGCAGGCTCCGCACGCACGAAGACATTGCCATCGGCGTCCAGTACTCCCACTTCCCGTTCGCCGAGTCGGCGACGCTCATCGGGGCCGGGATCGACATCGACGCGGTGGACGGGACGCTTGACGCCACCCTCGGTCCCGGGCTCTCGCTCAGCGCCGGGGGCGGCGCGGCCTGGTTCAGCGACGGCAACCTGCGTGGCTCGGCGGTGCTGGCGGTCACGAAGCAGCTTCCCCGGCATTTCTTCGCGGGCGGCATCGTCCGGATCGGCTGGTATGAAAACCCCGAGCCCGAGTATTTCTCCCCCGACCGCTTTTCCGTCGTCGAGGCCCGAGGAGGGTACGCGCGCGCGGCCGGCGGGTGGGAGACCCGGTGGAGCGGCGGCCTGGGCGTGCAGCAGATCGGGCCCAGCGGCAACTGGAAACTCGACGCGCACCTGGAGGGGAGGGTGGGGTGGTGGTTCGCCGCCCGGAACCGGCTCGAGGCGTTTGCCGGCATCGCCAACGGCGCGTACCTCTCGGCGACGGGCGCCTCGCGATGGGGAACTGCCGGGCTGGTGCTTCGCCTGGGACTTTGAGCGGGGGGCCCCGGGACGCTCAGTCGGTCGGCCCGAACGGGTGCTCGATGCTGAGGTAGAAGAGAAGTTCATTCCCCCCGCGGCGTCCGAGGTTGAACGGCACGGCGACCCCGGGCACGACCTGCACCGTTCCGATGTTCGCCGCCCACCGCACCCCGGGGCTGAGCACATACCCGGGAGTCTCCCCCTCGATGCCCAGGAACAGCCCCTCGACGAGGAAGTTCATCCAAGGCGCCGCCAGCCAGACCACGCTGCCGCCGGCGTTCAGGATCGTCGGGCCGACGCCGACGGTCGCCCCAAGATTCCAGTGGGACACCAGCGCGTCCGCGAGGACCGCCGTGACGGGGATGTTGGCCTGGACCGCGAGGCCGCCCTCGGCAGAATCCCCGAAGGCGGCGATCAGGCTCAGCCGGGGCGACATGATCACGGCGGCCTCGGGATGGCCGACGAGCTGCCTTCGATAGTTCAGCGCCAGGCCGCCGAATCCCGCACCAGCGCCCGTCTCCAGAAGCGTGGCTCCCACGCTGAGCTGGTCCCGAAGCCCGCCGACCGGCCACTCATCGGTGAAGTTGAACGCCCAGCCGTCCTCCGGACCGCTGGTGAAGACGCCGATGTGCTGGACCACGTTCCGGTCCTGGTTGTAGGCCTCCTCGATCAGGAAGCTGTTATCGCGGATCGGCGCGCCGTCCTGGGCCGGCAGGGAGGCGGGCATCGACAGGACCGCGACCACGCCGAGGGTGGCGTGTCGCATCAGAGCCACTCGCGGAAGGTCTCCACGAGGAGCCAGGCGTTCAGCGTGCCGATCAGCGCCGCCACGCACCAGGCGGTGACCTTGACCCACGGCGGGTTGACGAACGCCCCCATCTTTGCCCTGTCGCTGGTGAAGATGACGAGCGGCACCACGGCAAACGAGAGCTGCATGCTCAGGATGACCTGGCTGAGGATGAGCAGCTGCCCGCTGCCCCGTTCGCCGGCCACCGCGGTGACGATCACCGCCGGGATGATCGCGATCAGGCGGGTGATCAGGCGGCGGAGCCATGCCGGCAGGCGGATGTTGAGGAACCCCTCCATCACGATCTGGCCCGCGAGCGTGCCGGTGATGGTGGAGTTCTGCCCCGAGGCGAGAAGCGCCACCGCGAAGAGCACGCTCGCCATCGTGCTCCCGAGCAGGGGGGTGAGCAGCTGGTGGGCGTCGCCGATGTCGGCCACCCCCTGGTTGCCGGTGGTATGAAAGGTGGCGGCCGCCAGGATGAGGATGGCAGCGTTGATGAAGAAGGCGAAGAACAGGGCCAGCGTGGAGTCGATCGTGGCGTACTTGATGGCCTCCCGCTTCCCCTCGTCGGTCTTGCCGAAGCTCCGGGTCTGCACGATGGAGCTGTGGAGGTAGAGATTGTGCGGCATCACCGTGGCGCCGAGGATGCCGATGGCGATGTACAGCTTCCCGGGATCGAAGACGATCTCGGCGGTCGGCACCAGCCCGCGGAACATCGCCCCGAGCTCGGGCTGGGCCAGCAGCAACTCCGCCCCGAAGCAGACACCGATGGTGGCCACGAGGGCGATCACGAACGCCTCGAGCCAGCGGAACCCCCGGTGCTGCAGGAGGAGGATCAGGAGCACGTCGACGGCGGTGATGCACACGCCCCAGAGCAGCGGGATGCCGAACAGGAGGTTGAGGGCTATCGCCGACCCGATCACCTCCGCCAGGTCGCAGGCGGCGATGGCGATCTCGCAAAGCACCCAGAGGAAGAGATTGACGGGGCGGGAGTAGTGATCCCGGCAGGCTTGCGCCAGGTCCCGGCCGGTGGCGATGCCGAGCCGGAGCGCCAGCGCCTGGAGGAGCATCGCCATCAGGTTCGACAGCATGATCACGCTCAGCAGCGTGTACCCGAAGCGCGACCCCCCGGCGAGGTCGGTGGCCCAGTTGCCCGGATCCATGTACCCGACCGCCACGAGGTACCCGGGTCCCGCAAAGGCCAGCATCTTCTTCCACCACGGCGCACCCGACGGGATCGACACCGTGCGGAACGATTCCGGGAGGCTCGGCGCCGACCTGGGCAGCCGCCAGCCGACGGTCATTTCCTCGATGGGGGTGCCGGCGCTACTCATGCCACGTTCCCCCGTGCGCAGAGAAGCGACCCCGCGAGTTCGGCGCCGAGCAGGTGGTCGTCGCCCGCGATCCGGACCGTGAGGGGTCCGCCGAAGGGCTGCCGGCTGACGACCCGCACCGCCGCGCCGGGCACCAGCCCGTGCTCGGCGAAGTAGCGAAGACGGTCGGACTGACCCGTTTCCACCCGCCGAAGCTCCACCGTCTCGCCGACCGGCACGTCCGACAAGGGCGTGTAAATGACCTCGACCATCGACCCGTCCGGAGCAGGGATCGGATCCCCATGCGGATCGACGCTCGGATTGCCGAGCGCGGACGCCATGCGCTCGATCAACCGGTCGGAGACGGCGTGCTCCAGCCGCTCCGCCTCGTCGTGCACGGTGTCCCAGGTGTAGTCCAGGAACGCCACGAGATACGACTCGAGGATGCGGTGACGACGGACCATCCGGAGCGCCGCGCGCCGGCCGACCGGGGTGAGTTCGACCCCCTTGTAGGGCGCATGCTCCAGCAGTCCTTGCTCGGAGAGCCGCTTGACCATCCCGGTGACCGAGGCCGGCGCGAGTTCCAGAAGGTTGGCTATTTCTGTCGTGCCGGCCGGCGTCCCGCCGAGCGTAAGTCGGTAAATGGCTTTGAGATAGTCCTCAACCGAGGTGGTCAGCTGCATCGGTTTGGGCGCGTGAGTCATGGCGAATACCATTATTAGGAAGGCCTAAATCTATTTTGCCTCAAGGCTAAACGCAAGGCTACCTGAATTTTCGAGGGTGCAGCGGTCAGGGGCTCGACAGGAGCTGGACCAGCGGCGCGAGAATTCGCTCGGTCATTCCCCAGACGGGGATGGGGCTCACGTGGTAGGCGGGGAACTCCCGGCTCAACTCGCCGAGGGTGATGGTGAAGGGCCGGTATGCCTGGGGCTGGAGCAGCGAGGCCCACTCCACCCACAGATAATCGGCAACCTCGGGATTCGCGATGACGGGCGGCCTCGCCTCGAGGAGAAAGAGGAAGGGGCGAACCATGAGCGGCGGCAGGTGTGGAGAGCGTGGCGCGACGTCATCGAGCTGGCCCGCGAGCGCCGATCGCGCCAGGTGGATCCCGACCTCCTCCCCGGTTTCCCGGATCGCGGTCGCGAGGAGGTCGGGATCGGAGGCGCTGCTGCGGCCCCCCGGAAAGCCCATCTGCCCCGACCAGGGATCGCCGGGGCGTTCCGCCCGTCGGATCAGCAGGACCGCATCAGGGTCCGGCACCACCACGACGGCCACCGCGGCGCGGGCGAGGCCCGGATCCTCGACGGTCGAGGCCGGACGTTCGCGAAGGCGCGTCGCCAGGCGCGCCTGGAACAGCGTCACGACGGAGAGGGGAGCCGCGGCGAGGTGTCGGGATTGCCGCCGTCGAAGACGACCTTCCAGCTGCCGTCGGCCTGCTTCCGCCAGATCGTCACGTACTTGCCCGTCACCACCTGGCCCTTCCCCTCCGCGTTGTACCGCGTGCTCATCCAGGTGCCAAGCGTGTAGCCCAGCGTGCCGTCGACGCTTGCGAACGCCATCGTCGGCGTCCAGGTGAGGTTGAAGGTCGAGTCGGCAAAGACCGGGGCCATCGCGGCTCGAATGGCGGGGATTCCGGGGGTGTACGGATCGTCGGGCGCCATCTGGATGCCGGTGCTGTCGTACGCGCCCACCCACCCCTCGAGCCCGTACTCCGCCGTCGCGGCGGCGAACGCTTCGTCGGCGGCGATGAGCGATGCCCGCACGGCGGCGGGGTCGGGAGGCGCGGCGGGAGCGGCGGTGCAGGCCTGCCCCAGGAGGACGGCGAGGAGTGCGGAGCGGAAGCTCGATGTGCGTGGCATGGGCCCTCACGGGAAATTGGGCGCGGTCGGGAACTCTCCCGGTACGGCGAGCCCGCGTCGTGGGATTCAGCGTTCAGCGGAGGTTCCGGCCGAACCACCCGAGGGTGGCGTCGGCCACCACCTCGTACGCCGGGGTGGGGCCCCCCCACGGATGGACCGTCCCGAAGGTGTGGCCCGCCCCCGCGACGAGCCGGAGTTCGGCGACCCGCGGTGCGGCGGCATGCAGCGCCTGCGCCTCCGCCGGGGTCACCGTGGCGTCGGACTCACCGTGAAGGATGAGCCAGGGGACGGCCAGCCGTCCCGCCGCCCCGAGGATGTCCAGCGTGCCGGCGCTGTTCCGCTCGATGTCGTCGAGGACATCGGTGAACATCGGAAGCACCTGTCCGGTTCGCGCGTTCAGCACATCGAGCCGGCCGCTGGACCTCCATCCCGCCACCTCGGCGGGCGAGAATCGGTGGACATGGCTGATGGCGGCCCAGGTCACGAGGGCGGAGACAGTGGTGTTCACCGACGCGGCGAGGACCGCCAGGCCTCCGCCCCGCGAGTGGCCCAGCAGCCCGATCGACGTCGGCGCCGGGAGGCCGAGGCCGCCGGAGGCCAGGGCGTCGATGACCTTCACGACGTCGGACCGGTCGCCGGAAAAGGTGGCGTGGGCAAAGCGATCGGGAAGGGAAAACTCTCCCTGGTCGTCGACGCCGCTGCCGCTCACGTTGACGCTGACGGCGGTGATGCCCGCCCTGGCCAGCCGATCGGCCGTTGGCGGGAACATCCCCCAGTCCTTGAATCCCTTGAAGCCGGGGAGGATGACCACGGCCGGCCGCGGATGCCTGCGGTCTCCGGCGCGCACGTCGACCAGGACCTCGCCGAGGTAGCCGGCGAGCCGATGCCGCGTGAGCGAGGGGGTGGCCACCGGCTAGCGCACCGCGCCGTCGAGGATCTCCACCTCCCCCGCCGTAGCGTCGAGGCGCGCGCTGACGCCGAGGGGAAGGGTCCATTGATCGTCGACGTGCCCGATTGGAAAGCCGTACGCCACCGGCACCTTGAGCGGGGCGAGGTAGGTGGTGAGTACCTCGTCGAAGCCGAGGGAGCCGTCCTCGGTCCCCCGGCGTAGCTCGGTGAATTGGCCGACCAGGATGCCCGCCACCTTCTGGAGCTCGCCCAGGGAGCGAAGCTGGGCGAGCATCCGGTCGACAGAATAGAGGTTCTCGCCCACGTCCTCGATGAAGAGGAGCTTCCCGTCGAGGTCCGGAAAGTACCGGGTGCCCACCAAGCACTGGAGGAGGGTGAGGTTGCCTCCCACCAGCTGGCCGACCGCCTGGCCGGGCACGAGGGTCACGATACGGCCGCTGGTCGGCACCAGCACGTCCGCGGGGGGCGCCACGCGCCCCAGCCGGCCGGCCGGATTCACCGTCGTCAGCACCCGGTCGAAGTGCCACCGGCTGAACGGCGTGAGCGGTGCCCGGGCCATGGGCGCGTGGAAAGTCACCAGCCCCGCCTGGACCTGTGCGCCGTTCAGGAGCGCCGTGATGTCCGAGAACCCGATCAGGGCCTTGGGCCGCTTCCGGAGCGGGGAAAAATCGACCTGGTCGATGATGCGGGTCATGCCGTACCCGCCGCGCAGGCACCAGACCGCGTCGATGCGGGGGTCGGCGATGGCGGCGTTGAGGTCGCTGAGGCGCTCGGCGTCGGTGCCGGCCAGGTACCCGTAGTGCTGGTAGGCGTTGGGGCCGAGGATCGGCTCGAACCCGAGCGCCCGGCAGAGCTCCTCGCCGCGACGGAGGTCGTCGTGCTCGAGCAGCGGGCCCGCCGGCGCCACCAGCGCCACCCGGCTTCCCGCGCCGAGCACCGGCGGGCGGGTGAAGTTCTTTGACCCCATTCCGACTCCTGTTGTAGATTGGGGGCGCCACTCTTAGGAGGAACGCCCTGCGCGCTTCCGATCCGGCCCTCGTGGCCGCCAGCCGCGTGATTTTCGACCTACGGGACGAGATGGTCACCCAGTGGGCCGACTGGCTGGGCGACCGCATGCAAACCTCTACCACAATACCCCGCCCCATCATCGAGCGGGAGTTGCGCCTCATCATCGAGCTGCTCGGCGAAATGGTCGGGCCAGTCCGTCGCGAGACGAAGCCGGTCTGGCTCCACGCCTGCGAGCATTTCGGGCGGCTGGCGGCGGCCCGCGGCCTCGCGGCCGGCGAAGTGGTGGACGAGATGCAGTTCCTCCGGGAACTCCTCATCCGCAACCTCGCGCCGGTCCTCGCCGCGATGCGGCCCCGGCGCGCCATGGCGATCATGCTGCAGCTCAACCGCGTGCTCGACAAGGGCATTGGCGTGACCGTCGTCGGGTACACCGACGCGCTGGTGGCCACGATCTTCGCCCAGAACGGCGTGCCGGGGCCGGGGGCGGCGGTAGACGCAGACGAGGTCAGCCGCCAGCTGGAACAGCTCGAGGGGGAGCTGGCGGCCGTCACCCGCAACCGGTAGTTCCGTGGCACCGCTCCCGGCTCTCTGGCCCGCCCTGCCCTGGGCGGCCGCCTTCCTCGCCTTCATCCGCCTGGCTCGCCGCCAGCCCAGCCTCGAGGCCAGCCCGCTCGCGAGTGGCAGGCTGGTGTCGGTCATCGTGCCGGCGCGGAACGAGGAGGACAACCTCCCGATCCTCCTCGACTCCCTCCTCCTCACGTCGTACACCCCGGTCGAGATTCTGGTGGTCGACGACCGCTCGACCGACGACACCGCCGCGGTGGCCGCCCGGTACGCCGGCCGGGACCCGCGCGTGCGCCTCGTGCCGGGTGCGGAGCTGCCGGCGGGGTGGTTCGGAAAACCGTGGGCCTGCCTGCAGGGATACCGCGCCGCCCGGGGCGACCTGCTGCTCTTCACCGACGCCGACACCCGGCATGCCCCCACCCTCCTGGGTCGCGCCGTCGGCGCCCTCGAGAGCCGGCGCCGGGATCTGGTGACGGTACTGGGGCGCCTGCTTTGCGGATCGTTCTGGGAGCGGGTCATCATGCCGATCGTCGCCTCCCTGCTGGCCCTCCGATTTCACCCCGGCGTCGTCAACCGGGCGCGGCGGGCGAGCGGGGCGATCGCCAACGGGCAGTTCATCCTGGTCACCCGGGAGAGCTACGAGGCGGTCGGCACTCACGAGGTGGTGAAGCACGAAGTGGCGGAGGACCTTGCCCTGGCCCAGGCGTACTTTCGAGCCGGCCGTCCCCAACTGTTCGCGTTCGGGCTCACGCTGCTCGACACCCGGATGTACACCAGCCTGGCCGGCATGGTCGAGGGATGGTCGAAGAACGTGTACCTCGGGGGGCGGCGCTCGTACCCCGACGAGCCGGTGCTGCGCGCGCTGGTGCCGGTGATGTTCGCGGTCGGGGTCCTGTTCTGGCTCGTGCCCCCGGTCGTCCTGGCCCTGGGGCTCGTGGGACTCCTGCCAGGCTGGGTCGAGCCCGCGGCGTGGGCCACGGCGTTCAGCGCGACGTTCTGGATGGTCTTCGACGCCGGCTTCGGGATCAACCCGCTCTACGGCCTCACCTATCCCCTCGGGGTGGGCATGACCGGGTGGATCTTCGCGCGGTCGATCCGCCGGGGGGCGCGCCGGATCGAGTGGCGCGGACGCACCTACTCCTCCGGCTGACGCGGCGGTTGCGCGCCGCGACAGCCCGGAGAATCTTTAGGCACCACCCGATCACCTGGAGTGCGGATGCGCCTCACCATCACCGCCGACATGCTCGCCGCGCTGGAACGCGCCTCCGACAGGCCCGACTGGCTCATCGGAGCGGTCGAGCGCATGCGAACGGAAGGTCCACCCTTCATCCTGCCGCTCGCCGCCGAGCAGAGCACCGCGCTTGAGGAACTCTGCGCCATGAACATCCGCTTCACGCCCGACGGGAGGGTGAAGCCGGAGCACCAGGCGCTCGACGCCCTCTCCACCCTGGTGCTGGAGAACTACTAGCCCGGCACCACCGCGATGCACTCCACCTCGGTGCGCGCACCGAAGACGAGCGCCGTCCCCCCGAGCGCGCTTCGCGCCGGATAGGGCGGCGAAAAGAACTCCCGATAGACCTGGTTGAACGCCCCCCACTCGCCGATGTCGGCGAGGAAGATGGTGCACTTCACCACGTCGGCGAGCGAGGCGCCCCGGCGCTCGAGGATCGCGCGGATGTTCTCGAGTGCCTGGCGCGACTCCGGCCCGATGCCGCCGGCCGCGAGCGTCATCGTGCCGGGGACGCTTCCAATCTGCCCCGAGATGAAGAGCAGGTTTCCCACCTGGACTGCCTCCGAGAACGGCATCCCCTTCAGCACCGAGTCCGGTGACGTGAAATACGCCGGGACCACGACTTCCGGCCGCGCTGGCGCGGGCGAGGGCGCATGGCAGCCCGGGGCGAGGGCGGCAAGGATCCCGGGCAGAACCACCCGGGTCAGGCGTGCGTACGACACTCGCATCGCGGACTCTCCGGCGTTTGGGTCTGGAGTGCGTTCCTATGGTGCGCGGGCCTGACGGTGCGAGGCCCATCCTGAGTGACCCCACTCAGGAGCACCGACGTGGTCTCAGGCCGTGTGCTGCAGGGCATCAGCGCGCTCCACGACCTCCCGCAACTCGTGGCGGCGCTGGGCCATGAGCCGCTCTGGGAGCCGGTGGACCCGCACACCCTCGACCTCGGCCGCCGTTCCGATCCGCCGCTGGAAGCGGCCATCGTCGGCCGGCTCGGCGGCTTCCGCTGGTACGCCGTCAAATCTCGCCGCCCAACCCACGCAGCGCCACGCCTCGCCCGTCAGCTGGCGGCACGGGGGCGCATCTGCGGCATCTTCGGGCTTGGCACGGAGCGCCGGCAACTCGTGGTCTCGGTCGGGTTCGGGGGCACGCCGGTCCTCGAGGTCGACCTCGAGCACCCGGGTCACCTGGCTGCCAGCTGCCTGGCCCGGATCGGCCAGGCGCAGACGGGCGGGTCACTGGGGATCGCCTCGCGCGCAGCGGAGGCGCTGACCGGCGCGGGCGTCGGCCACCGCTTCTTCACCGCGTTTCGGGCAACCCTCGACCGGATCATGGGGGCCCTGCCCCCGGCCATCCCCGCGCGCCACCGTCACGAACTGGCCCTCCTCCAGCTGACCCGCGTCCTGTTTCTCTACTTCGTCCAGGCCAAGGGGTGGCTGGACGGATCCGACCAGTTCCTGCGCCGCCACGTCGATGACTGCCTCTTCCACCGGAGGCGGATCCACCGACACCTCCTCCTCCCGCTCTTCTTCGGCACGCTGAACCAGCCGGCGGCGCGCCGCTCCTCCGCGGCCCGCTCGTTTGGCGCCATCCCCTTCCTCAACGGCGGGCTCTTCGAACCTCATCGGCTGGAGCGCGCCCACCGGCCGGACATCCCTGACGAGGCGTGGCGCGACGCCTTCGACACGCTCTTCGAACGCTACCACTTCGTGGTCGGCGCTGACACGCCGGGCTGCATCGCCCCGGACATGCTCGGACGCGTCTTCGAAGGGGTGATGGACCCGGAAGCACGCAGGCAAACCGGCACCTATTACACACCGGACGCCCTGGTGCGATCGCTCGTCGACGCCGCGCTCGCCGGCTTCGTCGCAGGCCGGCTCGGTTGCTCGGGGGCCGAGGCGCTCCGGCGGCTTGCCTCCGGGGATTCATCCGCGGTACGGGTCATCGAGAGGGCAACCGTCCTCGACCCCGCCGTCGGCTCCGGCGCGTTCCTTCTCGGTGCCCTCGAGCGTCTCCTCCGCTTCCGGCGCGCCGCCGCCCTGCCCTGCCATCCGAGAGAGGTGGTGGCGCGGCAGCTCTATGGCGTCGACCTCAACCCGGCCGCGGTCCGGCTGGCGGAGCTCCGGCTCTGGCTCGCGATCATCGCCGCCGAACCCGACGGGTCCCCAGAAGCGGTCGACCCGCTTCCCAATCTCGACGCCTTCGTCCGCCAGGGCGACAGCCTCTCCGACCCGCTCCGCCTCGCACTGCGGCACCCGCTGCGGGCGTCGCGCAACGCGCCCGCGCTCGCGGAGGCCCGCCGGAGCGCCGCGGGAGCGACCGGGGCGGCAAAGCGGGAAGCGTTGGCCCGGCTACGGCGGATCGAGACGGCCACGGCCACGGAACGCCTGGACGCGGCGATCATCGAACGGGAAGTGGAACTCCGCCGCCTGATCTCGTGCGGGAAGGAGCTGACGCTCTTCGGAGTGCGTCGCGGGCTCGACCGGGAGGCGCGCCGAGCGGTCACGATCGCACGGGAGTCGTTGCGCTCCCTCCGGGGCATGCGACGAGCCCTCCGGGAGTCCGGAGCGGTCCCGAGCTTCGATTTCGACATCCAGTTCGGCGACGTGATGGCCGCCGGCGGGTTCGACCTGATCATCGGAAACCCGCCGTGGGTCAGGGCCGAGTCGCTGCCGGCCCCCGTCCGTCGCCAGTTGCGCGAGCGGTTTCGGTGGTGGAGGGCCGGGAGCGGCCGCGGCTACGCCCACCAGCCGGACCTGTCGGTCGCGTTCCTCGAGCGCGCCTGGGAACTGACGCGGTCCGGGGGAATCGTCGCGATGCTGGTCCCCGCCAAGCTCGCCACGGCGGCGTACGCGTCAACCCTGCGTGCCGCGCTCGCCGAGCGGGGGACGATCCTCTCGCTCTCCGACCTCACCAATTCGAACGGCGCCGAGTTCGACGCCACCGCGTACCCGCTCGCCCTCGTGGCGCGGACCGAACGGGCGGCAGCGTCGCACCGGCCGTCGCTTGGGCTCGACCCCGGCTCCCGCGCCGTCCTGGAGCGGCTCCCGTCGGGCGGCGCCCCGTGGATCCTCCATTCCGGGGGCCTCCAGCGCGCGCTCGCCAGCCTGGAGCGCTTTCCGCGGCTGGCCGACACGTTGCGCGTGCACCTCGGGGTCAAGTCGGGGGCCAACCACCTCTTCCTCGAACCGGGACCGGAGATCGAGGCCGGCCTGGTCCGACCCGCACTGCATGGGAAGGACATCCGTGCATTTCGCGCGGCGCCTTCCGGGCGGATCGTCTGGACGCACGATGCGGAAGGGCGGCCGCTTCGCGCCCTCCCTCCTGGCGCCGCGCGCCACTTTGCCCTGCACGAGGCTGCCTTGCGCGCTCGCGTCGACGACGACGGGAACGCGCCATGGACGCTCTTCCGTCCGGCGGCGGGGTGTGCCCGCCCGCGGGTGGCCTGGCCCGATCTCGCGCCGCGGCTCGAAGCCGCCTGCCTGGTCGGGGCCGAATCGGGGCGCATCATCCCGCTCAACTCCTGCTACCTGGTCATCCTGGCGGCGTCGCGACCGGCGCTCGCCCTCACCGCCTGGCTCAACTCGACCTGGATCCGCGCGGCCGCAAGGGTGGTGACCGATCCGGCCAGCGGCGGGTACGCTCGCTTCAATGCCCGGGCGGTGGGCGGGATTCCCCTGCCGCCGCGGGCGCTCGAGGATGCTCGCCTCGCGGCCATCGCACGCCGCGGCGCTGCCGGAGAGGCGCTCCAGCATCAACTCGACACGATCGTGGGAGCCTGGCTTGGACTCGAAGAACGCGACCGCCGGCTCCTCGCCGGGGTGGTGGGCGTGGGCGCCGAGCGTCGTCGCTGAGGCGCTCATTCCCTTCACCGATCCCATTGCCTCCCTCCTGGTACCCGGCCCGCCCGCAGGCCCTGGCATGGTCGCCCGCGCCCTGGCCGCCTCCCTGGCGCCGCGGCGCGCCTCCGACCCGGCGCCGGACTGGCTCGACGAGGCCCAGGCAGACGCCTTCCGGCTGCTGCTGGCTGCCGTGCGGACGGACGGGGCGGTGCTTTGCGCCGACCCGGTCGGAAGCGGCAAGACATTTGTCTCCCTCGCGGTGGCACGCGGCCTCGGCGTCGACCGTCCGGCTTGCCTGGTCCCGGCAGCGCTGGTGCCTCAATGGAAGGAGGTGGCCGACCGGCTGGGAATCCAGGCCGTCGTCTGGTCCCACGCCCAGCTGTCGAGAGGGCGGCTGCCACGCGCGACACCCTCATTCGTCATCGTGGACGAATCCCACCATTTCCGCCACCCCGGCATCCGCCGGTACCGCACCCTCGC
The DNA here is from genome assembly GCA_036274515.1 of Gemmatimonadales bacterium. GTDB lineage: Bacteria > Gemmatimonadota > Gemmatimonadetes > Gemmatimonadales > GWC2-71-9 > SPDF01. Next base: position 43,900 of record DASUFQ010000123.1, on the reverse strand, counting down.
GCCATGGCTGGTCGGTCGGCGCGTCCTCCTGCTCAGCGCGACCCCGATCGTGAACCGGTCCTCCGACCTGTTCCACCAGCTGCACCTCGGCCTCCGCGACGACGCCCTCGGCGACGACGGCGCTCCCTCACTCCGGCGTGCCTTCGCGCGGCAGGATGTCCCTGCCTCCCTGGGAAGGTTCGTGATTCAGCGATTGACCGCCGTGACGGCGCCCCCGACTCGGTACCGGAGCGAGGTGCTCGAGAGTGGCGGCGCCGCCCTGCTGGACGTGCTCGACCGGCTGGCGCTATCCTCGCGGCCCGAGATCGCCGCGCTCCTCCGCACCGTCTTCTGTCGCGCCCTGTCCTCCAGCACGAGCGCCTTGCTCGCCTCCATGCGACGGTACCGGCACCTGCTGCTCCACGCGCGGGATGCCCGTGCTGCCGGCCGGCCGATGGATCGAAGAAGCCTCCGCCTCCTGGTCGGCGACTCCGATTCGCAACTGGTCCTCTGGCCGCTCCTGCCCGCCGCGGCGTCGGACCACGAACTCGTCCTCGATGACCTCGACGTCGTCGAAGCGCTGATGGCGGAGGCCGCGCGTTTCCGCGACGCCCCCGACCCGAAGTCGGATCGGCTCGCCGATCTCCTGCGCGACCGGATACCTACCCTCGTCTTTGTCGCGGCGCGCGAGACGATCACCTACCTCAGGCGCCGGCTTCCCGATCGCTGGCTGGCCTGGTGCACCGGGCGCCGATCCGGCCTTGGGACACACCCGCTCCCGAGAAACGACGTGCTCAACTGGTTCCGGCCTGATGTGTTTGCCCCGGCAGGGGAAACCCCCGGGCGGCCGCGCACCCTGCTGACAACCGATGTCGCCGCGGAGGGACTCAACCTGCAGGGCGCCGGACGGGTCGTGCACTACGACCTGCCCTGGACCGATGTGCGGCTGTCGCAACGGGACGGGCGGGCCGTCCGCCGCGGTTCCCCCTGGGGAGAGGTGGAGGTCGTCCGCTTCCTTCCGGGCCCGCGGGTGGAGGCCCGGCTGCGGCAGCTGCCGCTGCTGCGCGCGAAGGCGGCACTTCCGGTCGGGCACGGGCTTGGCGAGGGAGGGCGCTCGCGGTGGCGGTGGCGCCGCGACATCGCGGGCGAACTGACGGGCGCGGGCGTCGAGGGGGTGGCGGCCGCGGATTCCGACCGAAGTGGAGTGTTGGCCGGACTGGCGTTCGAGCGCGACGGGGCGCGGATCGCCTCGATGGTTTTCCATTGGGAGGAGGCGTCTGGGTGGTCGGCAGAGCCCGGCCCTGTCGAGCGTCGCCTCCGGGAGGGGTGCTCAGCCGGGACCCTCGAGCCTCCGCCGCCAGCCGTCGTACGGCAGGTGCTGACCTCCCTCGCGCCCTGCCTTCGCCGGGCCCTCCGGGACGCGTCGACTGCGCGGATCAGCGGCGTTCCCCAACCGGCCGCCGCGGCGCAGCTCGGGCGCCGACTTCGCACACTCGCCAGCGAAGCCGCACGCCGGCGGGACGAGGCGCTGCTCACCTCTCTCGAGCGCGCGCTCCGCTTCTGCACTTGCGGGCACACCGCCGGGGAGGCGATGCTCCTCGATCGGCTGGCGCTGGAGGATGATCAGGCCCTGCTGGCCGCCCTGCCGGGCCTGCCGGACCCGGGACCGCCGACGGCCGCGCTCCGCCCACGCCTGACCGGATTGATCTTTTTCGGCCGCGACACAGACTGGACGGCCTGCGTTGGAGACCCGGCCGGTCGGTGCGCGCCACGCGCCAGAGGGTGAGAGGTCACGATGCGGCCACACGATCGGGCAGGTCCGTTCTGCGGGCTGGAAGACTGGATCCAGTTGGTCCACACCCGCAAGATGAACCACAGCGAACTGCTCCGGTACTACGGCCTGCTCGGCCTGGTGCCGCCGGGCGTGCGCACGGTCCTCGACGCGGGCTGCGGCAAGGGGTACATGTGCTACCTGCTGGCGCAGGCGGGTTACTCCGTGCATGGCGTGGACATCAACGAGAGCAGCCTGGCGATCTTCCGCGACCGCTGCGAGACCTACGGCATCACCCAGGCCCGGGAGGACCTGTATACGTACCAGCCACCGGCGCCGTTCGACCTCGTGCTCTGCCAGGAGGTGCTCGAGCACCTGCCCCACCCCGACACCGCGCTCCGGGAGCTCGCGCGGTTCGTGGGTCCGGGAGGCCACGGCATCCTGTGCGTGCCTTACCGGGAGAATCTCGAGTCCAAGATGATCACCGACCCCGCCACCGGCAGGCGGGTCCACCGGAACGGCCACCTGCACTCGTTCGACCCCGACGGGTTCCGGATCCTGTTTGAGGCCGCCGGATTCCGCCAGGTTCGGCGCCAGCTGCTCACGAGCAAGCGCCTGCTCAACTGGATGGGCGCGAAGAAGCGGCGGCTCTCGGGGTTCTGGACCGGCTTTGACCGGACGATGAACCGCCACTTCCCGCATCGGGCCACCTACATGGGGTTCCTCGTCCGGCGGGTGTGAGCGGTCCCGAAACCTCGGATCGAGTCCGCCACCTCCACGCGTGCGGTACGGTAGTCCGGCCCGGCCCGCTCCGCTAAATTCCCCCTATGCTACCGATCGCGACCGTCCTGTTCGACCTCGACGGCACCCTCATCGACTCGATCCGCCTCATCATCGACTCCTACCATCACACCCTGGAGGTCCACGGCATCCCGCCGCGCACCGACCGGGAGTGGCTGGATGGCATCGGCACGCCGCTGCGCGTCCAGTTCGGCGAGTGGGCCCACGACGAGGCGCGGATGGAGGCGATGATCGCCACCTATCGCGATTACAACATCTTTCACCACGACAGCCGGGTGACGGTGTATCCGGGCGTTGTCGAGATGATCGCCGCCGTCCGCGGGCGGGGGTGCCGAACCGGGATCGTGACCAGCAAGAACCGGGTCGGCGCCTTCCGGGGGCTTCGCCTGGCGGGGCTCGAGGCCGCGATGGACGTGGTGATCGGCGCCGACGACGTCACCCATCCGAAGCCGCACCGGGAACCGATCGACCGTGCCGTCGAGCTCCTGGGGGCCAACGCCGCGAGCACCATTTATGTCGGCGACAGCGTCCACGACATGCATGCCGGACGGCACGCCGGAGTCCGGACCGCGGCGGTCCTCTGGGGGCCATTCGGGCGAGCCGACCTCGAGGGCGCGGCGCCGGACCATTGGCTGGAGCATCCGTCGGAGCTCCTAACCTTGTTCGAGGCTTCGCGTTAGGCGGCTGGCAGGCCTCCGCGGACCGCAGGGTCCGCTTGCGACTTCCCCCCTCACCCTTATCTTCCCGCCCGGCGGTTCGTTACGTGAACTTTACCGGGATGTTGCAATGCGCCTCCTGCCCCGCGACGAGCGGTTTTTCGACCTTTTCACTGCGGTCGCCACCCTCAACGTCGAAGCCGCCAAGCAGCTGAAGGAGCTGCTCGCCACCGAGATGGACCGGCGGCTCCCCATCGTGGAGTCCATCAAGCGCCTGGAGCATGAGGCGGACACCATCACCCACGAGGTGGTGACCCGGCTCGACCGCTCCTTCATCACCCCCCTCGACCGCGAGGACATCCACACCCTCGCCTCCCGCCTCGACGACGTGATGGACCTCATGGACGGCTGCGCCCGCCGGGTGCAGGTGTTCCACGCCGACAATGCGCCCAAGGGGGCGATCCTCCTCGCCGACACGATCGTCTCTGCCACGGAGCAGCTGCAGACGGGGATACGCCATCTCGACAAGTCCCGGAACGGCGAGGTGCTGCAGGCCTGCGTCAAGGTGAAGGCGCTCGAGGAGGATGGCGACGCGATCTACCACCAGTGGCTCGGCGACCTCTTCAAGGGGAACCCCGACCCGCTGCTGGTCATCAAGTGGAAGGAGATCTACGACACGCTGGAGAAGACCCTCGACCACGCCGAGGACGTCGCCAACGTGCTCGAGTCCATCTTCATCAAGCACGCCTGATGGTGTCGCCGTCCGTCGAGTTCGTCCTGGCGATCATCGTGGTCGCCCTGATCTTCGACTTCATCAACGGGTTCCACGACAGCGCCAACTCCATCGCGACGGTGGTCTCGACGAGGGTGCTCTCGCCGGGCGCCGCGGTGCTCTGGGCGGCGTCCTTCAACTTCGTGGCCGCGTTCGTCGTCGGCACCGCGGTCGCCAAGACGATCGGCAAGGGGCTCATCCAGCCGTCGGTGGTGGACCCGAACGTGGTGCTCGCCGCGCTGCTCGGCGCCATCGCGTGGAACCTCGTGACCTGGTACCTCGGGCTCCCCAGCTCCTCGAGCCACGCCCTGCTGGGCGGATACGGCGGCGCCGCGGTGGCCAAGGCGGGGGCCGGCGCCCTGATCGCCAGCGGTTGGATCAAGCCGATCCTCTTCATCGTGATTTCCCCGGTGCTGGGGATGGGGCTGGCGCTCGCCCTGACGGTCGGGCTCTCGTGGGCGCTGCGCCGCCAGAGCCCCGGCCCGATGGACAAGCTGTTTCGGCGATTGCAGCTGGTCTCGGCCGCCCTCTACTCGCTCGGTCACGGGGCCAACGACGCCCAGAAGACGATGGGCATCGTGGTCGGCCTCCTGGTCTCGACCCAGGCGATGTTCGCGAACGAAGTGGGCTGGCTCAGGCACCTCCATGTCCCGACCGCCGACACCATCCCCCTCTGGATCGAGATGTCCGCCTATTCCGCCATCGCCCTGGGCACCGCCCTTGGCGGCTGGCGCATCGTCAAGACGATGGGGAGCAAGATCACCAAGCTCCGCCCCTTCGGCGGGTTCTGCGCCGAGACGGCCGGGGCCATCTCGCTGTTCGTCGCCTCGGGGCTGGGCGTGCCGGTCAGCACCACGCACACCATCACCGGCGCCATCGTCGGCGTGGGCGCGGCCAACCGCCTCTCCGCGGTGCGATGGGGCGTCGCCGGCCGGATCGTCTGGGCGTGGGTCCTGACCATCCCCATGAGTGCCGCCATCGCCGCCCTGATCTACATCGCCCTCCGGTAGACGCCGCCGAGCGGAGTCGCGCGGACTCCGGCTATTCTTCCCCCCATGCTCCCCCACGCACTGCTCCTGGCCGCGGGACGCGCCACCCGGTTCGGCGGCCAGAAATTGCTGGCGCTCTGGCGCGGGCGTCCGCTGGTGACCCATTCGATTGCGCTCATCGGCGCGCTGCGCGCCCGCGGCCGGCTGGCGGGAGCCACCGCCGTCACCCCAGCCGGCGACGAAGCGGTCACACCCCTCCTCCGCCAGGGCGGCTTCCGGATCGTGCGGAACGACCATCCCGAATGGGGGATCTCGCACTCGCTCCGGCTGGGGCTCGGATCGCTCGCCGCCCTGGAGCCCCAGCCGGAGGCGGCGCTGATCTTCCTTGCCGACCAGCCCGCCGCGCCGCGCGAGGCGGCCGAGGAGGTCATCGGCGCCTGGCAGGCGGGTGGGAGCGTCGTCGTCCGGCCCCGGTACGCGGACACCCCCGACGTGCCGGGGCACCCGCTCCTCCTCGACCGTGACGCCTGGGGGATCGCCGATTCGCTGCGCGGCGATCAGGGACTGGGCCCGGCGCTGGAACGCTCCCCCCATCTTGTCCTCCAGGTGGATGTCGACGGCGCGAACCCCGATGTGGACGTCCCCGCCGACCTGGCCCGCATCGAGCGATTCCCGACGTGATCTTCGAGTTCGGCGGCGCGCCGGAACTCGCCGCACCGCGCGAAGTCGTGTGGCGGCAGCTCCAGGACGGCGGCGCGATGGCCGCGTGCACCCCGGGGGCAGAATCGTTCGATGTCCTCGGGCCCGGGCGCTACTCGGTCCGCTGCCGCGTGGGGACCGGACTGCTGACCGCCCACGTGGACCTCGAGGCGGAACTCCACGACCTGGTCCCGCCAGCGAGTCTTCACCTCCGCGCCACGGGCACCGCCCCCGGATCGAGTCTCGACGTGGCCACGCAGGTCCGGCTGGAAGTGGTGTCGCCCGGCACGACACGCCTGGAGTGGAGGTCGACGACCACCGTCCACGGGATGCTGACCTCGCTGGGGCACGGGATGGTCGAGGTGACGCTGCGCCGCTTCACGGAATCATTTTGGGCCAATGTCGTCGAGCGGGTAGCCACGACGCCCCGAACCACGCCCCGTGCGCTCTCGATCGCCGACCTCCTCGCCCTGCCCTCCGGGTCCCTGGACGGCGCGGTGCTGCTGGGTGCCGTGGCGGCGGGCGGCCGGCGCCTCCCGAAGGGCCACCGCCTGGGTGCAGCCGATGCCGCCGCGCTGCTGGTCGAGGCCGCCCGGGGCGACCTGACCGGCCCGGTGCGGCTGGCCTGGATCGGCGGGCAGGACCTGCACGAATCGGAGGCCGCGCGCCAGCTCGCGAACGCAGTCGCCGGGCCGGGTGTCACCCTCCAGGCGGCATCGCTCGGGCGGATCGACCTGGTCGCGACGCACGCCGGCGTCCTGTCGCTCTCGTTGACCGGACTGGAGGAGGTGAACGGGGTGGACGCGCTCGAGGTCTTCACGAGGTGGAACCACCAGCCCGTCGAGCGCGGGGAGGCGGTGGCGAGCGTGAAGGTGGCGCCCTTCGTCGTCGAGCAGCAGGTGGTCGACGAAGGCGTCCGGCGCGCCGCGGCGCACGCCGCCCTCATCTCCGTCCGCCCCTACACCGGCGCAACCCTCGGCGCCCTCATCGTCGAGCCGCTGCCGCCGGACGCCCGGGATCGTTTCGAGTCGGCGGCCCGGCTCCGCGCCGAGTCCCTGGGGGGCGGCTTTGGCGGGGTGGTGGATGTGACGGGCTCGGACCCGGAGGCCGTCTCGGCCGCGCTGTGCGGGGCGCTCGACGACTTGGCGCTGCACCGGAGGGTCGATGTGCTCCTGGTCGGCGGAGTCTCCGCCGGCGACCCGCTCTCCCCGCTCCTGTCCGCGCTCGCCACGCTCGGCGGCGAAATCCTGCGGCGTGGCATCCCGGCGCACCCCGGATCGATGCTCTGGGTCGGCCGGCTGGGTGCCACGCAGCTGCTGGGGCTGCCGAAGTGCGGCGCCTTCGGCATGGCGACGGCCGCCGACCTGCTGCTTCCCCGCATGATGGCGGGTGAGCAGCTCACGCTGGAGGCGCTGGCGGAGCTGGGCCACGGCGGGATGCTCGGCCGCGACATGCGCGCGCGCTTCCCCGCCTACGCCCGCGTGCTCCCCGACCTGGAAGGCTCTTGACCTGCCTCAGCTGAGGCGGGTTATTAGACCGTGATGGCAGCCCCTGAAACCGCCGACGTGCGCACCCCCGCCGCCCCGTTCGAAGTGTACGAGGCCCTGCCGCGGCAGAGCCTCTTCCGGCGGTTCCTCACCACCCAGCGCCACCTCCTCGGGCTCGTCTTCGGGGCGCTGGCCGTGGACGTGGCGGAGCGGAAGGGCACGCCCCGCGGCCGCGGAGTCGGTTTCCTCCTTGCCCGCCTCCTCAACGCCGTCACCCGGCCGTTTCTCGACCGGTCGCTTCGCGACCTCCCCTTTCCGGTGCAGCTGCGCCGCCGCCTCGAGCGCCTGGGCCCCACCTATATCAAGCTCGGCCAGATCCTGAGCCTCCGGGAGGACATCCTCCCGCGCCCCGTCACCCAGGAGCTGAAGCACCTCCTCAGCACGCTGCCGGCCGTGCCGTTTCCCGTGCTCTGCGAACTGATCACGCGGTACCTCGGCCGTCCGCTCGACGCGATGTTCCTGTCCATCGACGAGGTGCCGCTCGGGTCGGCGTCCATCGGGCAGGCCCACCGGGCCACGACGCTGGACGGCGACGCCGTCATCATCAAGGTCGTCAAGCCGGGCATTCCCGCCATCCTGCGGCGCGACGCGAAGCTCCTCGCGATGGCCGGCTGGATCCTGGAGCTCGCCTTCCCGCGGTTCGGCCCGAAGCGCATCATCCGGGAATTCTCGGAGTACACCCTCCGCGAGGTGGACCTGCGGCGGGAGGCGGACAATGCCGAGACCTTCGCCGCCAACTTCGCGGACGAACCGGGGATCGTCTTTCCGAGGATCTACCGCCAGCTCAGCGGGGAGCGGGTGCTCACCATGGAGTTCTTCGACGGGCACCGCCCGGACTCCGCCGCGGTCCAGGCGATGCCGCTCGAGGACCGTGAACGGCTGGTGGACCTGGGCGCGGAGGCTATCATCCGGATGATCTACAAGGACGGGTTCTTCCACGCCGACCTGCATCCCGGCAACCTGCTGGTGCTGCCGGGCCCGACGGCCGGCTTCATCGACCTCGGGATGGTCGGCCGGATGCACGACGAGCTCCGCCGCACCCTCCTGTATTACTACTACGCCCTCGTCATGGGCGACGCCGAGAACGCCGCGCGGTACCTGTCCGCCGCGGCAGAGCCGGGCCGGGGCGGCGACCCGGCGGGCTTTCGCCGGGACGTGGCGGAGATCTCGAGCCGGTGGAGACGCAATGCGAATTTCGACAGCTTCTCCCTCGGGCAGCTCATCCTCGAGTCGGTGAGCCGCGGCGCGGAATACCGCATGTTCTTCCCGGTCGAGATGGTGCTGATGGTCAAGGCGCTGGTGACCTTCGAGGGGGTGGGCCAGGTGCTGCTGCCAGGGTTCGACGTGGCGGAGGTGTCGAAGCGCCACGTGCGGCGGGTGTTCATCCAGCAGTTCAGCCCGGTGCGGCTCGCGCAGGAGGGCCTCCGCGGCGCGCCCGACCTGGTGGACGCGCTCGTCAAGATGCCGCTCCTCATCACCGAGGGGCTCCGGGTCATGGAAAAGACGGCCAAGCGGAGCGGCGAGAATCCGCTGGCCGGCCTGCGCGGCACGCTCATCGCCGGGTTCTCGCTGGTAGCAGGCGCCATCATCCTCGGGTTCGTCGGCCCTCACGCGTGGCCGTTCTATGTGCCCTTCTTCGTGATCGCGCTGGTCCTGGCGGTTCGACGGGGAGATTGACGGGGTGCGCCCGCCACCGACGGTCGAGCCCCCCATCGAGCCGCCCGATTCCTGGGAGCCGTTCGACCCCGGGTTCAGCCGGGCGGTCATCGAGGACGTGCTGGGCCCGATCCTCGATCACTATTTCCGCCCCGCGATTTTCGGGCTCGAGCACCTGCCCACCGACGGGCCCGCCATCCTCGCCGCCAACCACAGCGGCAATGCCTTCCCCTACGATGCGATCATCTTCGACGCGGCGCACTGGCGACACGAGGGGTGCCAGCCCGACCGGAAACTGCGCGCTGTGTACGAGAAGGAGCTCTCGTACACCTGGTGGATGCGCCCCTTCGGGCTCGACGACTTCTGGCGCCGCGGCGGCGGGGTCGACATGCTGTTCGACAACTTCGACCGCCTCCTGCACCGAGGGGATCGGGTCCTGTACTTCCCCGAAGGGGTGCCGGGAATCGGGAAGGGGTTCAACCGCCGGTACCAGCTGCAGCGATTCAGCACGAGCTTCGTCCTGCTGGCCGCTCGGCACGGGGCGCCGGTCGTTCCGCTCTACATGATCAACGCCGAGTGGATCAATCCCTACGGCTATGTCTTTCCTCCGCTCGACCGGCTGATGCAGCGGTTCTTCGGGGTTCCCTTCCTGCCCCTCCCCGCCGGGCTGCTCGCCATCGTCTTTCCCTGGATCTGGTACCTCGCCTTCCCGGCGCGGACCATTTTCGTGATGGGCGCGCCGATCGACGCGGCGGCCTACCTCCGCCAGGCCGGCGTGACCGACCTCGAGCAGCCCGACCGCCCGACGCTGCAGCGCACCGCCGAGCGAATCCGCCAGGAAATGCAGGTCGAGCTCGACGAGCTGGTGGCGATCCACGGGCGCAGCCCGTACGACGGGGCGCACCTCTGGAAGACGATCAAGCGGGGATGGGGAAAGCTGCGGTGGGTGCTCCCGACGGGATGGCCGGTCGCCTTCGTCCGGCGGGTGCGAGACTTCCAGCGGCCCCCGGCGCGGAACGCGATCCACCGGCTGTTACGGGACTGGGACCTGGCCGGCTTCTACCTGCCGTTCGGGTGGCTGGTGCTCGCGCTGGCGCGACGGCTCCGGAAGCCGCCCTGCGGCTACCGCGGGCTGTCCGGTGCCGAGCGGAGCGCGCGGGAGGGGGTGTTCCTGTGGCGGCTCTCCGACCGCCCCCTACCGCCCCGGGCGCCCCGGCCCCTTCCCTGAGGCCGGCGGCACGGGACGCTCGCCCGTCACGGCCACTTCGAGTTCGTCGAGCGCCGTCGCGAACTCGCTGGTGACCGGATCCCGCCCGCTGAACTGTCCGAGTCCCACGCTGGCCCAGAGATCCCGATCCTCGTCCAGAACGTCGTCCCTCAGGGTGATGCCGTACGGGGCGAGCATGGGGCCGAGCGTCTTGCGGCGCGCGCGCAGGTTTCGCCGCGTGGCGTCGTAGGCGAGCTCGCACACGCGGCGGCGCGAGCGGAAGCTGAAGATGTTGCTGAAGAAGAGGTCGAATTCGTTCCGCTCGGGCTGGAAGAGGAGGACGTCCGACTCCGGGAACCGTGCCTGGTAGGCGGCCATCCCGACCTCCAGGCGCGAATGGATGAGCGTCCGAAGCGACTGGCTCAGCACGGTGGCGAGACCCTTGTCGAGCAGCGCCCCCCGCTCCAGCCGGCCGCCCTGGACGGCCTCGTGCAGGTCGGCCGGAACGAGCGGATTGACGCAGAGGAGGAGGTCGACGCCCTCCTTCAGGGCGACCGAGGCGTGCAGCGTCTTGAGGAGGATGCCGTCGACGCAGTTGCGCCCCTCAATCTGGACCGGCGGGTAGAACCCGGGCACGGCGGTGCTCGCCTGCACGGCCCTGGAAATCGGGACGTGGTCCCACCCCTCGTCGCCGAAGAGGATCGGGCGGCCGCTCTCGAGGTCGGTGGCTACCACGATGAGGCGCTGGCGGAGCTCGCGGAAGTCGTCGCTCCGGCCCTTGATGCTGAAGGTGCGCTCGAGGTAGCGGCGGATCGGCTCGTTGTCGAACAGCCCCACCGGCAGCGCCCGGGCCAGCTTCGTGAGCGACTCGAAGAGCGTCTGCTCGTTCGGGCCGCGCCGGAACTCGAGCATCGCGTCGGCAAAGAGCCGCGGGAGCAGGAGGCTCCGGCGGGCCCATTCGCGGTAATTCGGCGTGAAGAAGGTCTGGGGGACGAACGGATGCTCCCCGGGCTCGTGCTTGACGAGGGCGCGAACCATCTGCGCCGTGGTGAGGTCGTTGGCAAGCGCGGCGGCGATGAACGCCCCGGCGCTCACGCCGACGTAGATGTCGAGCTCGTGGAGGTCGAGGCCGTCGAACGCCTCGTCGAGCGCCCGGAGGGCGCCGATCTCGTAGACGGCGCCCTCCGGGCCGCCGCCGGCCAGCGCGAGGCCGATCCGGCGGCGTGTCCTGCCGCGCCGTGCCGCGGTCGGCATGGCGCCCTGCCCTAGCGGCTGGACCGGCGGGTGGCCTTCTTGGCCGGCCGCTTCTTGGCCGACTGCACCGTACGGGTCAGCTCCTCGACCCGGCGGGTGAGGGCCAGGATTTCCTTGCGGGTCGGGATACCAAGCTTGTGCAGGGCGGTCGAGACCCCGGCATCGATCGGCGCCGAGACGCGGCCGATGGCGCCTTGCGCCTCGCCCCGCAGGGTGCGGGCGCGGCCCTGGGCCTTGGTCAGGACCTTCTCGAGCCGTGCGCGGCCGGTCTTCTCCAGCTTGGCGCCCTTCTCGACCAGGTCCTCGAAGACCCGGTTCCCCTCTTCCCCCGCGGTGGCCAGGGCGCCGAGGCCGGCGAGCCAGATGTGCTGCGCGTTGTCCTTGACGGTGAGCGCGGTGATGCTGCGATTGGTGCGTGCCATGCGTTCCTCCTGGTGTCGGGCCGCGGCGCGGCCCGTCGGTTCTGGTGTCAGACTGCCCCTGTGCGCTGCTATTCCTCAGCCCGGCGGCGCCGGGCGCTCGATTTCGTCCGGGACTTCGGCGTCCGCGCCCGGCGCGAGGGCGGGAGGTCCTCCAGCTCGCGGAGCGCCTGTTCGAGCCCGGCGATCCCCTCCCGCAACGCGTCCATTTCGTCCCGTGCCACCCGGACCGGCGGCAGGTGATCGACCCCGGCCTTGACCAGCCGGTCGACCCCCTCCTGCAGCTGCTCCACGCGGGCATGGAGCGCCTGCTCGCCCCGGCGGATCACGTCATGCAGGAGGTCGGCGGAGAGGAGGGCCCGGCCCTGCTTTTCGCCGTCCAGGATGATCTGGGCCAGCACCTGGCGGGTGACGTCCTCGCCGGACCGGCTGTCGAGCACCCGGACTTCCTGCCCCTCGCGCACCCAGTCCGCCAGCTCGTCGAGCGAGACGTACCGGCTTTCCTCGGTGTCGTAGAGCTTGCGGCTGCCGCCGCCGTACCGCTTGACCAGGCGAACCACGGGCGCCTCCTCGAGTGGCCGAATAATACCGCACTGCGGCAAAATGTCAACCCCGAATTGCCGCGCTGCGGCAATGGGGCTCCCGTCGCCGCCGGCCCCGGTGGCGAAGTCGTTGCATCCGTGATAGATACCGGGGGTTGCCCGGGCCTGGCCCGGCCGGCCCCGACCCTCCTGGAGACCCCCGGCATGTTCATCCCGACCCTGCTCCTCAAGAAGCTCTACACCCTCGGCAGCCTGGCCAACGTCGAACAGGGGGTGCGCTTCGGCATCAAGAATCGGCTCAGCAACGTCGACATCACCGCCGTGCTCGGGGTGACGATCGACGGGCAGGCGGTGCCGCTCAGCCAGGTGGCGATCCACCTGCCGGACAACCACATCGTCACGGCCGACAGCATCGCCGGCGGGAGCCCGATCGCGTTCCCCGTGGGGGCGGTGTTCTCGCTGGTGGCCAAGCACCCGCCGGTCGGCCCGGGCAAGCACACCATCGCGCTCTCGGTCAAGACCAAGGGCTTCGGCAAGCTGAGCTTCGACGTGGAAGACTCCATCCAGGAGGGCACCCAGTCGCTGGTCCGGATCCCCCGGGACGGCGAGGACGACTACAGCGACGCCGCGATCGCCGCGCGGCAGCAATTCATCACGAACGAGACCGGCGCCCGGCTCGACCATGTGACCCGGCACTCGTTCGACCCGCACCTGACCAAGGGCAATTGCGAGCATTTCGTCGGGGTGGCGCAGGTGCCGCTCGGGATCGCCGGCCCGATCACGATCGTCGGCGAGCACGCGAAAGGCGACTTCCTGGTCCCGATGGCGACGTCGGAGGGCACCCTGGTCGCCTCGTACAACCGCGGGATCAAGGTCATCAACCTGTCGGGCGGCGTCCGGTGCACCGTCGTGGGCGACGCCATGCAGCGGGCGCCGGTCTTCGTGTTCGAGGACGCGCGGGCGGGGCGGGAATTCGTCGCATGGGTGCACGAGCAGATGCCGAAGATCCGGGAGGAGGCCGAAGCGACGTCGAGCGTCGCCAAGCTGCAGTATGTCGACCCCTACCAGTCGAACAAGTTCGTCTTCCTGCGGTTCAACTACAGCACCGGCGACGCGGCCGGCCAGAACATGGTGGGGCGCGCCACCTTTGCCGCCTGCAGCTGGATCCTCGACAACTACGCCGGGATCGCCCATTTCTACCTCGAATCGAACTTCGCCACCGACAAGAAGGCATCGCAGATCAACGTGATGCGCACCCGCGGCAAGCGCGTGACCGCCGAGGTGACGGTGCCGCGGGACGTCCTGATCCAGCAGATGCGGGTCGAGCCGGAGAGCCTGGTCTACCACCACGGCGTGGCCAACGTCGGCGCCTTCATCAGCGGCGCCAACAACAACGGCGCGCATTCCGCCAACGGCATCACCGCGCTCTTCATCGCCACCGGCCAGGACGTGGCCAACGTGGCCGAATCCTCCGCGGCGATTCTCTACGCCGAGCTCACCAAGTCGCGCGACATGTACCTCTCGATCACCATCCCCTCCCTCATCATCGCCACCCACGGGGGCGGGACCGGGCTCCCCACCCAGAGCGAATGCCTGGAGGTGCTGGGCTGCCGGGGCCGCGGCAAGGTCAACAAGCTCGCCGAGATCATCGCCGGCGTGGTGCTCGCGGGGGAAATCTCCCTCGCCTCGGCGATCTCGTCGTCGGACTGGGTGTCGAGCCACGAGCAGTACGGCCGGAACCGGTAGGCGCGATGCGCAACCTCCTCGGCGACTACGACCGGTTCCGGGCCCTCGAGCCGGTGGGGCGCGCCGTCGTGACCTCCGTGTGGGGGTCCGCTCCCCAGGCGGAAGGGGCGAGCCTGCTGGTCACCGCCAGCGGCCGGATGGCGGGCAGCGTGTCCGGCGGGTGCGTGGAAGCGGCGGTGGCGGAATCGGTGCGCGCGGCGATTGCGCGGGGGGAGGCGGGGCTGGTGCGCTACGGCGTGAGCGACGAGCGGGCCTGGGAGGTCGGACTGGCCTGCGGCGGCACCCTGGAGGTCCTGGTGGAGCCGGCGGTCGCCGCGGATGTGCTGGCGGCCGCGCGCGGCCCCGGCGGCGTCGTGGTCGGCACCGTGCTGGAGGGACCGGGCATCGGCACCACCGTCACCTTCACCGAGGCGGCGACGCCCGACCACGCGGCGACCGCCGACGCCGTGGCGGAGGCGCTCCGTTCCGGCCGCTCACGGTCCACCCGGCTGCCGGTCGACGGCGTCGAGCAGGCGGTGTTCCTCGAGGCATTCCCGCGGCCGAAGCGGCTGGTCGTCTTCGGCGGCGTGCACATCGCGGCGGAGCTGGTCCCGATGGCGCGCGCCCTCGGGTATCACACCATCGTGGCCGACGGACGGCCCGCCTTCCTGTCACGGGACCGCTTCCCCACCGCCGACGAGCTCATCCTGGCCTGGCCTGAGGAGGCGTTCGCCCGGGCAGGCATCGACTCGGGCACCGCCGTCGTGGTGCTGACCCACGACCCGAAGTTCGACGACCCGGCGCTCCTCATCGCGCTGCGCTCGCCGGCGATGTACGTGGGGGCCATCGGCTCGAAGAAGACCCAGGCGAGCCGCCGCGCGCGGCTGCTGGCGGACGGGGTTTCGGAGGAGCAACTCGCCCGGCTGCACGGCCCGATCGGGCTCGACCTTGGCGGGCGGACTCCCGCGGAAACGGCGCTGGCGATCGTGGCGGAAATGACGGCGGTGCGGTTCGGCGGGGCGGCGGCGCGCGAGGCGCGGTAGCCGGTCAGTCCTGTTCCACCAGCCAGTTCTTGGCCGCCTCGATGTCGACGAAGACCGGGATGTTGCGCTTCGAGAACCGCATGACCGTGGTGTAGACCACCTTCTGCAGACCGGACAGGCCGACGATCGCCCCGGCGATCACGTGCGGCCGGTTGTTGGCCGCCAGCCGCTTGACCGCCTCCAGGACATCACCATTGAACCGGCTGCCCGTGACATCCGTCAGCGTGCGCACGCTGCGGAGCGGCTCCGCCTGCACCACCCGGCCCGCCTCCTCGATCGCGGCCAGCGCCTCATCGGCCGACGCGACCTGCGCGAAGTTGAGGTGGGCAATCCGCACCCCCCGGTGCTCGATGAAGGTCGTGCGCGCCATCAGCGCTCCGCCCTTCGGCCCGAATGCCGGCTCAACGGAGCGCCGCCACCTTGCGGAGCTCGCGCATCACGGCGCGCTGCGCCGCCGCGTCGCTCACCGCCACCAGGATCGTGTCGTCGCCGGCGATGGTGCCCACGACCCCGGCCCACGCGAGCCGGTCGAGGGCGGCGCCGACCGGGCTGGCCTCGCCCGGCGGCGTGCGCAGCACGACGAGGGCATCGCCGGCGGTGTCGACGCCGATCAGCGCCTCCGCGATCCGCCGGAGGTCCGGGTCGTCCGAGGGCCGGGCCACCACCACGGGACGACGGTAGGCCCCGTTCACCTTGACGAGGCGGAGGGCCGCGATGTCCCGGCTGACCGAGGACTGCGTGACCTTCCATCCCGCGTCGGCCAGGGCCGCTGCCACTTCCTCCTGCGTCCGCAGCTCGCTGGTGCTGATGAGCTCGAGGATCTTCAGGTGCCGCTGCCGCCGATCGGTGCTCACAGTCTCCTCTCCGGGCCGCCGCCGGCGAGTCGCCGCAGGGCCCCCTCGAACCGCCGCCGCTGCTGCCGTCCCCACTGCCGCCGCTTCCGCACCCGGGCCCGCACCCCGGCCAGCCCCAGGTTGCCGAGTCCGCCGGTCGAGCGGCGCCGCGCCAGGAGCGCCCGCCGGGAGGGGGCCGGGAAGCGGGCCCCCGCCTTCAACTCCGCCGCCACCTCGCGATAGGCGCGGCGGAACGGGGTGCCCGCCTCGACCCGCCGCATCACCTCGTCGGTCGCCATCACGTCGCCCGCCAGCGCCGCCGCGCAGCGCTGTGGGTCGACGCCGAGGGAGGGCACGACCACCGCGAGCATCGCCAGCATCTCCCTGGTGCGCTGCAGGCCGCGGAAGAGCGGTTCCTTCAGCAGCTGGAAATCCCGGTGGTATCCCCCCGTGAGGCCCGAGGCGACCTGCACGATGGAAGCATAGTCGCCCCGGATCGAGGCCGCCCGCGCACGAGTCAGCTCGAACAGGTCGGGGTTCCGCTTGTGCGGCATGACGCTGGAGCCGGTGGCGAAGCGCGCGGGCAGGACGAGGTAACCGTACTCCTCGGCGCTCAGCTGGATGACATCGGCGCTGAAGCGCGCCAGGTCGTGCCCCAGCTCCCCGCACCAGGCGAGCACCGAGGCCTCGAGCTTGCCGCGTCCGAGCTGCACCGCCGCCACGTTGTGCTCGACCGAGGCAAACCCGAGCGCGCGGGCCGCGGCCTCGCGGTTGAGGGGAAGCGGCACGCCGTAGCCCGCCGCGCTGCCGAGCGGCGACCGGTCGACCCGGGCCCAGAGGGCGGGGAGCGACTCGAGGGTGTCGAGCAGCCCCTCGGCATAGGCCCCCGCCCAGAGGCCGACCGACGAGGGCATCGCACGCCGCGTGTGGGTGTGGCCGGGCCAGAGCTGCGCCTGGTGCGCGCGGGCGAGGGCGAGCAGCGCGTCGCAGAGGTCGGCAGCCAGCTCGTGGAGGTCCAGCAGCTGCTCCTTGAGGAAGAGGCGCAGGTCGCAGGCGATCTGGTCGTTCCGCGAGCGGCCGGTGTGCAGCTGCTCCCCCACGACGCCGTGCCGCTGCGTCAGCCAGTCCTCGACCGCGCTGTGGGCGTCCTCGTGCACCAGATCCACCACCAGCGCCCCCGCCTCCACCTCCCGGAGGGCACGGCGAAGCGCGGCGCGCAGTTTCGCGTGCGCCGTGGCGCTCAGCAGCCGCGCCGCGCGGAGCCCCTCCGCATGCCCCAGGCTGCCGTAGATGTCCCAGGCGAGGATCCGCATGTCCCACAGCCGATCCTCACCGACCGTGTAATCGAGCATGGTGCGATCGGAATCTTCGGCCGCGGACCAGAGGGTCCGTGGGGGCGGTCGGCGGCGGGTCATTGCAGGTACTCCCGGGCAACGGAGGCGTAGAATTCGCGGGCTGCCGTGACCTGCGACAGGTCGACGCATTCATCGGCGGTGTGCGAGCGCCGGCTGGTGCCCGGCCCGCACTTCACCGCGTCGGTGTGCCGCAGGAAGACCCAGTCGGAACAGGTCGGGCTGCCGTACCGCCGGGCACCGGGGCGGCGGGACTCGCAGGCGGCGAGGAGCCTCGACCTGGCGGGCGTTTCACAGGGCACGAGCCGGTCGGAGGTCACGAGGACCTCGCTCGCCAGCGCTGACCGGAGGCCCTCGGCCAACTCGGCATGGCTCCAGCTCGGCGTGCTCCGCACGTCGAGAATCGCCGTCGCGGCGGGAGGGGTCACGTTCCGGCTGACGCCCGCGCTCACCATGGTGGCGGTGACGGTGGGGTGCCCCAGCACCGGGTGCGGCCGGTCGAGGAAGAGCCCATCGAGCAGGACTAGATCGCGGGCGAGGGCCGTGAGCGCGTTGGTGAACGGACCATCCTCCGACGCCCGGCCGGCGTGGCGCTGCTCGCCTGCGGCCACGAGGTCCACCATCATCAGCCCCCGCTGTGCGACCGCAAAGTCCAGGTCGGTCGGTTCGCCGACGATGGCGGCGTCGACCGGGCCGGCGCGGGCCACCAGCGCCGGCATCGAGGTCTGCCGGGTCTCCTCGCCGAAGCCGAGCAGGACCAGCAGGTCTCCGCGCGCCGGGCCTCCGCCGTCGGCCACGTCCCGCGCAGCGGTGACCATCGCCGCCACCGATGCCTTCGCGTCCCCGGACCCTCGCCCGTAGAGCCGGCCGGCCTCGATGACGGGGGCGAAGGGATCGCGCGTCCAGCCATCGCCGGGAGGGACAACATCCAAGTGCGAAACCAGCGCGAGCGTCGGGCCCGGCGCCGCTCCGGCAACCCGGATCGAGATCCCGGCCGGGTCGCACACGACCGGCAACCCGGCGGCGCGTGCGGTGCGCTCGACGAAATCGGCGACGGCCGCCTCCTCCCCGCTGATCGACGGGATGGCAACCAGCTGCCGCAGCAGCTCGACCTCAGTCGGCCAGGTCGACGTCGAGATAGGTCGCCTTCTCCTTTCGGCCCACGATCATCGTGCCGCACCCCGCCCCGGTGAACACCTCGAGCAGGATCGCGTCGGGCACCCGGCCGTCGATGATGTGGGTGCGCTCGACGCCGCCAGCCGCCGCGCGGAGGCACGCCTCCACCTTCGGGCGCATGCCCCCGGCCACCGCGCCGCTCGCGAGCAGGCCAGACAGGTCGTCGGGGTCGGCGAAGGCGACCAGGCTGGCCGGGTCCTCGCGGTCGCGGAGCACGCCCGGCGCCCCGGTCAGGAAAATCAGCTTCTGCGCCCGCAGGGCCACGGCGAGCGACTCGGCGACGGTGTCGGCGTTCACGTTGAAGACGTTGCCGTCCCCGTCGCCCGCCAGGCTCGCCACCACCGGCACGAAACGCGCCTCGAGGAGGGTGACGAGCACGCGGGGATCGACGCCGTCGAGGTCGCCCACATGGCCGAAGTCCACCGATTCGATCGACCCGGCGTCGTTGACCATCTGCACTGGCGGCCGGCGATGCGCCGTGATCAGGTCGGCGTCCACGCCGCTCAACCCGACGGCCTGCGCCTCGTGCGCGCGCAGCGACGCAAGCAGGTCGACGTTCAGCTGCCCGGCGTAGACCATCTTGGCCACGGCCAGCCCGTTGTCGTCGGTGACTCGCCGTCCGGCGACGATCCGCGGCTCGTGGCCGAGCCGCCGGCTCAGGGCGGTCCCCTGCGGGCCGCCGCCGTGCACCACCACCACCCGGATGCCGAGGCTGGAGAGCAGCGACACCTGCGCCGCGATCCCGTCGACGGCGCGCGGGTCGGCCAGCACCTCCCCGCCGAGCTTGACCACGAACACCTGGTCGCGATAGGCGCGGACGTACCGCAGCGCCCCCTTCAGCCCGGCGATCCCCTTCGTCGTATCGATGCTCACCCGGTGCTCCCGATCATCGTAAGGAGGAGAGCCCGCTGCACATGCAGCCGGTTTTCTGCCTGGTCCACCACCGCCGACCACCGGCCGTCGAGGACCGCGTCGTCGATTTCGACGTTCCGCCGCACCGGCAGGCAGTGCATGGCGAGGCCGCGACCGCCGCGCGTCGCATCCATCAGTCCCGCGGTCAGTCGCCAGTCCCGGTGCCGGTCGAACCAGGGGCGTTGCGCCTCCGGCCGGCCGTAGAGCGACACCGGGCCCCACGACTTTGCGTACACCGCGTCCGCGCCGGCAATCGCTTCCGCCTGGTCGTGCACGATCCTCGGCGGGCCGCCGCCCGCCTCCCGGCCCACCGCCGCGATCGTGGCGAGGTCGTCGGGGTCGAGGTCGCATCCCTCCGGCGCGGCGATGGTGACCTCCATCCCCATGCGGGCGGCCGCCAGGGCGGCGCTGACCGGCACCGCGGAGGGCAGCGCCTTGGGGTGCCACGCCCAGGTCAGGACGAACCTCCGCCCGCGGGTGTCGCCCAGCTTCTCGCGCAGGGTGAAGGCGTCCGCCAGCTCCTGGCAGGGGTGCCGGCGCGACGACTCCAGGTTGATGACCGGCTTCTCGCACTGGCGCGCGAACTGCCGGAGCACCCCGTCCTCGCGCGCGACCGCCCAGTCCGCGCCGCGCGGGAAGGCGCGCACCGCGACGGCGTCGGCGTACCGGCCGAGCACCCGGGCGGCCTCGGTCACATGCTCCACCGAATCGCCGTCCATCACGACGCCGTCCTCGGTCTCGAGCGCCCAGCTCCCCTTGCCCGGTTCGAGCACCACTGCGTGCCCGCCGTGCAGGAACATCCCCGTCTCGAAGCTCGCCCGGGTGCGCAGGCTCGGGTCAAGAAAGACCATCGCCAGGACGCGTCGCTCGAGCCCGCCGCACACCTCGCCGCGCTTGATGCGGGCGGCGAGTGTCAGGATCTCCTCGATGCCGGCCGCGGGCCAGTCTTCCACCGCGAGAAAGTCTCGCTTCGTCACGCGAGCTCCTCGCGCAGCCCCGCCAGCAGCACGTCCGCCTCCTGGACCGAGAGCGTCAGCGGCGGCATGAGGCGCAGGACGTTCGGGTCGGCCGAGGTGCCGGACAGGATGCGGCGGGCGAAGAGGCCCTGCTGCAGGTCCTTCGCGGGGCGCCCGAAGTCGAGCCCGCGCAGCAGGCCGTGGCCCCACACCTTCCGTGCGCCGAGCGCGCGGGCGCCCGTCGCGAGGTGCGCCCCGACGCGCGCGGCATTCCCGGCAAGATCCTCGTCCGCCAGGACGGCGAGCGTGGCGAGCGCGGCCGCGCAGGCGACCGGTCCACCGCCGAAGGTGCTGCCGAGATCCCCCGTGCCGACGCCGCCGGACAGCATCGGGCCGGCGATGACCGCGCCGATGGGATACCCCGAGGCCAGTCCCTTGGCCAGCGTCAGCCCGTCGGGCGCCACGCCGTACAGCTCCGCCGCCGTGAAAGCACCGCTGCGCCCGACGCCGCACTGCACCTCATCGAAGAGCAGCGCGATCCCGCGCTCGGTGCACACCCGCCGCGCGGCGGCAAGAAATTCCGGGCTGCACTGCCGCGCCCCCGCCATGCCCTGCACCGGTTCCACGATCAACGCCGCCATGGTGTCGTCCAGCGTCCGCTCGAGGGATTCGACGTCGTCGAAGGCGACCCTGGTTGAAAGCGCCATCCCCGCCCGGAGCGCCCCGGCTTCGTACACGGCCCCGTCGGAACAGGCCAGGGTGGCGACGGTGCGGCCGTGCCACCCGCCCGTCACCGACGCCACCCCCCGGCGCCCGGTGGCCTTCCGTGCGAGGAGCAGGGCGTTCTCGTTGGCCTCCGCGCCGGAATTGCAGAAGAAGACGCGCCCGAGCGGCGCCGGGCAGCGCGCGACGAGCGCGGCGGCGAGTTGCTCCCGCAGCGGGTGTGGCACGGCGGTGGAGTAGAACATCAGCTTGGCGGCCTGCGCGGCGATGGCCTCCACGACGCGCGGGTGACAATGCCCGGTCGAGGCCACGGCGTGGCCGCCGTAGGCGTCGAGCCACTCGGCCCCCGCCTCATCCACCAGCCAGGCGCCGCGCCCCGACACCGGCCGGACCGGCATCTGTGCATAAACCGGGAGCAGCGCCTCCACCCCGGCGGCTAGCACGGGAACGGCGCCGCCAGGCGGAGGCCGAGCGACTCATCGAGGCCAAGCGCCAGGTTCATGGCCTGGACCGCCTGGCCGCCGGCGCCCTTGATCAGGTTGTCGAGCGCCACCATCACCTGGACCTCCCCGGTGGCCGCGTCGCCGACGGCGTGCAGGAGGGCCAGGTTGGTCCCGACGGCGTGCGTGAGTTCGGGCGGCTGATCCAGGACGCGCACGAACGGCCGCCCGGCGAAGGCGCGGACGTAGCGGTCGGCCACCTGGGCAGCCACCCCGGGGTCGACGGTGGCGTGCAGGGTGAGGTGGATGCCGCGCACGAAAGGGCCCGAATGCGTCATCAGCCTGGCGGTCGCGCCCGCCTCGCCGGTCCACCCGCGCCATGCCTGCAGCACCTCGGCGTCGTGGCGATGGCCGAGCGGCAGGTACGCGAAGAGGTTGCTGGCCCGGGCGGGATGGTGGGTGGTCGGCCGCGGGTGGACCCCGGCGCCGCTGGAGCCGGTCACCCCGAAGAGCGCGGGAATCCCGGCGACGCCGGCGTCGCGGAGCGGGAAGAGCGCGAGCTGCGCGGCCGTCGCAAAACAGCCCGGCGCGGCGAGGGCGGTCGCGCCGCGCAGCTCGGTTCCCCGCACATCGGCGAGCGCGTAGGTGAAGCGCGTGACCAGGTCCGGGGCCGGATGCGCGCCGTAGTACCGTTCGTAGAGCCGGAGGTCGCGCACGCGGAAATCGGCGGCCAGGTCGACCACCAGCCCCGGGGCGGCGTCGAAGACCTCGCCGGCCACCCGCGACGATTCGCCGTGCTCGAGCGACAGGAACACCACGTCCTGGCCACGCGCGGCCTCCGCCGGCGTGAGGCCCGCGAACCTGGCGTCGGTGAGCGTCGCCAGGGCCGGGTGCACGTCGCCCAGGGGCTTTCCCGCCTGGCTCCGGCTCGTGGCGAGCACCTCGGACACCTCCGGGTGCTGCAGGACGATCCGGAGCAGCTCCCCCCCGACGTAGCCCGCCGCCCCCACCACCGCCACCTTCACGCCGGTTCCAGCCGGGCGACGACGGCGGCCAGCAGCCCCTCGGCGTCCCGCAGCGCGTTGTGGGCGGGAATGCCGAGCGAGAGGCTGATGTAGTCCCGGCCGACCTGGTTGTCGGTGGCGGGGCCCGTCAGGACGGTGATGGGCAGCGCGTAGGTGCCGCGCATGAGCTGGTCGGCGCCCCAGCAGGCGACAGGGTCGGGCGCGGCCATGACCCAGGCACGGCCCGCCGCCGAGAGCTCCGGATCGCGCAGGATGTCCTGCACGCCGTATTCGCCCAGGATGCCGTCGCCGAGTTCGGCGACGATCACGTCGGGGCGCGCGGTGCGCTGCAGGTGGTTGAAGAGCCCCTTCGCGACCGGCGCGGTCATCCCCGCGTGGGTGCTGGCCGCGCCGGCGTCGTTGAACGTCACCGCAGCCACGGCGCCGGCATCCTGCATCGCGAGGGTGTCGCGCATGAGTGAGACACCGGTGAGCTTTGCGGCGGCGACCCGGCGGCCGCTTCGGGTGAGCCCGCGCACGAGTTCGGTCGCGGCGACGGTCTTCCCGGCGTTCATGCACGTGCCGGCCACGTAGACCACCGGCGCCTGGCAGTCCAGGGCGTCGCTCGAGGGAATGGCGCCGTCCCGGATGTGCGCGGGGCGGCCGACGCGGTCGCCGAGCGCCGGGAAGGCGAGGACGGCGCCGAGCACCTCCGCGGCGAACGGCGGCCCGATATCCGGATTGGCGGAGGTACAGCGTCCGAGCACGCCGCCGAGGTTGAGGACGTCGATGGTGTCGCCCACGGCGATCCGGGCCGGGACCTCGCCGGCATAGCCGCGCAGCGCACGCCGGCTGCCCAGCGTGCCGGCGAGCACGTCGCCCTTTCGGAGCGACACCAGCCGCCCGGCCAGATCCTCCACCGTGTTGTAGGACGACTTGTCGGTGAGGACCCGGACGGCCAGGACGTATCCCTCCGCCGGGACGATCTCGCCGCCGACGATCACCTCCGTCGAGAGGTGCGCGTTCCGGGTGGACGAGCTGACCCGATCGAGCCGAACCCGCGTCGTGGTGACCATCACTCCCCCCCGCCGGCGCGCGCCGCGAGGAGCGCGGGTATGGCGGCGACCCGCGCGAAGGCGCGCGCCTCGTCGCCGGTCCAGAGGCGGTTCTCCTCGCCGTAGGTCGCCACGCGGGCGTCCATCATCGAGTGCGGGCTCCGCGCCCCCACCACCTGGAACTTCCCGGCGGCGAGGCGCACCCGGGTCTCCCCGACCACCCGGGCCTGGGAATGGCTCAACAGCGCCTCGATGTCGCGGAGGGCGGGGTCGAAGTACTGCCCCTCGTGGAGCCGGTCGCCGTAGAAGGTGGAGAGCTGGTCCTTCCAGAAGGCCTGCCACTTGGTGAGCACCAGCTTCTCGAGCTCCCGGTGGGCCGCGACGAGGAGGACGGCGGCGCCGGCCTCGAACCCGATCCGGCCCTTGATGCCGAGCGCCGTTTCGCCGACATGAATGCCGCGGCCGAATCCGTACGCGTCCGCCAGCGCCTGGAGGGCGTGCACCAGGTCAGGGCCGGCCAGCGGCGCTCCGTCGAGTGCCACGGGCAGGCCGCCGGACCACTCCAGGACGATTTCCCGCTCCGGCGGCGCGTCGGCCGGCGGCTGCAGCAGCTCGTCGGGCGGCCCGGCCCAGGTGTCGTGGGTCCAGCCACCGCCCCAGGTCGTTCCCCAGAGCCCGGCGTTGATCGAATAGGCGCCGGCCCGGGCGGGGACCGGCAGGCCGCGCGCCTCGAGGTAGGCGATGGCCTGGGCCCTCGCCAGCCCCTCGTCGCGGACCGGGGTCACGATGGCGAGGTCGGCCGCCAGGACGCGGAGGGTGACATCGAATCGAACCTGGTCGTTGCCGGCGCCGGTGGAGCCATGCGCCACTGCGGTGGCGCCGATGGCGCGCGCCACTTCGATGACGGAGATCGCCTGCTGCGTCCGCTCGGCGGCCACGCTGAGCGGATAGACGCCGCCGCGAAGCACGTTGCCCTGGATGAGAAATCGGACGAAGCGGTCGTAGACCAGCGCCCGGGCGTCAATCTCGTGGTGCGCGACGCTTCCCACCGCCTCCGCCTGCCGGCGAATGCTGTCGCGCGCCTCGGCGGATGCCCCGCCGGTGTTCACGTAGACGGTGTGGACGGTCCACCCCTGCTCGGCGAGCCGGGGCACGCAGTAGGAGGTGTCGAGTCCGCCCGAGAACGCCAGGGCGATGACGCCGGATGGTGTTTGCATAATGGGTAAATATGCACTTTGGTGATCCGGCCGCGCAAGGTGGCTCTCACCCCGCCGTCATCCCCCCGGATTCTGGGCGGCGGCGTCCAGGATAGAGGAGAGGAGCGGCAGGTATCCGCGCCAGAAGAAGGCGGCCCCCCGCGGAAGCAAGGCTGCCGGCGCCATCCGGTACATGGTGCCGGTCCAGCGCAGTCGGGTCCATCGCGGGAGCGGGGAGGCTGAGGCGAAGTCGCCCGCGAGGTAGTACACCGATGCGACGCCCGACCGCCGCCAGGTGACGGCCGCCGCCCTCGGAACACCGGCGGCCGCCAGAACCGAGTCCCCCGCAGGCGTCAGGCGCCAGACATACCAGGCCAGCGCCGTCGAGCCCGCCGGCTCCGCGAGATCGAACCAGCCGCCCGGGGCCGGCGAGGCGTCCATCCCCAGCGCGTCGCCGGCGGCCGTCGGGACGATGTCCAATCCGGATCCCTCCAGCACCCGCCTGTCGAGGAGCAGGACACGGCCATCGCGGTTGGTCAGCACGAAGCCTGCCCCGACCCCGTCCCATACGCGTCCTTCCTGGCGCGACCATCCCTCCCGGACCCATCCCGGGACGCCGCGCGTCAGGTCCTCGAAGCGCCGCCCGATCCAGCCCGAGGACCGATAGCCGAACAGCCGTTCCACGCGCGCGCGGATCGAATCGCCGGTGGGCTCCGCGGCGAGGTTGAACTCCCCGATGAGGGTGGCACCCGCGCTCGCGGCGGCCTCGAGCGCGTCGATCTCCGCGCCCGACATCCCGCCTGCGAGCATCCGCTCCGGCGCTCCCGTGTCCCCGTGGCGCTGGCCACTCGCGGGGACGCCGTAGGTATCGGCCACGTAGACCACCCGAGCACCGCCGAGTGGCTTCGGGAACGGCCGCACCGCCCAGGCCCGATCGGTGAGGGGGACGAATCCCGCATAATCGCGGGCCGCATCGTATGGAGTGCGCGACCGGTGGTGGACGATTCTCAGGTGGTTCAGAACCCAGACGACCGCCCGATGCCCCCGGTAGGTCGTGTCGGGGACGGTGTGGTCGAGGATCACGACGTCGAGCGGGCGGGGTGACTGCAGCCGCCATCCCAGGAGTGGAACCGCGCCCGCGGCGAGGAGGAGGCCGGCTCCCCCGATGACAGACAAGAAGAGGTTGCCTCGCTTCATCCGGCCCCGCGCGTGGACCTGGATACGCCGCTCGCGGCATCCGGTTCGCCCGGTATCCGCAGGCGGTACGAGAGGGCGGCCAGCGCGCGCTCCACTTCCTGTTCGTACCGATCGCCCTCGACCAGCCGCCGCAGGCGGTCGGAGACGGGGAGCACCATCGAAGCGGGCTCCCACGCGACCGGCGCCCCGGTGCGCACATCGACGACGCGCCCCTCCTCGACCGCCCGGCTGGCGTCGACCACGCGGAGGCCTCCCAGCGCGCGGCGCATCGCCTCGAGCCGCGCCTGCCGGACTGGGTCGAGAAACCTGCTTCCGAGCGTTGCGACGAAATAGCCCGCCGGCTTGAACACGAGTCCGTCGAGTCCCAGTTCCGAGCAAAGGACGACCAGCCACGCCATCACGTCACGAAAGATCCCGAGCCCCGGGTGTTGCTGCCCGGGCAGCGCGTGCCGGCCGGAGGGAAAGGCGCGCCGCGGGTTTTGCAGCAGCACCCACTCGACGAAGAGTACCTCCATCCCCGGGAGGCTTGCCCGGTCCCGGCGGAAGCGGATCTCCATCAGGAGTTCGTTGCGCGCGGGATCCCCGAACAGCCGGACAGTATCCGAATCCTCGAGGTGGAAATCGAGATCGAGGACCGGTCGGGCAAACCCGAGGGCCCGCACCTGCCCCAGGATGCCCAGCCGCTCCATCAGGAGCTCGACGCCCTGCGGCGCGTACCGGCCGAGGAGCCGTCGCGGCGGTGGCGCCCCGCCGAGCTGGAACGCCGCCACATCCTCCGGTGTGAGGGTCCATTCCGAGGCCGCCGGCAGTTCGCGTGCACCGTCGCGGAGCTGGCGCTGGAGCTCCTGCGCGCGCCGGACGAGGAGGCGGGCGTTGGTCGGCGGCTCGACGGCCCGCCCGGCCGCCAGCCAACCCAGAAACCGCGCGGTGTAGCGCCACGCGTTCCCGCCGTAACCACCGCCGAGGACCACCGCCAGCGGCACCTCCGCGCCCGCGCGCCGCACCTGCTCGATCACGAACTGGTCGCGGGCCAGCATCGCGCCTGCCGAGATGGCCCAGTCACCGACGGCGTCATCGGCCGCCGGGTCGACGCCCGCTACGTAGAGCACGAGGCCGGGGCGGACCTGGCGCAGCACCGGCGGCAGCGCCTCCCGCAGCGTGGAGAGGTAGCGGTCGTCGCCCACCGCGGTCCCGAGCGCGATGACGGTGGCTGCCGCCGCCTCGCGGGGCGACCAGTCCTGGTTGTGGATCGTGAAGGTGTGGACGGTGGGGTCGGCCGCGAAGAGGAGTCGGGTGCCGTTCCCGTCGTGAAGGTCGAGGTCGACAATCAGGACCGGCGCCGCGAATCCGCCGGCCCGGAGCCGCGCGACGGCGAGGGCGAGGTCGTTGAAGGCGCAGAATCCCATGCCCCGGCCGGCGGCGGCGTGATGGAAGCCGCCGCCCAGATTGACGGCCACCGCCCCGGTGCGCACCGCGGTGGCCGCGGCGAGCATCGTGCCCCCTGCCGCGAGGCGCTGGCAATCGACCAGCGCCATGGCTGCCGGCTCGGTCAGCGGGGCGCCGACGATCTGCTCCACGACCTCGCGGTTCTCCAGCGACTCGAGGTAGGCGTCGGTGTGCACCCGGCGGAGGTTCCGGACCGACACCGGATGGGGGCGCAGCAACTCGCGCCGGCGCACCAGCCCCTCGTCCGCCAGGAACGCCAGCACCAGCTCCGCCCGCTGCGGATCCATGGGAATCGCAGCCACCTGCACGGCGTAGCCCGGGTCGTACACCAGGACGAGCCCCGACGGCCGGAGGCTCCGCCGAACGGCGCGCCAGACCCAGCGGCCGATGCGGCGGCCAGTCGCGATCAACCCCGGATCGCCCACGCGATGCGCCTCCCTCCGGTCTCCCCTGCGTGAATCAGTATACTATTGATAGAGTCCATGACCTCCTTGCCAGCCACCGGCCTGCCCGAACGACGCCGCCCCGCGCTGACCGCGCGCTGGAGCAACCTCGCGCTGCTCACGTACGACGTCGACGCCTCCCTGCTCGGGCCCTGGCTCGCCGGCGATGTCGAGCCGGACCTCGTCGACGGCCGCGCGTTGATGTCGCTCATCGCGTTCGACTTCGTGGACACCCGGGTCCGCGGGCGGCGGATCCCGGGCTTCGTGGACTTTCCCGAGATCAACTTCCGCACCTACGTCCGCCAGGGCGATCGCCGCGGGGTGGTGGCCATCCGTGAGCTGGTGCCGAGCCCGCTGGCGGCGGCGATCGGGCGGCTCCGCTTCAACGAGCCGTTCCGTTCGGCGCCGATGGAGAGCCGCACGGCGAGCATGGGCGACGAACTGGTGGTCGAGCACCGGTGGCGGTGGGAGCAGCGCCGCTACTTTCTGCGGATCACGGCCGACCAGGCGTCCACCGGGGGCGCCGCCGACGCGGCCGCGCACAACCTCCTGGGCCGGCGCTGGGCGTACGGGCGCTCGCGCCGGGGCGAGCCGATCGTCGTCAGGGTGGAGCATCCGGAGTGGGCGCTTCGGCGCGTGCGGACCTTGGACTTCGACGTGGACTTCGGCGCGCTCTACGGGCCGGAATGGTCGGTCCTGAACGGCCGGCAGCCGATTGCGACCCACCTGGCCGTCGGATCGGCGGTGTCGATCTTCCCCCCCGGCCGCTGAGTCGCGGCGGCCCCTGCGCCGGCCTCAGGGACGCGGCGGTCCCTCCCCCGCGCCTGTCCGGCTGATCACCGCGGCAATCTCGTCCAGGTCCTCCGGCGCGAGCACGACGTCGGTCGCGCGGACCCAGCCGTCCACCTGCCCGGGCGCCCGGGCCCCGACGATCGCGCCGGTCACCGCCGGCCATGCCAGCACCCAGGCGATCGCCAGCTCGCCCAGCGAAATCCCGAGCCGGCCGGCCACCGGCCGGAGCCCGTCCCGCAGGGCGAGGTTGCGCCGGAACCGATCCCCCGTGAACTCGGTGCCGCGGCGGCGATAGTCGTCCGGGGGCAGCCCGGCGAGACGCTCCGCGGAAAACCCGTCGGTGAGGAGGGCCGACTGCATCGGGCTGTAGGCAATCACGCCGACGTCCTCCTTGAAGCACCATGGCAGCTCGGTGGCGGCCACCTTCCGGCGAATGAGGGAGAGCGGCGGCTGCAGCGACGCGACGGGGCCCCGCGCGGCGATCCGGGCCAGCAGCGCAGCGTCGAAGTTGCAGACGCCCGGCCACCGCACCTTTCCCTCCTCGACCAGGCGCAGCATCGCGTCCCAGGACTCCTCGACGGGCACACCCGATTCGTCGGGCCAGTGAAACTGGTAGAGGTCGATGCGCTCGACGCCGAGCCGCCGCAGCGATGCCTCGCACTCGCGCCGGATGGAGGCCGGATGCAGCACGCGCCGCGGCTCGTCGGTGCGCGATTCCTCGTCCCACACCAGCCCGCATTTCGTGAAGAGGTAGGGCCGGTCCGCCTCGGGCAGGCCCCGGAGCGCCCGGCCGACCACGGTCTCGGAATGCCCGAGGCCGTAGACCGCGGCGGTGTCGATCCAGTTGATGCCGAGCTCGACGGCGCGGCGAATCGTGGCGATCGACGCCGAGTCATCCTGCGGCCCCCAGCCGAAGAGCCAGGGGCCGCCGATGGCCCAGGCGCCAAGCCCCAGCCGCGTGATGTCCAGGTCCGTGCGCCCGAGCACCCGCCGGGAGAGTGCCGGCATCAGTAGAGGTCCCCGCCGGCGGCCTGGTACGCCTGGAGTACCTCGCGCGCCTCGGTGCGCAGCACCTCCCGGACCACGACAATCCCCCTGCGCTCGAGGTGGTCGTAGGACTCGGCGAAGACCGGCCCTTCGTCGTACCCGACCGCCTCGGCATCGGATTTCGTGGCGCCGGTGACCAGCCGCGCCACGCCGCTCCACAACGTGGCCCCCAGGCACATGGCGCACGGCTCGCAGGAGGTGACCAGGTCGTGCGCTGGCAGCCCCCGCGCACCGAGCGAGTGGTGGTGCAACCGCGCCCCCGCCATCATGAGCGCCACGATTTCGGCGTGCAGCGCGCAGTTGTGCGCCGGCACGGCGAGGTTGACGCCGACCGCCACCAGGCCCCCGGTATCCCGCTCGAACACCGCCGCGGCGAAGGGACCGCCGGTGGCGCGGCGGACCTGCTCGTGTCCGACCGCGATCACCAGGGCCATCCGGTCCTCGAGGCGCGGATAGCGGCGGCGCCAGTCGACGAAGTCGTCGACCCAGGGCGGCAGCTCGATCGTGACGCGAGGCGATGCCATGCGATGGCCCTCAGGCCGGGCGGCGGAGCCGCGTGGTGGTGATCAGTCCCACCGCGAGCAGGATGACGGCCGCCGCGGCGAGCGTCCGGACGGTGAGCGGCTCACTGGCGAGTGCCCAGCCGAGGATGACGGCGACGAGCGGGTTGACGTACGAAATCGTGGCGAGCCGGTCCGGAGTGGTGTGCCGCAGCAGCCAGTAGTAGGCCGAGTACGAGATCAGGGAGCCGAAGACCGCCAGGTACAGGTACGCCGCCGCCGAAGAGGGGGTGACCGCCGCCCAGGTGAACGCCCCGACCTCGCCGGTCAGGAGGGCCACGGCCAGC
Organism: Gemmatimonadales bacterium; assembly: GCA_036274515.1. Lineage (GTDB taxonomy): Bacteria > Gemmatimonadota > Gemmatimonadetes > Gemmatimonadales > GWC2-71-9 > SPDF01. The sequence goes on along the minus strand of DASUFQ010000123.1, from coordinate 13,421 downwards.
AGGACACCACCGGCCACGATCATCTGCTGGGACACGAAGAGCGTCGGGTGCTTCGGGCGCGACAGCTTGATGGCAAGGATCGACCCCACCGACCAGCTCAGCGCCGCGCCCGTGAGCACGATGGCGCCGATCGGGTCGACATGCTCGCCGCCGGCGAAGTCGACGGGGATGACCAGCAGGCCGACGCCGCCGAACCCGGCCACGAGCCCGGCCACCGTCCGGACGCCCGGCCGCGCCGCCCCGCGCCAGAGCCAGTCGAGGAGGACCAGCCACAGCGCCGAGGTGCAGACGATCAGCGCCGTCAGCCCGCTCGGCACCAGCTGCTCTGCCCAGGTCGTGGCGCCGTTGGCGGTGACGAGCATCAGCACGCCGAGCACGGCCGCGCGCTGCCAGTCGTCACGGGAGGGAGGCGGCAGGCGGCGCCGAAACCGGCTCCATCCGAAGAGCAGCAGGCCAGCCAGGAGGTGGCGCGACCCCGCCATCAGGAACGGCGGGATCGACGCGATGGCCAGCCGGATCCCGAGGTAGGTGGACCCCCAGATCAGGTACACCGACGCCCACGCCAGGACCAGGCGAACCGTCGAGGCGCGCGGCGAGTCGCTCAAGTGACGGGCGGCTCCGGCTCCGGCGGCACCCCGCTCAGGCTGACGTACTCCTCATTGTAGAGGCGCACCAGCTCGAAGAAGTAGGAGAGCGCCAGCGGGCCGATCAGGAGGCCGAGCAGGCCGAGGTAGCGCACGCCGGCAAAGGCGCCCAGGACGGTGATGAGCGGGTGGGTCTGCGCCCAGCGACGAAAGACGATCGGGCGGATGACGTTGTCGATGTTGCCGACGATCAGTGCGCCGAAGGCGAACATGGTGAACGCCGCACCGTGGGCGTCCTGGAGGTAGAGGGCCACGCTGGCCGGGATCCAGACCAGGCCGCTGCCGACGACGGGCAGGATGGCGAAGACGACGGTCACCACTCCCCAGAAGGCGGCATTCGGCAGCCCCGCCAGCGCGAAGGCGATCCCGACCAGCGTCCCCTGGATGCTGGCGGTGAGGCCGGTCCCGATGACGGTCGAGATCGTGACCGCCCGGAACCGCTCGCGGAGCAGTTCGGCACTCCCGGCGCTGAACGGGATGTAGGGGCGGATCGTCAGCCACGACCGCCCCTCGGTGACCAGCATGAAATAGAGGAGGAAGAAGGAGATGGCCAAGTTGAACACCATGAGGGTGACGGTCCCGACGGCGGCGAAGGCACCCCGGCCGAGTCCGCCGATGATGGTCTGCCCCATCTTCACCAGCTCGGGGCCCACCGCATAGCCCCCGATGGTCAGCGTCTGCAGTTTCCCGAGCACCGGGTTCTGCACGAGATTCGTCACCACGTCCTGCGCCTGCCCGACGATCAGCGTCAGGAGCCAGGAGCCGGGCACCAAGATCAGCAGGACCGCGAGGAGGATCGTGACACCCGCGGCAACCGACCGATGCACCCGCCTGGCCAGGCGCTTGTAAAGCGGCTCGAACATCACGTAGAAGACGGGGGCGGCCAGCAGGCCCGAGGTGAACGGCGCCAGCGCCGCCAGGAGCGCAATGCCGAGGAGGAGGATCAGGAGGGCGGCTCGCCCCTGTCGGGTGTTCACGTTCAGCATGCGCGGGCTCCCGGGGATCGGCGGAGGAGGGAGGAAATCTAGCGATTCACCGCGTGGCCCGCCTCGCCGAGGTCGCGGTATCTTACCCCGATGCGTCCGACCGCCCGCCTGTCCCTCCTGCTGGCCTTCGCCTTGTCCGTCGGGGCGGCCTTGCCGGCGTGGCCGCAGCGGGGAGGCACCATCGAGGTCGTCCCGCTCGGCCGCTATTCGTTCTATCCCGATTCGCTCGGGCTGAAGAGCGGCTTCGGGATCGGCGCGGAGGTCGGGCTGTTCGTCACCGAAAAGCTCAGCCTTGAGCTCGGCGGGAGCTACGGCGCGACCACCCTCCCCGATTCCACGCCGGTGACGACCCAGGGGCTGACCGGGCGCCTCCTGGTGCACCTCCCCCTGCGCGGATCGGCCACCGCGCTCTTCGGCGCGGGCTACAGCCGCCACCGCTACTTCGGCGGGCTCGATGTGGATCAGGAGGGGCTGGCCGGCCTGGTGGGATTCCGCTTCGGGTTCGGCCCGCGCCTCGGGCTGCGACTGGAAGCGACCGCGGACTATGTCGCCCCGCCCGGCGGGCAGGTGGAACGACAGTGGGATCTCGGCGTCCAGGTCGGGATGTCGATGTATGCGGGACCGCTGGGCCCGAGGGACAGCGACCACGATGGAGTGCCCAATGCCGAGGATCGCTGCCCGGAATCCTCGCGCGGGGCGCCGGTCGACCCGACCGGCTGCGACCTGGCCCGCGACTCCGATGGTGATGGGGTCCTCGACGGCGGCGATCAGTGCCCCGATACGCCCCCCGGCCAGCGCGTCGACCTGACGGGATGCAACGCCGACAGCGACGGAGACGGCGTCCTCAACGCCGTGGATCGATGCCCGGCCACCCCACCCGGCGTCATCACCGACCCGTTCGGATGCCCGCCGCCGCAGCCGCCAGTCGATTCGGACGACGACGGCGTCCCGGACGACCGGGATCGGTGTCCCGGCACCCGCCCGGACGCCCCGGTCGACGCGCTCGGCTGCCCCCTCCCCCAGGCGACGCCGGCGCCGACCCCCGAGCGACCGCCGCCGCTGGTGCTTCGGGGAGTCGACTTCCCGAGCGGGAGTGCCACCCTCACCGGCCAGGCCAAGGTCTCGCTGCGAACTGTCGCCATCGCGCTCATGGCCGACCCAGCGGCGCGCTATGCGGTTGATGGGTACACCGACGACACCGGTCCCCCGGAGGCCAACCGGCGCATTTCGCTGGCCAGGGCCACGGCGGTGCGGAGATTCCTGATTTCCGAAGGGGTGGCGGCCGACCGCCTCAGCGCGCACGGGTACGGCTCGGCCGATCCGGTGGCGAGCAATTCGACTGCGGAGGGACGCGCCCGGAACCGGCGCGTGGTGCTGCAGCCAATCGAGTGAGGCGGGAGTCCTGGTCTACCTGACCTGCCGCCGCCCGGCCTGCCAGAGCGAGGCCGCGATTGCCACGCCCAGGAACCCGAGCGCCGCCGGCCAATATGGGGGCTCAACCGGCCCCGGAAACCCCGCCTCCTCCAGCTCCCGGCGCAATCGCCGCCGGTACCACTCCCCGAGCGACTCGCCTGCCGCGGAGCGGAACGCCTCCGGAACCTCCGCGCCGCTGCCCCAGAAGGTGGCAAATCGCTCGGCGCCCAGGTCGTCCACCATCCTGGCCAGCAGGCTGCCCTTGGCGCTCACCGTCAGGCCGAGGGTCCAGAGTTGCGAATCGCCGAGCCGCCGCTGGAGGCCTTCGCTCCCCGCGATCCCATCAGGGAGGATGCCGGACGGCAATGGAGCCAGCAGGGCGACCTCGCAGAGTTCGGGCCGGTTCCCGGCGCACCCCGCATCCAGCGCCGACCGGGCGAGGAATGGTGAAAGGAGGGGCAGCAGGAGCCGGCCGAGCAATTCCGTCGAGCCCGGGTTCGCGTCCGACAGTCCGGACGGTGCCGCAGTGGGCGGGACCGTCCCGGCGACGTCCCAGTAGCGCGAGTCCAGCCACCGCCGGACGCCGGGGCCTGGAAGGCCGAACGCCGCGAGAAACCAGCAGGGTCCGAGCGCCCCACCCAGCGGAAGGCGAGTCCATCCGCCCACGAAATTGTCCGGGACGGTTCCACCCCGCGGAACGACGAGCACAGCCGTGCAGCCATCCGCGGGGGAGGCCCCGGGCAGCAGCGTGAAGGCCCGGAGCATGCCGGCAGGCCGCGGCCCCGTGGAATCCTCGGCGACCAGCGCCAGGTGCACCGGCACCCGGGGGTGCCCGGGAAACCCGAGCCGCGCGAAGTGACTGTCGACCCGCGGCGCGAGCGCGGCCGCGCCGCCGCCAAGGACGAGAACCGCGGGATCGGTGTTGCCCCTCGCGCTCGTGAGGGCGGAATCCACGCGCCGTCTGGCCTGGCTCGTCCGCACGCGAAGGCCAAGCCGACTGGCGGAATCCGACAGCGCGGTGATCGCTTCGCGATCGGCGTCCGCCGCCGGTCGCCCCTGCAGCTCGCGGTCTCGCGACACGTCTGGCGCCATCCACGCGAGCACAAGGAGTGCCGTCAGCACGGCGAGTCGCCCGAGGCCCCGCTTGCTCACCTGCATCGGCTCCCCCGCAGCGAGAGCAGGAGGGCGGGACAGGACCATGCGAGGACGATCAGGAGTTCCGACCCTTTGGCCGGAGCCCCGCTGGGAGGCGCATGGCGTACCGTGCGCAGCCACCCTGCAAGCAACGAATCGAGCGGCTGCCGAGCGGCGGAAGCGAGTCGGTCGCCGAGGGTGGCCTCCGGGTCCGAGGTCAGCCGCTCGAAGGCTCCCGACCCTCCCGATTCGAGTGCCAGCTGCGCGAGCAGCGCCCGCCCCACGGGCGCCACCGGCGGCGCCGGTGGCCGGAGGGAGAGGACTGCCCTGCACGCCTCCATGTCGGCCCGCTCGATGCAGTCGGCGCGCCGGGAGGCCGAGCGCGAGTCGAGCGACCCCCGGTCCCGTTCCACCAATCCCGGCCAGGCCGCTGGCGCATACCACGCCTCGACCGAAGGGGGTGGTGCCCCGAGCCCCAGCGCCAGCGCGCAATCCGCCATGGCACCGCCGAGGCAACCGGCGTTCGGGATGGCGGGCGTGCCGACGAGGCTGGCGAGGATCCTGCTGCCGTCGGCGACCGCGGCGTCGGCGGGCAGGTACCCGGACAGCCATCGCACCAGCGTGGAGTCCTGTCGGCCCCAGACCACGCGGGCCGCCGTGCGCTCGAGGGCGTCTGCAAGCAGCTCCGCGCTCACATTTCCCGCCAGTGATTCTGCCGCCGAGCCGACCGGCATCGCGGGCAGTGAAGCCTCCGACAGGGCCCCCCCGAACTCCACGCCCAGGCGCTCCCACGCGACGGCGGCCGCACGCTGCACGGCGGGTCGCAAGGCGGGTGTGGTGGCGATGCGCAACGACCCCACGATGACGGTATCGGTCCGCACGCGGGATCTCGCCGTGCTGTCGGCTGCGGCCAGGACGGCGCGCAGCGAATCGAGCCGGCGCTCCATGCGGGCAAGCGTCGCGGCGGAATCCTGCGCCGCCAGGGATGCCGTGCCAAGCAACAGGGCGCCGAGCGCCGCGGACGCGACGCGCCTAGACATCGATGAGCATCCAGGTCCACCGGAACGGCGCGAGCGGCCCGTACGGACTCATCAGGGCCTCGAAACACCGGGCCAGCGGGTTCCAGTCCAGCCCGAGCAGGTCCGCTGCTGCGGACACCGCCAGGAGCAGGAGGAGCCCGGCGACCAGCAGCCGCGCCGTCCGGGCCGTGATCCCGCTCACGGCAAAGAGCAGGGTGTAGGCCGAGACGCCCGCAAGCACGAAGCGCCCGGCGAGGAGGAGCGGGTGGGCCTCCAGGTAGCGCGGCAGCGTGCGCCCGACTGTGGCCGCGCCCGCCCCGACCGCCAGCGCCATCCCGAGGCACGCGAGGAGGAGCAGGCCCGCGGCGTATCGCAGCAGCAGGTATCGGCTGCGAGGCACCGGCAGGGTGAGCGCGTATACATGGCGCGCGCGATGGTCCGGCCTCCAGGCCCCCGCGGCCAGGGTCAGCGCCGCGAGCAGCGCCAGGAGGGGATACGCCAGGCTCGATTGCTGCGCCGCATTCAGGAGGTGCCACGCCTCCCACGGGCCAGGCGTAGTGCCCCAGAGCGACCACGACGGAATCGCGACCGCCGTGGCCGCGAGGAAGAGGATGGCAATCCGGCTCTCACGCCATTGGTTGGCCAGGATCACGCGGAACATCAGCCCTCCCGGACGGTTGGATGGCGGGCGCTCCGGAGCAGCTCCACGAACGCCTCTTCGAGGTCGAGGTCCACGACCTCCCGGAGCGCGTGCGAGCCGCCGAACCAGGCGGTCATCTCGGGCCGCCACCCCCGGACGGTCCAGACCTCCCCGCCAAGCCCCGCCGTGCCGCGAGCCAGCACCGAGAAGGGTGCCGCGTCGGGCGACGAGCCCGCCGCCACGCGCAGCCGCTTGAGGCCCGACTTGAATTCGTCCATCGGCAGCTGGGCCACGATGGTGCCCTGGTCGAGGACGCCGACCCAGTCGCAGAAGCGCTCGAGCTCGTGCACCAGGTGACTGGAGATCAGCACCGTGGCGTTGCTCTCCGTCACGTAGTCGAGGATGGCGTGCAGCGCCTCGCGCCGCACCACCGGGTCGAGGCCATCGGTCGGCTCGTCGAGCACCAGGAGTTCCGGGCGCTGCGCCAGGGCCAGGAGGATCATGACCTTGCCCATTTCCCCCTTGGAGAGCCGGGAGAGCAGCCGGCGCTCCGGGAGCCCGAACCGGGCGGCGAGGTCCGCGGCCGCGGCGTGGTCGAACCGCGGGTGGAACGCCGCGTGAAAGCGGATCGACTCCTCCACGGTATGGTTCTGGTACAGGTGCGGGCGCTCGGGGACGTACCCGACGCGACCGAGGATGGACACGATGTCGGCGGGCACCGCGCCGCCGAGGACCTGGATGCTCCCCGCCTCCGGGCGGAGCAGCCCGAGCAACAGGCGGATGGTGGTCGTCTTGCCTGCCCCATTCGGGCCGAGGAATCCGTACACCGCCCCCGAGGGGACCCTGAGGCTGAGGTTGCGAAGGGCGAAGTCCTGGACCCGGTAGGTGAGGTCGCGTACGTCGATGGCGTGGGTCATGGCCGTTTGTCTCCGAGCGCGTTGCGAAGTGCCGCCAGCAGGTCCTGTCCGGACAGCCCCAGACCGGCCGCGCGCGCGAGCATCTCCGCGGCCAGCCGGTCACTCACCGCCGCCTGCTCTTCCCGCCGCCGCGGGGCGGAGAGTTCGCGGACGAAGGTCCCGGATCCCTGTCGGAGCTCGACCAGCCCGGACCGTTCGAGGTCCCGGTAGGCCTGGACCACCGTCCCGGGATTGAGCCGGAGCCTCCCGGCCAGCTGCCGGACCGACGGAAGCAATTCGCCCGGCGCGAGGTCCCCGGCGGCGATGGCCGCGCGAAGCCGCTCAGCAAGCTGGGCGTAGAGTGGTGTCGGTGAGGCAGGATCGAGGTTATCGAACATGGCCCTAGTGTGTTGGTGTTCCAACACACTATGCCTTTGCCCGCCGACTGTCAAGACCGGTCGACATGACCCCCTTCCCGGGCCACCTTCCCACCACCTCCAAACCTCCGGCCATCGAGCGGCATCTGAGCCACCAGTGACCGACCCGATCCAGCGCGCCCGTGACGGCGATCCCGACGCCTTCCGCGTCCTCTACGAGGGGCACGTGGGCCGGATCTATGCCCTCTGTCTCCGGCTGTCGGGAGATCCGGCCCGCGCCGAGGAGCTCGTGCAGGACACCTTCGTCCGCGCGTGGGAAAAGCTCCCCGGCTTCCGCGGGGAGAGCGCCTTCGGCACCTGGCTGTTCCGGATCGCGGTCAACGTGGTGCACGCGGAGGGCCGAAGCCGCGGCCGGCGGGAGGCGCGCGTTGCGCTGACGGCCGACACCGACGCCCTCCCCGCCCCGGGGCGCGCCCCCGATCCGGGAACGCGCCTCGACATGGAGCAGGCGATTGCCGGGCTCCCGGAAGGCGCCCGCACCGTCTTTCTCCTGTACGACGTGGAGGGGTATCAGCATGCGGAAATCGCCAGGATGACCGGCATTGCCGAGGGCACCTCGAAGGCCCAGCTCTTCCGGGCCCGGCGTCTCCTCCGGGAGGTGTTGTCACCATGACCTGCGCGCAACTCGACCAGTTGCTCGACGACTATCTGGACGATCGCCTCGACGCTGCGGTCCGTGGCGATCTGGAGTCCCACCTCGCCGGGTGCGGGAACTGCCGCGCAGCGGAGGAACGGCTGCGCACGGTGCTCGAGGGTGCGCGCCGGCTGCCCCGGAGCATCGACCCGCCGCGGAACCTCTGGCCCGAAATCGCCGCCCGGCTTCCGGCGCGCGAGGCCCCGGCGGTGGCGGGCCGGATCACCTGGCGGCGATGGCTTCCCCTTGCCGCCGCGGCGGTGCTGCTCATTGCGGTCACCGCGGTCGTGACGCGCCAGCTCAGCCGCCGTCCCCCTGTCATCGCGGCCGCGCCGACGCCGGCCCCGACCGCCGGAGCAGGGTTTGCTTCGGACCGCGACTATGTCCTGGCCGCGGAAGACCTCGAGCGGGTGCTGCGGGAGGGTCGAGATCGCCTGGCCCCGGCCACCGTCGAGATCATCGAGCGCAACCTGGCGCTGATCGACGCCGCCATCGCCGAGGCGCGGGAGGCGTTGCGCGCCGACCCGGCCAATGCCGACCTGCGCGCCCTGTTGTGGGGGGCGCACCGGCAAAAACTCGACCTGCTCGACCGGGCCACACGCCTGACACGGAGCTGAATGATGCGAATCGCCATGAGCTGTCTCGTCCTCCTTGCCGCACTGCCGCCCGGCGCGGGGGCGCAGGCTCCCTCGCATCAGGGCCGGGCGATCGCGCCCGCGGCGGCGGTCCGGATCTTCAACCTGGCCGGCACCGTCCGCGTGACAGGCTGGAACCGCGACAGCATCGATGTGACCGCGGTCGTACCCGAGGGAGCGGGTCGCCTCGTTTTCGGCGGCGGGTCCGGCGGGGTCAAGCTCGGCATCGACCCGCCGGTGGGGGTGGTGAACTACCCCGGCTCGCTCGTGGAGGTGAAGGTCTCCTCGCTCGCGCGAGTCTGGATCAAGACGGAAAGCGCCGAGATCCTGGTCTCCGGGCTGACCAGCTCGGTCGACGTGTCCAGCGTCAGCGGGCGCATCGTGATCACGGGAGAGGTGGCACAAGTATCGGCCGAGTCGATGGACGGAGGGATCGACGTGGAGGTCACCGCCGCGCTGGTGCGCTTGAAGTCGGCGGGCGGGGCCATCGTCCTGCGGGGGCAGGCGACGGACGCGACCCTGAGCACGGTGAGCGGCGCGGCGACGGCGGTGGTCCGCGGACTGGAACGCGGACGGATGGAAACGGTCGGCGGGAACCTGACCTTCGACACCGAGCTCCGGGCCGGCGGGAACTACACGCTCGAGAGCCACTCGGGCGACATCAACATCCGGCTCCCCGCCGCCGTGAACGGGGCGGTGGACCTCAGCGCCCTCGAGGGCCGCGTCGTCAACCGGCTCACCAAGAATCCGGTCCGATCCGCCAACCGCGGTCGCGGAGAGTCTGCCGCGTTCTCGGCAGGCACCGCGGACGCCGACCTCGTGGCCCGGACCTTCAAGGGCACCATCACGATCGAGCTTCAAACCAACTGAGCGGAGGCGGCATCGAAGCTGGCGCGTCCCCAGTGCGCGCCACTCCAACAGGAAGGAACTTCCCATGCGAGCCTCCCGCCTCCTCCCAGCCGCCGCCGTGTCGCTTACGCTGGCGCTCGGCGCCGCCACTCCCGCCCACGCCGGGCCCCCGTGGATCTCGATCGAGTTGCCCGCCAATCCGATGGACGCGACCACCCGCGGGGCGTACCTGCTGGTGCACACCTTTCACCACCAGCAGCTGATGGAGTCGCCGCTCGTGGGCCGCGCCGAGGGGGTGGTCAACGGCCGGCGGCAGACGATCACCCTCGCCTTCACCGAGACGTCGCGCAGCACCGTCCGCGCGCTGCGCAAAAACTGGCCCGATGGCGGCACCTGGGTCCTCGTGATCAGCACGGGCGACCATGGCGACGCGACGGCTCTGGTGGGCATCGGCGCGGACGGCACGGTGCGTTCCATCGAGGTGCCGACCCAGACGCGGGACAACCACACCGGGCCCCGCAAGGTGACCCAGGCCGACGTGGACGCGATGCTGACCCGGCTGGCCAGCGCGGATACCCCCGTCAACGGCCCGACGCGCCCCGCGCTGGCACTCGGCGCCCTGCTCGTCTTTCCGGCCGGGCTGCTCCTCCTCCGCCGCCGCGGCTGAGTTCGACCCTCCCGCACGACGCCGTCCCCGGTTTCCCCCCGGGGGCGGCGTGGTCGCGTCCCTCGCTTGACGGCGAGCCGGCCCGCCTCGACATTATCCCAGCCCTTCACCTCCCCCGACCCGGTACACTCCAAGGCTGCATCGAGGCATCGTGGACGACCCACTGCTGGAACGATTGCGGCGGGCGCTGGCGCCGGAGTTCGAGGTGGACGGCCGACTGGCCGCTGGCGGGATGGGCATCGTCTTCTCCGCACGCGAAGTCGCGCTTGATCGCCACGTGGCGATCAAGGTCCTGCGGCCCGAGCTGGCGACCGCCGTGGCGCGCGAACGGTTCCTCCGCGAGTCCCGGCTCCTGGCCCGCCTGCAGCACCCGAATATCGTTCCGGTCCACCGCGCGGACGAGCGCGACGGCATCCCCTTCTACGTGATGGACTTCATCGCCGGGCGGACCCTCGCCGACCGCCTGGTGGACGGCCCCATGGCGCCGGACGACCTGATTCGCCTCGGCCACGACCTGCTCCGGGGTCTCGCGGCGGCCCACGCCCTCGGCATCGTCCATCGCGACATCAAGCCCCAGAACATCTTCTTCGTCGGTGGTCGCGCCATGCTCGGCGATTTCGGCATCGCCAGGGAGGTGCACCGGCACCCGCAGGAGCTGACGGACGAAGGCGCCGTCCTGGGCACCCGGGCGTACATGGCGCCGGAGCAGCTGCGCGGCGAACCCGCGGACGATCGCTCGGATCAGTACGCCGGCGCGGCCGTCCTCTACCAGGCCGCCACCGGACGGCTCTGGAAGGTGCTCGACCGCCCGTCGGGCGCCGACTGGACGGGGGTGCCGGGGGCGATGGCCCCGGTGCTGCAGCGCGCGCTCGCCATTGACCCGTCCGAGCGGTGGCCCGCCATGCTGGACGTGCGACGGGCGTTTGACCGGGGCAAGCACCGGCCCCGGCGGATTCGCGCCGGCGCGGGGATCCTCATCGTCCTCGGGATCATCGGCTGGCTGGGGTGGGTCGCCTGGCGCTCCACGCCCCTCCCGTCGGATCGCCGGGCGCTGGCGGTCCTGCCGTTCGCGGTGGTGGGCGCGCCGGACGATCCGCTCGGGTTGCAGACGGCGGAAATCACCTCGATCAACCTGTCGGGGTTTCCGGGGCTCAGCCGCGTCCCGTTCAACCGCGCGGCGGCATGGCGGCGCGATCACCCCGACGACGACGCCGATGCGGCACGGCGCGCCCTCGGTGTGGACCGGGTGATCTTCGCCAGCATCGAGCGGACCTCGGGGGAGACAGTGCTGCGGCTCGAACAGACGGATTCCACGGGCGCCATCCTGTTGGGATCGATTCGCCTGCCCGGGGGCAATCCATCCCCGGGGCTCCTCGGCGATTCCGCGGCACTGCGGATCGGCGCCCGGCTCGGGATGCGGAGCGGCGCCGCGCGGGCCAGCCTCTCCAGCAGGAACATCGTGGCGGTCGGGCAGTTTCTCCGCGGGGAGGAACTCTTCGACCAGGACGCGTGGCACCTGGCGGCAGATCACTACCGCGCCGCCATCGCGGCCGATCCCGGGTTCGCGCTGGCCCGCTGGCGGCTGCTCGTGGCCCGGCTCTGGGCGCGCGAATCGTCGTGGGAGGACGCCGCGGCCCTGGTGGCCTGTTGCGCCGACAAGCTCCCACCGCTCGAGAGCGGGCTCGCGCGCGCGATGAGCGACACCAATCTCTCCAGGCGATTCGCGGCCTTCGATTCCCTCGAGCGCCGCTACGGCCTGGTGGACCCCCTTCCCCTTCTTTTTGCCAGCGACCTGTTCCATCGCGGCCCGCTGGTCGGCCGCGGACTCCCCGCGTCCCTCGAGATGTTCGAGTCGGCCATCCACGGGCATCCGGGAGGCACCCCGGCGCCCGCCTATGACCATCTGGTTTGGGGGAAGACTCGCCTCGGCGATCGGGAGCAGGCGGACGCCTGGCTGAGGCGGCGGCGGAGACTTCCGGCGGAGGCGGCCGGCGAGCCCCCCGTCACGGCATTCCTCCAGCTCGGCTACGATCTGCGCTGGTCCCCATGGATCGCGCGGGGAAAACTCTGGGCCCTCGAGCGATTTGGATCGGAGGAGGACCTGAAGCAACTCGCCCGCTATTTCCGCTTCAGCGCCGCATGGGACCTGCCGGAAGGCCAGGACGGCGTGGGGCGCCTGATCGCCTGGCGATTGACAGGACGCGACCGGGCCAGCGGCCTGGAGGCCCAGGCGCTCGCGCGGTTCACCTGGGGCCGGGTGTCGGACGGCCTCGCCCTCGCGGATTCCGCGGCGTACCTGTTCCAGACCGACGAGACCGAAATCCAGCGCCACCAGTGGCGGCTGCTGCTGCCGCTTCTCGGTGCGGGCCGGGCAGACGAGCAGGAGATGATGAGCGCCCGCCGCTGGATGGAGGCTCGCGCATCCGATCCGCGGTTCGCCGCCCGGGCGCGCTGGTCGCTGGCGCTCGACGCGACGGCGCGGGGCGACAGCGCCATCGCCGATGGCTGGATCGCAGGTCTGCGCGAGCTTGCGGCGGCGAGTGACGAGGCCGGGCGCCTGGGCGTGCTGGCGGCTGCGATCCGGCTGGGCGGGGGCGACCCGGGCGGTGCGCTGGCCGTGTCGGCGCCGCTTCCGGCCTGGGACTCGCCGGCGCCGGGACACGACGTCTTCTACCGAAGTCTCCTCCACCTCTCGCGGGCGCGGTGGTTCGAGACGCTCGGACGGACGGAGGAGGCGGAGCAAGAGATCCTGTGGTACGAGAACTCGGACACCTATCGCTTCCCCGTGCTCGAGGCGCAGAAGATGGAGGTTGATGCCGTCGCAAGTGCAGCCGCACGCGTAGCCCGTGCCCGGCTCCTGCTGTCGCTCGGCGATTCGGCGGAGGCTTGCCGCCTGCTCACCCGGGTTCGCCGTCTCTGGCGCGACGCGGACCGCTCCCTCGACGCTGCGCGCGCCGAATTGGAGGCAGTGCGGAAGGGCGGGTGCCGGTGATTGCCCTCCGCCTGCTCGGCCCGGTCGAGGTCTCCGTGGACCGTGAGGGTCCGCCACCCGAACTGCTCTGGAGGAAGAACCTGGCCTTGCTGACCTACCTGGCCCTCTCCCCGCGGCAGGGGAGGAGCCGAGAGCACCTGACCGCCCTCCTCTGGGGAGAGAAACCGGAGCCGGCGGCCCGACATTCGTTGAACGAGGCCCTGCGGATCATCCGGCGCTCGGCGGGGGACCAGGCACTCGACACCGACGCCACCACCGTCCGGCTCAGGGCCGACGCGGTCGAGCTCGACACCACCGTCTTTGCCGCGCACGAGCACGCGGGCGAATGGGAGGCGGCGGCCGCACTGGTCAGGGGCCTCCTCCTCGAAGGCCTGGCCGTCCCGGACACCTCGGCGTTCGAGGACTGGCTGACGGCGGAGCGCGGCCAGTGGCAGCGGCGGTCGATCACCGCGCTGGGGAATGCCGCCGAATCCTC
>DASUFQ010000122.1:0-2122 GCA_036274515.1 Gemmatimonadales bacterium | reverse complement strand
GCTGCTGCGGCTGAAGGGGTCGTACGAGGCCGCGGGGCTGCCGCTCGAGGACGGCGAGCTGCCCGACCACCTGGCCGTGATGCTGGCGTTCGCCGCGCTGGCCCCGCCGGGCCACGGCGAGGCGCTGCTGGCCCACCACCTGCCGGCCATCGAGCTGCTGCGCCTCGCGCTGCACGACGCCGGCAGCCCGTACGCCCACGTGCTCGACGCGCTGGCGGCGCACCTGCCCGCGCTGAGCGTGGCCGAGCGGGGCGCGGTGGCGCGGCTGGCCCGTGAGGGGCCGCCCGACGAGGCGGTCGGTCTGGAGCCCTACGGCCCGCCCGAGGCGATGCCCACCGGGGCGCACGCGTGAGCGTCGCCGACTACACGCTGTGGGTCATCCTCCCGTACGCCGCGGCGGCAATCGGGCTCGTGGGGCTCTGGTGGCGCTACCGCACCGACCAGTTCGGCTGGACGAGCGCGTCGACCCAGCTCTTCGAGCACAAGATCCTCGGCTGGGCGGGACCCGCCTTCCACTACGGGGCGCTCGCCGCCATCGGCGGTCACATCGTCGGTCTGCTCATCCCCGAGTCGCTCACCTCCTCGATCGGGATCTCCGAGGAGTTCTACCGCTGGTTCGCCGGGATCGCCGGCGGCATCGCCGGCGCCGTGTGCATCGCGGGCTTCTTCGGGCTCGTCTACCGGAGGGCGACGAACGCCCGGGTGCGGCGGAGCACCAGCCGGACCGACATCGTCACCTACGGCCTGCTGACCTTCCTGATCGGCCTGGGCTGCTGGATGACGTTCCGCCACACCCTGTTCACCTCGGCGCCGTACGACTACCGCCTCTCGGTGGCGGAGTGGTGGCGGTCCCTCTTCTACCTGAAGCCGGACGTGGACGCGGTCGACAACGCGGAGTTCGTCTACCAGCTCCACGCGATCGTGGCGTGGGCCTTCTGGGCGATCCTGCCGTTCAGCCGCCTGGTGCACATGTTCAGCATCCCGTTGCAGTACCTCGGGCGTCCCTACATCCTCTACCGGCGCCGCTTCCCGGCGGCGCAGGAGCCACCCCGGTGACCACCGCGCGGCGGGCGCCCGGCTCGGGGGGCGCGCTGGCGCTGGCCACCGTCGCGTTCACCATCTGCTTCTTCGCGTGGAGCCTCCTGGGCCCGCTCGGCCCCGACATCCAGGAGGACCTCGGCCTCTCCGACGTGCAGCTCTCGGCGATCGTCGCGGTGCCCGTCCTGCTCGGGTCGATCATGCGGATCCCGCTGGGCTGGCTGACCGACCGCTACGGCGGCCGGCTGGTGTTCACGCTGCTGATGGCGTTCACCCCGCTCCCCCTGGTGGGTCTGGCGCTCTGGCACGACGCGGTCGCACCCATCCTCATCCTGGGGTTCCTGCTGGGCTTCGCGGGCGCCGCGTTCGCGGTGGGGGTGCCGTTCGTGAACGGCTGGTACCCGCCGGAGCGGCAGGGGGTCACCCTCGGCATCTACGGGATGGGGATGGGCGGGACGGTCATCGCGGGCCTCACGGCGCCGGGCATCGCCGACGCGTGGGGGCTGGCGGCGCCGTTCTGGATCGCCGCGGCGCTCGTGGCGGTGACCGGCGTGGTGTTCTGGCTGCTCGCCCGCGACGCGCGCCCCGCGCCCGGCGGAGGGGGCGGCGGTCCGGGGATGTTCGCCGCCCTGGCGGTGTTCCGCACCAGCCCGCGGGCGTGGGCCCTGACGCTCTTCTACTTCCTGTCGTTCGGCGGCTTCGTCGCGATGTTCCTGTACCTGCCGAAGCTGCTGACCGGCGAGCACGACCTCACCAAGGCCGACGCCGGCGCCCGCGCCGCGGGGTTCGCGCTGCTCGCCGTGATCGGCCGGCCGCTGGGCGGCTGGCTGTCCGACCGGATCGGCGCGGCCCGGGTCATGCTGGTGTCGTTCGTCGCTGTCGCCGTGCTGGCGGCGGTGCTCGCCGCGGCGTACCAGGCGATGGTGCCGCTCACGATCGCGTGCCTCACCCTCGCCCTCGCCCTCGGCCTCGGCATGGGGGCGGTGTTCAAGCTGGTCCCCGAGTGGTTCCCGGACCGGGTCGGCGCGGTCACCGGGGTGGTCGGCGCCGCCGGCGGCCTCGGCGGCTTCTTCCCGCCGCTCGT
>DASUFQ010000121.1:0-3824 GCA_036274515.1 Gemmatimonadales bacterium | reverse complement strand
TCCAATCCTGTCCCCCTGTCCCCCCGTCCCCCCTCCTCTCCTTGACGCTCCCCCGGTCCTCCCTATGTTACCGCACATGCGTAACCCGCCAATTCTGGGCAGCTTGGCCCTCCTCGCTGCCCTGGCTTTCGGCTCTCCACTCCACGCGCAGCAACCCACTCCCGAACAGGCCAAGGCCATGCTGGCCCAGCCCGGTGGCGCGGCGGCCGTGCGGGCGCAGATCCGGAGCTCCGGGCTGACCCCCGAACAAATCCGGAGCCGGTTGCGCGCGGCGGGCTATGACCCGGCGCTGATTGACCCGCTCCTCAGCGACGCACCCTCCGGCAGCGACAGCGTGAGCGTCACGATGGAGCAAAACGCGGCGCTCCGCGCGCTGGGCATCGCCCCCGACAGCCTCGCGCGCCAACCGGTGGACACCGGCCTCCGGATCGTGGACTCGGCGCCGCCGATCGGGATCTTCGGGGTGGACGTCTTCCGCCGCACCACGACCCAGTTCCTGCCCCTCCTCGCGGGGCCGGTACCTCCCGACTACAGGCTCGGTCCCGGCGACATGCTGGTTCTCATCCTGACCGGCGACGTCGAACTGACCTACCAGCTCGGGGTCACCCGCGAGGGCTTCGTCGTCATCCCGCAGGTCGGGCAGGTGTACCTGGCCAACCTGACCCTCGAACAGGCGCGGAGCGCCCTCTACGACCGGCTTGGCCGGATCTACTCGGGGGTGCGGCGCGGTCCGAACGCGACGACACAATTCGACCTCTCGGTGGCCAATGTGCGGGCGGTGCAGGTGTACGTGGTGGGCGAGGTGACCCAGCCGGGCGCCTACCAGATGAGCGCCGTGGGCACCGTGCTCACCGCGCTGTACGCGGCGGGCGGGATCACCGAGCGCGCCAACCCCCGCTCGATCGAGGTACGGCGCGCCGGCAAGTCGGTGGCGACCTTCGACCTCTACGATTACCTGCTGAACGGCGACACCGGCGGCGACATCCGCATCGAGAACGGCGACGTCGTGTTCGTCGGGGTGCGGGCGCGCCGGGTGACGGTGGTCGGCAACGTGCACCGCCCCGCCGCGTACGATCTGGCCGCCAGCGAGACCCTGACGCAGCTGGTGGCCGCGGCCGGCGGGCTCGACGCCCAGGCCGCCCGCACCCGGATCTCGATCGCCCGGATCGTGCCCCCCGACCAGCGCACCCCCGGCGGGCCCCAGCGCGTGACGCTCGACGTTCCCCTCCCCGCCGGATCCGCGGAGATCCCCCCGATCGCGATGGCCGACGGCGACAGCGTGACCGTCTTCGGCGTGCCCGAGGCCCGGCGCAATTACGTCGCCATCGAGGGAAATGTGTATTCGCCGGGACGGTTCGGCCTCGAGCCGGGGCTCACACTCTCCCGCCTCGTGACGCTGGCCGGCGGCTTCCAGCCGGCCACCTACAACGGACGTGCGCTGATTTCCCGGCTCAACCCCGCGGACCAGACGCGGCACGCGATCGCCGTGGCGCTGCCGAGCGACAGCGGGGCCGCCTGGGCGGACGACCCGGTCCTGCAGGACAAGGACTCGGTGAGCATCTTCGGGCTCCTCGACACCCGCCCGGAGCGGACCACCGTCATCATCGGCGCCGTCAACACCCCGGGCACCCATCCCTGGCAAGCAGGGATGACGCTGCGGGACCTGATCCTCCAGTCCGGCGGCCTGGCCCCGGGCGCGTCGCTGAGCTTCGCGGAAATTGCCCGGCTTCCCGTGGATCGCACTGACGGCCAGCTCGCCACGACCATCCGGGTGCCGCTCGATTCGACCTACCTCTTTGACCGCGACAGCGCCGGACAGTACATCGGCCCGCCCGGCCGCTCGTTTCCAGCCACCGGCGCGCCCGAAGTGCTGCTCCAGCCCTGGGACAACGTCCTGATCTTCCGCCAGCCCGACTTCGAGTTCCAGCAGACGGTGACCATCGGGGGCGAGGTGGTCTACCCGGGCACCTATTCGCTCGTCACGCGCTCGGAGCGGCTCTCCGACCTCATCCGGCGCGCCGGCGGCCTCACCTCGCTGGCCTACCCCGAAGGCGTCTGGTTCATCCGGGACACCCTCGGCGTGGGTCGGCTGAACGCCAACCTGCCGCAGGCGCTCGCCAAGCCCGGCACGAGGGAGGACCTGGTGCTCCGCGGCGGCGACTGGGTCTGGGTGCCGCAGTACCAGCCCAGCGTGCGGATCGAGGGCGCGGTGCTGACGCCGGGAAGCGTGCTCTGGGAAGAGGGGAAGAACATCGACTTCTACATCGACGCCGCCGGCGGCGCCACACCCGAGGGCGACCAGGGCCGCGCCGTGGTGCGGCAGGCCAACGGGCAGGCGCTGGCCAAGCACGGCGGATTCCTGTTCATCGGCGGGAGCAAGCCGAAGCCGAACCCGGGCGCCACCGTCATCGTCCCCCTCAAGGAAGTGAAGCCCGCCCGCGACAACACCGCGTTCTACGTGGCGCTGGCCTCGATCATCGCCAGCACGGCGACGATCATCATTCAGCTCCAGAACTAGCGGGCCGGTGGCCCCGCCCGCCTGATTCCGGCATATTTCAGCATTCCCTTTCCCGGTGGACCGCCTGACAGATTTCCAGCGACAGGTGCAGGACGCGATCGGCCCGAACTACGCCATCCAGAGCGAGCTCGGCGGCGGCGGGATGAGCCGCGTCTTCCTGGCCCTGGAGGTGCAGGTCGAGCGCAAGGTGGTGGTGAAGGTGCTGCCCCCCGAGACCTCCGCCGCCGTCAGCATCGAGCGCTTCGAGCGCGAAATCCGCCTCGCCGCCCGGCTGCAGCACCCGCACGTCGTCCCCTTCCTGACCACCGGCGGCAAGGGTGATCTCCTCTTCTACATCATGCCCTTCATCGAGGGCGAGTCGCTCCGCGCCCGGCTGGCCCGCGAGGGGGAACTCCCGGTGCCGGAGGCGATCCGAATCCTCCGCGACGTGGCCGACGCCCTGGCGATGGCCCACAAGCAGGGCATCGTCCACCGCGACATCAAGCCCGACAACATCCTGATTTCCGGCCGCCACGCGCTGGTGACCGACTTCGGCGTGGCCAAGGCGGTCGAAAAGAGCTCCGGCTCCGGGAAGCTCACGTCCATGGGGGTGGCCCTCGGGACGCCGGCGTACATGTCGCCCGAGCAGGCCACCGCCGACCCGCATACCGACCACCGGGCCGACATCTACGCCCTCGGCATCGTCACCTACGAGATGCTCTGCGGGCGCCAGCCGTTCGACGCCTCGTCGGCGCAGGCCATCATCGCCGCCCACGTGACGCAGCAGCCTCAGCCGATCGAGCGCTTCCGCGGCAACGTGCCGCCGGCGCTCGCCACGCTCGTCATGCGCTGCCTCGAGAAGAAGCCGGCCGACCGGCCGCAAACCGCGGAGGAACTGGTCCAGCTGGTCGAGGCGATGAGCACGCCTTCGCTCAGCACCCCGGGCGGGATGACCCCGACGGCGACCGCCCCCTACACCGCCGCCGTACCGGCCGCCTCCGCCGAGGAGCAGGGCCACCCGGTGCGCGTCGCCGCACTCTTCGGTCTGGCCTCGGCGGTCGTGCTGGCCGCCACCTGGTTCCTGACGGTCCAGGTGGGCCTGCCGCAGTGGGTGGTGCCGGGGGTGGCGGTGTTGCTGGCGCTCGGCTTCCCGATCATGGTGGCCACCGGCCTGGCGGAACGGCGCCGCGCCAAGGCGCGCGCCAACATGACGCTGACGCCGAAGCCCGAGGGGGGCATTCGCGGTTTCCTGACCTGGCGCAAGGCGCTGTTGGGTGGTGTGGCCGCTTTCTCGGCGCTCGCGGTCGTGGCCATCGGGTACCTCCTG
>DASUFQ010000120.1:0-3221 GCA_036274515.1 Gemmatimonadales bacterium | reverse complement strand
GGCTCTGTCCACCAACCGCCTCGACCTCGCGGCTGCGCGCTACACCGGCAGCTTCCTCGACGGCTTTCATCTCCCCGGCGCCCCCGAATTCGAGCGCTGGGCCGAAGAGGAGCGCGCGAGCCTGGCGCACCGGTACGCCGCTTCGCTGGAGAAGCTGGCGCGGCAGGCCACCGACCGGGGCGACCTGGCGGACGCGGTCGGATGGTGGCGGAAGCTCGCCGGGCAAGACCCCCTGAACGCGCGGGTCGCCCTCGGACTCATGCGCGCCCTGGTGGCATCCGGCGATCGCGCCGGCGCGCTGCAGCACGCGCGGGTGTACGAGGTCCTGATGGAGCAGGAGCTGGACGCCCCGCCCGACCGGGAGGTGGTCGCGCTCGCGGCGGAGCTCCGCCGGGTCGAAGCTGAGGAAACCGGGGAGCACGCCGCCACGATCCCGACAGCTTCGGCCGCACCCGCGGTGGTCGTCACTCCCGCTGTCGAGCCGCCTTCAGCGAAGCCGCGGGCCCGGCCGTCGGTGCCCTCCGCGCCGCCGATGCCGGCCTCGGGCGACGCGCCTGCGCCAGCGCCGCCGTCTCCGGGCTGGCGCGATGCCGATCTGTGGCGCTTCGTCGGCGGCGTCGGGCTGCTCGTCCTCGGCTTCGCGTTAGGCCTGGTCGCCCGCAGTACGCGGGAGACGGTGTTGGCACCGGGACCCGCGGTGCGGGTGGCGGTCGACGACCGCCTCGAGCTCGATCCGGCCATCGCGCCGGACGGACAGACCATCGCGTACGCCGCTGACGTGGGTGATCGCTTCCAGATTTTCGTGCGTCGCCGGGACGGCGGCCCCGCGGTCGCGGTGACCTCGGCGCTGCCGGGGTCGCACCGCCGACCAATCTGGTCGCCCGACGGTGCCCGGATCGCCTTCCAGTCGAGCGGAGCCATCTACGTGGTGGACGCGCTGGGCGGCACGCCCAGGCCGCTGGTGCGGGGTTCGGGCCCGAGCAGGTGGGTGGCCTATCCCACGTGGTCGCCAGACGGGAAAGAGATCGCCTACGCGGAGAACTGGGCGGTGTACGCGCAGCCCGCCGACGGCGGCACACCGCGTCTCCTGGCAGCCAAGCCGGCGGCGCACACCTTGACCTGGTCGCCGAACGGCCGCTGGGTCGCCTTCGTCAGCGGCAATCCCGTGTTCGCCTACGGCGAGGTGCCGTGGGGCAATGCCACGAGTCTTGGCAACATGGCGCCGAGCGCGCTGTGGCTGGTGCCGGCCAAAGGCGGCGAGGCGATTCGGGTGACCGACGCCACGGCCCTGAACACCAGCCCGGCCTGGCTCCCGGACAGTCGCGGGCTCCTGTTCGTGAGCGATCGTGACGGCGAGCGCGACGTCTATTCCGTGCGTCTGGACCGGGACGGCCGCCCGGCCGCTCCACCCGACCGGCTCACCGCGGGTCTCGGCGCGCACACGATCAGCCTGTCGGCCGACGGCTCGGAGCTGGCCTACTCGGTGTTCACCAATACCTCGAACATCTGGTCGGTCAGGATTCCCGCGCACGGCACGGTCACTCTGGCCGACGCCCGGCCGGTCACCGAGGGCGCCCAGGCGATCGAGGGCATTGTCCTGTCGCCCGACGGCGGGTCGCTGGTCTACGACAGCGATCGCGGCGGCAACCAGGACATCTACCGGATGCCGCTCGCTGGCGGCGAACCGGTGCGACTCACCTCCTCGCTGGACGACGAATTCGTGACCGGCTGGTCGCTCGACGGACGGGAGCTCGCCCTGCACGTCTACCAGGGCGGCAACCGGGTGGTGCGGGTGATGCCGGCCGAGGGGGGGCCGGAGCGCCCGGTCGCGAAGGACCCGCCCAACCAGCGCTCCGCCGGGTTTGCACCGGATGGCCGCCATCTGGTCTTCACCGGAGAGGCCGACGGGGGGCGCCGGCTGTTCGTGGTGGAGCGCAACGCGGAGGGCGGCTGGGGGGCCGCGCGGCGTCTCACCAGCCGGGAGAGTTGGGGTGGTCGCTGGTCACCCGACGGGCGGAGCATCGTCTTCTGCGGGCCGGATGGGCTCTCGGTGGTGGGGCCCGACGGCTCGGCGGGCCACCGGCTGGTGGCGGCGGATTCGTCCGCCGCGCCTGAGCTGGCGATGTGGAGCGAGGACGGCCGGACGATCGTCTACAAGGCGTTCGACGCGACCGGCGGCTCCAGCTTCTGGGCCGTCCTCGCCGCCGGCGGCGCGCCGCGCCTCCTGATCCGCTTCGACGACACCGCGCGACCGTCCAACCGCGCCGAGTTCGCCACCGACGGAACGCGGCTCTTCTTCACCATCGGCGCGCGGCAGAGCGACATCTGGGCGATGGCGCTCCGGGCGCGCTGACTCAGGCCAAGGGCATTCGCGCGGCAGCGCGGCGCATCACCGAGGACACCAGCAGGTAGGCCTCCCTCCACGCCTCCTTGAGCTCGGGCGTGAATTCCTCCCCCAATACCTGTTCCAGCAACCAGAGCAGCACCGCGCCGATCGACGCGTAGTCGTCATCCTTCACTCCGTACCCGACGTGCCGGTGCCCGAGGCCGGCGAGCTCGGGAACCAGCTCGTCCGGCCGGTCCAGCACCCGGACGATCTCCGCCAGCATCACCATGAGCTTGCGCTCCTGGTGGTCGATGTCCACGTGGGCGAACAGGTGCGCGACGGTCGGATCGAGCGCGAACAACTGCTCGTAGAAGCGCAGGCCGCTGGCCCGGAGCCGCGGCTCGAAGCGGTGCCAGCTCTCGCGGACCAGGGTGTGCTGTTCGGGGGTCATCGCCGGACAATATGGGGTGGCGACGGGGAAGGCCGCTACCGGGCCGGCCCGGTACGGGACCGGTCGCCGGAGTCCCCGCCGGGGTCTTGACGGCGGGCCACGGTGGCCGATATTAACCGTATGGTTAAACCAAATAGTTCAACCACACGGTTAAAACCGGCCCGCCCCGGGGCCCGGCGGGGCCGGCCCGACCCCCGCGCCGACCAGGAGACCCGCGACCGCATCCTCGCCGCGGCCCACACCGTCTTCCTCCGGAAGGGCACCGCGGGCAGCCGGACCCAGGAGATCGCGGCCGAGGCCGGGGTCAACAAGGCGCTGGTGCACTACTACTTCGGCACCAAGGCCGCCCTGGCCGACGCGATCTTCGAGCGCGCCCTGGGGGAGATCGTCCCCAAGATCTTCGGCATCCTGTCCGATCCCGGGCGCACCCTCGAGCAGAAGATC
>DASUFQ010000119.1:0-3386 GCA_036274515.1 Gemmatimonadales bacterium | reverse complement strand
CGGCCTGCCGGCGCTCGTCAAGTCGGTCGAGGGCGCGGAAGACGACCTGAACGCCGGCATCAGCGCGGTGGACGAGCGCCGGGTCGGCGCCGCCGACGTCGTGGTGGGCATCGCCGCGAGCGGCACCACGCCGTTCGTCCGCGCCGCCCTGGGCCGGGCCCAGGCGCTCGGCGCGCGCACCGTCTTCCTGAGCTGCACCCCGCCCCCGCCACTGATGGCCGACACCTGCGACGTGTGCATCACCGTGCCGGTGGGCCCCGAGGTCGTGACGGGCTCGACGCGCCTCAAGGCGGGCACCGCCACCAAGCTGGTCCTCAACATGCTGACGACGGGGGCGATGCTCCGCCTCGGGAAGAGCTACGGCAACCTGATGGTCGACCTGCAGGTCCGGAACGAAAAGCTGGCGGATCGCGCCGAGCGCACGGTGATGGAAGTGGCCGGGGTAAGTCGCGAGGAGGCGCGCGCGGGGCTGGCCGCGGCCGGCGGGAGCGTGCGGACCGCCATCGTGATGCTGCGCATCGGCGCCGACCGCGCGGACGCCGAGCGGCGCATCGCCGAGGCCGATGGCCGCCTCCGCTCCATCATCGGGGACCCTCCCCCGGTGGATCCGTCGTGACCGAACGCCCATCGCTCATCGTCGGCCTGATGTCCGGGACGTCCCTCGACGGGATGGACGCGGCGCTGGTGCGCTTCCGCGGCCCCACGCAGGCGGAGCTGGTGGCCTTTGCCTCCCGGCCCTACGACGCGGAGGAGCGGGCGGAACTGCGCGCCGCGCTGGAAGGCCGGGCGGCGGCGCCGGCCCTGGCCCGGCTCCATGTACGAATCGCCGAATGGGCGGCGGAGGCGGTGCAGTCGGTGCTTCACGCCGGGGGGACGCGCGCCGACGGCGTGGACGGGATCGCCTTTCCGGGCCAGACGATCTGGCACGAGCCACCGCTGGTGAGCTGGCAGCTCGGCGAGCCGGCGGTGCTCGCCGAGAGCTTCGGGACGCGGATCGTGCACAGCTTCCGCGCGCGCGACGTGGCGGCGGGCGGCCAGGGTGCCCCGCTGGTGCCGATGGCGGACCTGCTGCTGTTCGGCAGCGCCGACCGCTCGCGCGTCCTGCTCAATCTCGGCGGGATGGCCAACATCACCCTGGTGCCGGGCGGCGGGCGCGAGGCGGGCGCCATCGCCTTCGACACCGGCCCCGGGATGGCCATCATCGATGCGCTGGCGCACCGGGTGGACCCGTCGCTCACCTGCGACCTTGACGGTGTCCTCTCGGCGACGGGCACGGTGGACGAGGTGGTGGTGCGCGAGCTGCTGGCGGCCGAGTATTTCCGGCGTCCGCCGCCCAAGAGCACCGGCCGCGAGCTCTTCGGCGACGGCTACGCGAGCGCGCTGCACGCGCGGGTGCCCGGGGCGAACGGCGTGGCCACGGCGGTGGCGCTCACCGCGAGGTCGGTGGCGGCCGGCGTGCGGCAGTGGGCACCCGGGGCGGGGGAGGTGGTCGTCTCCGGCGGCGGGGTGCACCATCCGGGGCTCATGACCGCCCTCGCGCAACTGCTGGACCCCCTGCCGCTTCGGCGCTTCGACGAGCTCTTCTTCGATGGCGACGCCAAGGAGGCGGTGGCGTTTGCCCTCCTCGGTTACCTCACGCTGCACGGACAGCCCGGCAACTTGCCGGCCGCCACCGGGGCGCGGGGCGCCCGGATCCTCGGCTCGATCACCCCGCCGTAATGCACGGTCGCCTGATCCTTCCGGCGCTTCGCTGGCGCCCTGACTCCGGATTCGACCACGAGGCTCACACCATCGCCGCGGCGCTCGACTTCGGCGCCGGAGGATTCATCCTCTTCGGCGGACAGCCGGAGGCGGTCCGCGCGCTCACGGCCGAGGTGCACGCCCGGGCCGCGCGGCCGCTGCTGATCGCCGCCGACCTCGAGCGCGGGGCAGGGCAGCAGTTTCCCGGGCTGACGGAATTTCCCCCTCCCGGTGCCCTCGGCTTCCTCAACAATCCCGACTTCATCAGCGCCGCGGCCGCCACCACGGCGCGCGAGGCGCTCGCGCTCGGAATCAACTGGGTGCTCGCCCCCGATGCCGATCTCGACCTCGAGCCCGCCAACCCGATCGTGCAGACCCGGTCGTTCGGCGGCGATCCGGCCGCCGTCGGCGCCATGGCCGCCGCCTGGGTCACCGCCTGCCAGGCGGCGGGCGCCATAGCCTGCGTCAAGCACTTTCCAGGGCATGGCCGGACGACCCGGGACAGCCACGATGAGGTTCCCGGCGTCCTCGCCGACGCCGCGACGCTTCGCCGCACCGATCTCGTGCCGTTCGAGGCGGGCGTCCGCGCCGGGGTAGCGTCGGTGATGACCGGTCACCTTCGCGTGCCGGCGCTCGACCCGACCGGCACGCCGGCCACCTTTTCCGCGCCGATCCTCCGGTACCTGCGCGAGCAGCTGGGATTCAACGGGCTGATCGTGACCGACGCGCTGATGATGGGCGCCGCGGTCAAGGATGCGGCGGAGAACCCGGCGGTGCGGGCACTCGCGGCGGGGTGCGATCTCCTCTGTTACCCCGCCGATCCCCAGGCGGCATACGATGCGATCGGGGAGGCGCTGCGCACGGGAACGTTGGCGAAGCGGCGGGTGGCGGAGGCGCTCGCCAGGTACGAGGAAGCGTTGCGGCGCGCTGGCGCGCCGAACCCCCTGTCCCCCTCGACTGGTTCACCTCACCCCCTGTCCCCCTCTCCAGGAACTGGAGCGGGGGGACGCGGCGCAGAGTTCGGGAGCGCCCCCCCTCCACACATGGTGGGGAGGGGGATGGGGGGAGGGGACTTGATGGGCGAGTCGGGACGCGGGGGGCAGAGCGCGGTGATTGCCGGCCGGCTGCTGGCGCAGGGCATGATTCGCGGTGCCGCGCCCCGGCTTCGAGCTCCGCTCGACCTCGTCGTCGTTGACGACGACCAGGGGGGCGCATGGCCGGCGTCACCGAACGACTACGTCGAAGGGGCGCTGGACAGTGCGGGAATTCCCCTCGGATCCGGCGGCAGCCGCGTCGTGCTCGCCTTTGCGGAGCCGAGGGCGTCGAAAGGGAGGGCAGGGTTCGGCCCGGCGTCGCTCGAGGCGCTCCGCCAGCACGGCGGCGCCGATCTCATGATCCTGTTCGGCCACCCGCGCCTCGTCCAGCAGCTCCCGGGCGGCGCCCCCGTGCTGCTCGCGTGGCACCGGCAGCGCCTGATGCAGGACGCGGCGGCGCGCTGGATCGGGGAGCGCCTCGGGTGAGGGCGCTCGACTGGGGCGTCGTCATCGCCTACCTGGCGGGGACCCTGGTGCTCGGCCTCTGGGTGGCGCGACGCGGCGCCAGCAGCCTCACCGAATTCTTCGTCGGCGGACGGGCGATCCCCTGGT
>DASUFQ010000118.1:0-2728 GCA_036274515.1 Gemmatimonadales bacterium | reverse complement strand
GAGCGGCGATCTGCACCAGATCATGCTGATCCTGCAGGAGCGTCCTGACGCCTTCGCCGTGCTCTCGGGAGACGACTGGCTCGCCTTCCCCGTCGTCGCCGCGGGCGGGGACGGGCTCATCAGCGTGGTCTCGAACGAGGTCCCGGCGCAGATGACGGCCCTGGTCCGCCATGGTCTGGCGGGTGAGCTGGAGACCGCGCGGGAGTGGCAGTACCGTCTCCTGCCGCTGATGGACGCCAACTTCCTCGAGACCAACCCGACGCCGGTGAAGGCGGCGCTCGCCGCGATGGGGCGGATCCGGAACGTGCTCCGCCTTCCGCTGGTGCCCGCCTCGCCGGCCACCGAGGCCGCGCTCGCCGCGGCGCTGGAGCCGCTCGCGCCGGCGCGCCGGCATGGCTGAGCTCGCCACCCTGCAGGCGGAGCTGGAGCGCTTCGCCGCGGGCGTGCCCCGGGGCGAGGAGCCCGCGGCCCTCGAAGCGTTTCGCCGTCTCAAGGCGGAGCTCAACACCGGCACCGTGCGAGCGGCCGAGCGGGGACCCGACGGCCGCTGGCGCGCCAACGCCTGGGTCAAGGCCGGCATCCTGCTCGGCTTCCGGCTGGGGCAGACCGGCCCCGCCGCCACGGGCGGACCGTTCCCCTTCTACGACAAGGACACCTACCCGTTGCGCGCTCTGGGAGCGGAGGACGGCGTCCGCCTGGTGCCGGGCGGCTCGGCGATCCGGGACGGCTGCTACGTCGCCCGCGGGGTGGTCTGCATGCCGCCGATGTACATCAACGTCGGCGCGTACGTGGACGAGGGGACGATGGTGGACTCGCATGCGCTGGTGGGCTCGTGCGCCCAGATCGGCCGGCGAGTCCACCTCTCGGCGGCCGCGCAGATCGGGGGCGTGCTCGAGCCGGCCGGCGCGCTGCCGGTGGTGATCGAAGACGAAGTGCTGGTCGGGGGCAACTGCGGGGTCTACGAGGGAACGGTGGTGCGCGAGCGCGCCGTCCTGGCGCCGGGGACGCTGCTCACCGGCGGGACGGCGGTGTTCGACCTGGTGCACAACCGCGTCTACCGGCGCGAGGGCGACCGGCCGCTGGAGATCCCCGCGGGGGCCGTGGTCGTGCCGGGCACCCGGCCGGTGCGCTCCGGCCCCGGCCGCGAGGCGGGGATCGCGCTTTACGCGCCGGTCATCGTCAAGTATCGGGACGAGAAGACCGACACCGCGGTGCGCCTGGAAGACCTGCTCCGCTGACCCGCCCATGACCACCCACACCCACTATCTCTGGTTCGAGACCAGGAAGCGGCAGGAGATCATCGACATCACCGACCAGGTGGCGGAGCAGGTGCGGGTCAGCGGCGTGCGGGAGGGATTCGTCCTGGTGTCCGCCATGCACATCAGCGCGTCGGTGTTCGTCAACGATCACGAGTCGGGGCTATGGCACGATATCCTGGCCTGGCTCGAGGGCACCATCGCGCCATGGGACCCGGACCGGTACCGGCACAACGAGACGGGCGAGGACAACGCCGCGGCGCACCTGCGAAGCCTGACCGTGGGTCACGAGGTCATCGTGCCGATCACGGCGGGCAAGCTCGACTTCGGACCCTGGCAGCGGGTGTTCTATGGCGAGTGGGACGGCCAGCGCCGGAAGCGGGTGATCATCAAGGTCATGGGCGAGGCCGGCTGAGCGTCGCGCTCACCTTGGTGCCGGTCACCGACGCGACCAGCGGACTCCGCACCTTGGCCGCCGCGGCCCAGCGTACCTGCGCCCGACCTTCGCCATCGGTGGTGACCCGCGCCGGCTTGACCGATCCGGACCCGGTGCGCAACGTCACCACCCGACCCGACACCGGATTGCCGTAGGCGTCGGTCAGCGACAAGGTCACCGGCAGCTGGGTCAGCCCGCCCCAGCGCCCGGGGCCCACCAGGGTAAGCGCGGTGGGCTCTCCCGCCGCGGCCCGCGCGGTGACGACCGCCGACGCGGTATCGTCCCGCAAGCGAATCACCAGGCGCTGGGCGCCGGCTTCTCCACCCAGTGTCCAGCGCAGGCGCGCCTTCCCGCTCGAATCCGTCACCGCACCATCCAGTGCCGCGCCGGATCCGCTCGCTCGCACGAGGGGAACCTCGGGGACCAGGTTTCCGTAGCGGTCGAGGGCGCGAATCACGATCGCCGCCTTGAGGGGTTTTCCGACCGTGCCGAGCTGCCCCGATCCTTCCGCCACCGCGACCGCCACGGCGGGCCCCGGCCGAGCCGATGCCGAGACCGTCACCGGCGGGAGACTCCTCGGATTGCCGGCCTGGATGCGGGCGCGCTGGCGCCCGGCCTTGCGTCCCAGGCGCCAGAGCGCCCGAGCCTCGCCCAGCGAGTCGGTGCGCGGCGCGAGCGCGGTGAGACTGCCCCCGTCGGCAGCGGTCCAAGTGACCGGAACGTCGGCGAGCGCGCGACCCAGGGAATCGGTCAGCCGGGTCACGACCGGGGCCCCGATGGTATCGCCGACGGTGCCGACGAGCTCCGCCTCGGCCAGGTTCACACGGGTATTGCCCGGCACGGGATCGGCCTCGGCGGTGAGGACCGGCGCCGCGGCGACACCCTCGACGGCGACGGTGATGCGCTGGCGCCCCGGCACGTCCGCAAGCGTCCAGACCGCCTGCGCCATGCCCTGCGCGTCGGTGGTATCCACCCCCGGCTCGACCGAGCCTCCGGTGAGCGGCTCGAAGCGCACCGCCACACCGCCGACTGGACG
>DASUFQ010000117.1:0-2277 GCA_036274515.1 Gemmatimonadales bacterium | reverse complement strand
GGCTCGGGAGCCCGGCCGCCTGGGCGACCGCCTCCAGCACCAGTCCCTCCAGGGCGCCCTGACGCAGCTCGCCTACCAGGAGACCGCCCAGAAAGCGCTGCTCCGCTTCGGTGAGCCGCAGGAAGAGCTCGTGGAGGAGGCCCTGGCGCATGGCCGCGGACCCCGGTCCGCTCGCCTGCGTGATGCGGCTCAGGGTTTCGTCCACCTCAGTCAGAGTGACGCTCGCCGCGTCGGCCGCCGCGCCGGGCAGCGCGGCCTGGATCGTGGCCCAGCCCACGCCGAGCCTGGCCTGAAGCACCGTTCCCGAGAGGTATGCCACTCCGAGCTGCAGCTCCTCCGCGGGGAGGGCCCGGAGCAGGTCGGCCAAGAGCGCGATCTTGGCGCGCCGGCCCGGGGTCTCGGCGACCCGGCGAGAAGTGTCCACCAGTCGAGCGAAGGTCATGTCACCGAGTATATCCCGGGTTCAGGCTTGCGGAATCGCCAGCGCTCCGCCACTCTCGCCCTATGCTCTCATTTCTTCTCGCGGCGCTGATCCAGCAGCCCGCGTCGGCGCCCGCCGATTCGACCCGCCCGATTCTCCTGCTCCCCGCCGCCGTCTGGGACGGCGTCGCCGACGCCCGGCACCCCGGCTGGGCCGTGCTGGTCCGCGGCGACCGCATCGCCGCCGTGGGCCCGGCCGATCGGATCGCCGCGCCGGCCAATGCCGAACGTATCGAGCTCCCCGGCACGACGCTCCTCCCCGGGCTGATCGAGGGGCACTCGCATCTGTTTCTCCATCCCTACAACGAGACGCTCTGGGACGATCAGGTCCTGAAGGAGCCGTTCGCGCTTCGGGTTGCCCGGGCGGTGGCCCACGCGCGCACGACCCTCGAGGCCGGCATCACCACCGAGCGCGATCTGGGCACCGAGGGCGCCTTCGACGCAGACGTCCAGCTGCGCCGGGCCATCGAGCAGGGGATCGTTCCCGGGCCTCGGCTGATCGTGGTGACCCGGGCCATCGTGGCCACGGGCGGCTACGGTCCGAGCCGGACGTTGTATGCCTTCGACCCGCCCCAGGGCGCCGAGGAAGCCACTGGGGCCGAGCAGGTGGCGCGGGTGGTGCGAAGCCAGGTCGGCCACGGCGCCGACTGGATCAAGGTGTACGCCGACTTCAACGTCGGCCCCAAGGGCGAGGCGCGGCCGACGTTTACCCAGGACGAGCTGCGGGTGCTGGTGGAGACCGCCCATGGGTACGGCCGGCCGGTGGCGGCGCACGCGATGACCGCCGAAGGGATGCGGCGCGCGGTGCTGGCCGGGGTGGAGACCGTCGAGCATGGCGACCAGGGTACCGCGGAGGTCTTCCGGCTCATGCGGCAGCGCAACGTCGGCTACTGTCCCACGCTCGCGGCGGCGGAGGCCTACGCGCTCTACTTCGAAGGCTGGGTCAAGGGTCGGGACAAGCCGACGCCGGCTCTGGTGGCCAAGCGGGCCAGCTTCAAGGCCGCGCTCGAGGCGGGCGTACCGATCTGCTTCGGCGGGGACGTGGGCGTGTTCCCCCACGGCGAGAACGTGCGCGAGCTCGAGCTTTTGGTCGAGTACGGGATGACGCCGCTGGCGGCGCTCAGGGCCGCGACGTCGGGCAACGCCAAGATTCTGCACCTGGAGGACCGGGGGACGCTGGCGTCCGGCCGCCTCGCGGATCTCGTGGCGGTGGAGGGCGATCCGACCGCCGACGTCCGGGCGCTGCGGCAAGTGCGGATGGTCATGAAAGGCGGAGCCCGGATCTCCGATTAGTCCAACGGGATTTCCCGGACCACCCGGGTCAGCTCGGCGTGGTCGGTGAGGTCGAGACGCAACGGCGTCAGGGAAACGTAGCCCTCCCGGACCGCCCAGAGATCGGTGCCTTCCTCGGCTCCCTCGAGCGCCCGCACGGTCAGCCAGAAGTGCTTGCGGCCCATCGGATCCTCTCCCGGCACCACCGCACCGTCGTAAAAGCGGACCGACTGACGGGTCCACCGCAGCCCTTTCGGGTCGCGGGGGAAGTTGACGTTCACCAACGGCAGGTCCGGGTGGCGGAGGAGGCACTCCAGCACCTGGCGGACGTAGGGGTCGATCCGGTCGAAGTCGGGCTCCGAGTTGCCGGCCGGCGTGCTGAGGGCGATCCCGCGAAGACCGAGCAGCGCCGCCTGCTTGGCGGCGGCGAGCGTCCCCGAGTGCCAGATCGAGTTGCCCAGGTTGGGGCCGAGATTGATGCCGGAGAGTACGGCGTCCACCTGCTCCCAGTTGTGCGCCCCCAGC
>DASUFQ010000116.1:0-11548 GCA_036274515.1 Gemmatimonadales bacterium | reverse complement strand
TCGCCGCTCAGGGTGACGCGCAGCTGCCCGTCGACGTACACCGGCGCGCGCGGGTCCTCGGCGGTGCCGGGGAGCGAAATCCCGATGTCGGCGTGCTTGGATTCGCCCGGGCCGTTCACCACGCAGCCCATCACCGCGACGCGCATCGACTCGACGCCGGGGTGCGCCTCCCGCCAGACCGGCATCTGCTCGCGAAGGTAGCGCTCGATGTCCTGCGCCATCGACTGGAAGAAGGTGCTGGTGGTGCGCCCGCAGCCGGGACAGCTGGTCACCTGGGGGGTGAAGCTCCGGAGGTCGAGCGACTGGAGGATCTGTTGCGCCACCCGGACCTCCTCGGTCCGGTCGCCGCCGGGCGCCGGCGTCAGGGAGACCCGGATGGTGTCGCCGATGCCCTCCTGCAGGAGGACCGCCAGCCCGGCCGCGCTCGCGACGATGCCCTTGGTCCCGAGGCCCGCCTCGGTCAGGCCGAGGTGCAGGGGGTAATCGCCCCGCGCGGCGAGGAGCCGGTACACGTCCACCAGGTCCTGCACCGCCGAGACCTTGGCGGAGAGCACGATCCGGTCGTGGGCCATGCCGGTGGCCTCGGCGAGCTCGGCGGAACGGATGGCGCTCTCGACCATCGCGTCGAGGGTGACCTCCCGCGCCTCCCGGGGTGCCGCCGCGCGGTGGTTGGCGTCCATCAGGTCGGTCAGGAGCTGCTGGTCGAGCGAGCCCCAGTTGACGCCGATGCGGACCGGCCGGTCGTTGGCCAGGGCCACCTCGATGATGGCGCGAAAGTGCTCGTCGCGCCGCTTGCCCCCGACGTTGCCGGGGTTGATCCGGTACTTGGCGAGCGCCGCGGCGCAGTCGGGATAGCGGGTGAGGAGGAGGTGGCCGTTATAGTGGAAGTCGCCGATGATCGGGACGTGCACCCCGAGGCGGTCGAGCCCCTCGACGATGGCCGGCACCGCGCGCGCCGCCTCATCGGTGTTGACCGTGACCCGCACCAGCTCGCTCCCGGCGCGGGCGAGCGCCGCCGCCTGGTCCACCGTCGCCGCCACATCGGCGGTGTCGGTGTTGGTCATTGACTGCACCACGATCGGGTGACAGGAACCGACCGCCACGGACCCGATGCGGGTGGTGACCGTGGCGCGGCGCGGGACGGGAGGCATCGGGGAAATATACAAGGAAGCGGGCAAAGGACTGAGGACCGAGGACTGAGGACTGAGGTGCTAGCTCCGGTCGAAGTGCGCCGCGTCGAGTGCCCTGAGCTCGTCCGCCTCGAGCGAGAGCTCGCCCGCCTGCCAGCTGTCGGTGGCGTGGGCCTCGGTGCGGGCGCCGGGAATGACGAAGACATTCCCGCCCTGCGCCAGGACCCAGGCCAGGACCACCGTGTGGGGGGAGGCGCCGTGGCGCGCGGCGATGGCCTTGACCAGGGGATGGCCGGGGAGCTTCAGGTTGAGCCGGCCGCCGCCCACCGGACTGTAGGCGAGGAACCCGATGCCCAGCCGCTCGCAGTGGGCCACGACGCCGTCGGTGAGCGCCTCGCGGAAAAACGGGCTGAGCCGATTCTGGACGGTGACCACCTCGACGTGGCGCCGGGCGGCGTTCACCTGGTCCACCGAGACGTTGGAGAGGCCGACCCAGCGGATCTTTCCCTCCTGCTGCAGTTCCGCGAGCATCCCGACGCTCTCGGCGAACGGCACGCGCGGGTCGGGGGCATGGAGCTGGTAGAGGGCGATCTGCTCGACACCGAGGGCGCGGAGGGAGCGATCGCATGCCTTGCGCAGGTGCTCCGGCCGCGCGTTGCGTTCCCAGCGGCCGTCGGGCCGGGTGAGCCCGCCCTTGGTGGCCACCAGCACCTCGTCCCGCGGGCCGTTCCAGCTCCGGAGGGCCGCGGCGAGGAGCCGCTCGTTGTGCCCCAGGTCGGGGTCGGCCAGGCAGTACACGTCGGCGGTGTCGACCAGGCGCACCCCCGCGTCGAGCGCCGCGTGCACCACCCGCACCCCCTGCGCCTCGGTCGGGCGTCCGTCGATGGAAAGCGGCATGCCCCCGAAACCGACCGGGGGCATGCGGGGCGCGTCCGGGCCGAGCGACCGGGGGATCACACCAGGCCGAGCTTCTTCGTCAGGCGGTAGTGCTCCTCCGGCCGCAGCGTGCCGTCGGTGCCCAGCGGGGCCAGGGCCTGCAGGATGTCGGCGCGCGAGGCGTCGATGCGCCGGTCGCGCAGCTCGCCGATCATGCGGGCAAAGCGCGCCTCGAACTGGTCGGCGTTGAGCTCCCCGCTGGCGCGCATGGCGCTGATGCTGTGCAGCTCCTCAAGGAGGCGAGCAACGGTGATGGGCTTGAGCTGGGGCGTTTCGGACATCGGGGCAACCTCGAAAAATCGTTGAACCAGGCAGGTGCGTGCTGGAAGATAGCGGCGGATGGGGCACGGCGCCCCCGGGGTCAGCCGGTCGCCTCGCGCCGGGGCTCCACGGCGTTCGCGTCGTAGGCGCGGGTGCGGAGCGGGGAGGTGCGCCCGCGGGTCCACCCCCCGCGAAACTCGAAGTGCTCCTCGGGGAGGAGGCGGTCGCCGAGCGGAACGGTGCCCGCGAGTTCCAGGTGCCAGAAGAGCATCCGGGCGCCGACCTCGGCGGCCGGCATCCAGACGCCGGCCGCGATCGGCGGGTACTGCGCGGCGAATTCGACCCGCAGGCGGGTCATGCGGATTTCCGTCTCCATGAACACCCTCAGCCCCAGCGCGCGAGAATGGCGCCCATCGCCGCGAAATACACGAATTGATACAGCGCATCGATCAGCCATGCCCCGAACCGCCTGTCCGAGAAGACCAGGGCCGTCAGGCTGACCGGCATCACGATGAGCACCCAGAGATGCACGGCCCGGAGGGCGCCGAAGCCGACCGGCTCGCCGTGGACCATGAGGCCGATCCCGAACGCCAGCACGAGGTAGGCCAGCAGCGAGATCCCGTACGCCCTCGGCGCGCGCTGCCGCAGCTCCGCCAGCTTGTCGGGCGTGTACCCGTTGAGTGCCGCCCACGAGCGGGCAAAGAGGAGCGGCGAATACCAGAGCATGCCGATCAGGAACGTCGCCGCCGCGGCCATCACGATGGCCAGGGGACTTACGTGCATCGGGGGCATCGTCCGCTCCTCTCCCGGATCGCATCACGCCGGCCCATGGGCACGACCGCCGACGGAAGCGGCGGCGGGCAGGACGAAGATCGCGCTGGACCGGCGTGCGTGGACAGGGGGTGTCGCAGGGAATCTGCGCCGTTCCGCGGCAATGTCAAATGCCCTCGCGGGCGGGCGGCATCGGTGCGGTATACACCGGGTCGATCACGTTTCCCGTATTCCGCACCCCTGCCGGCTCGAAGAGGAGCACCGCCGCCTCCTCGTCCGCGGCGGTGCGGTGCTCCACCCCACGGGGCACCACCAGCAGCTCGCCGGGACCCAGCTCCACCACGCGGTCGCGGAACTCCACCCGAAAGCGCCCGCTGATCCCGAGGAAGCACTCATCGGCATCGGCGTGGTGATGCCACGGGAAGGTGCCGTGGAACTTGGCCACCTTCACCTCCTGGCCGTTGAGCGCCCCGATCACCAGCGGGCGCCAGTGCTCGCGCAGCCCCGCGAGCACCCCCTCCAGCACCACCTTGTGCGCCGTCACAGGCGCGAGCTGGGCACGTCGACGTCCGCCGAGGCGGCGGCGCGGGTCAGGCGCGCCTGGACCTGTGCCGCCTCCGCGCGCTTGCCCTGCGCCTGGAGGCTGTTCCGGAGCCCGGCCAGCGCCCACACATTTTCCGGGTAGAGCGCCAGCCCTTCCTCATAGGTGAGCTGTGCCGCGGCAGGCTGTCCGGCGGCCAGCTGCGCCTGCCCCAGGGAGGCGCGGGTCGGGTAGTACCAGAAGGGCGGCTCGTTGTAGAGGATGCCGTCCTCGAGGTCCCGCGCGGCGGTGAAGTGCGTGACCGCCGCGGCGGCATCGCCCCGGCGGAGCGCGATGTCGCCCTGCAGCGCGTGGACCGCGATCTCCAGGACGGTCTGCCCCTCGCCGGCGGGGGCGCGCTCGTGTTGGGCCCGCACCTGGACCAGCTCCCAGTCCCCCTCGGCGTACCGGCCCTTGGCGGCATAGGCCACGCCGCGCGCATAGTGCACCAGCCCCTTCGCCACCGGCAGGTCCGCCGGCGGGAGGGGCTGCGCCAGCACCTCGGTCCACTGCCCGAAGGTCACCAGCGACAGGGTGTAGTAGGGAATCATCGTCTGCATGAACATCACGTCGCGCGCGATGTCGACCGACACCTTGCCGGACAGCTGCTGCGCCGCCTCGAGCGCGATGGCGCGCTGCCCGGACATCGTGGCGGCGAAGGCGAGGAAGTGATAGTTGTGCGGGTAATACCCCATCGGGTAGATGCCGGTGGGCCGCTGGTCCTGGATGAAGGTCTCATCGACGTGCACGGCGTGCTGATTGGCCTCGACGGCGTCCGCGAACCGCCCCACGCGAATGTAGATGTGGGCCGGCATGTGCACGATGTGGCCCGCCCCGGGCATGAGCCCCGCCAGCCGCTCCGCGCAGGGCACCGCCTTGGCCGGCGCCGCCGCCTCCACCGCGTGGATGTAAAGGTGGCAGGCCCCCGGATGGCCCGGCAGCCTGGCAATGACCGCCTCCAGCATCGCGACCAGCTGCAGCGTGGCGGGACGCGGCTGGCCGTCCGGGGTCCAGTAGAACCAGGGGCTCAGGTTCATCAGGGCGTCGGCGGCCAGGGTCGCGGCGTCCGGGTCGTCGGGATAGGCCGCCGACACCGCCAGCATCGCGGTGGCGTACGCCGAATCGAGCGGGGCGCGCGGGGAGGCGGGCGGATTGGCGTAGCGGGTGGCCAGCGCACGGATGTAGGCCTGCTCCCGCGGCGACGCGCCGCCCGCCAGGCGGCTCGCGGCCTGGATGGCGTCCCACGCGGCCACCCCGGCCGCCGAGTCCATCGGCGCATTGATGTTCGGCCCCAGCGCGAAGGCGATCCCCCACCAGCACATCGCGCAGTTCGGGTCGATGGCCAGCGCCGCCTCGAAGGAGCGGATCGCCTCCGCGTGGTTGAAGGCGTAGGTGAGTCGCATCCCCTGGTCGAAATACGCCTGCGCCCCGGCCCCGCTGGTCGTGACCGGCACCTCGAGCGTGCCGAGGTTGGCGTAGAGCGGGACCGTGTCGCGCGGGGCGGGAGATAGGGTGAGGGCAGCGGCGGTGAGCAGCGTGGAAAGCATGCCAGCCTCCTGAAGGTGCCGTGGCGGCGCGGTCGCCGCCGGGGTTCAGCGATCTGCGGCCGGTGGGCGCCCCACCCGACGCACCTGCAGCGCCCCGATGGCGAGCAGCGCCACCGCCGGCCAGAAGGTGAGCATGGCCAGGAGGCCGGGGCCGATCGGGTTCGGGTTGGGATCCGGCCAGAGCCCAAGGGTGGCCGCAAGGATGATGAAGAACAAGGGGCCCGAGCCGAGGGCGAGGAGGATGGCGCCGATCCGGAAGTACCGGTTGCTCCAGTAGCGCCTCATCAGCCGGCGCCCAGGTCCAGCAGCTCGACTTCCAGTCCCCCGAATCGTCCGGCCAGCCAATTGAAGAGTCCGCTGGCGATGGCCGACAGCGCGAGGCCGCATCCGGCGAGGAGGAATGGCGTCAGGAGGATCACGAGGCGGCTGAACCCCCTGCCCTGCGGGGCCACCACGAAACCGTAATAGAGGAACGGCAGCACGGCGATGCCGACGACGAAGCAGAGGACTGCCACGAGGCGAGCCGCGCAGAGCGGATCGACGTGCACCAGGCGGTATTTCATGGAGCCTCGCAAGACCAGTGGGGGGACTGGAAGCGAACCTGCTGGAAGCTATTGCCGTACCGGCGACGCGGGGAGGGGGCGGCGGGAAGCGGTCATCCGGGTGTCACCGGAATGTCATCCGGGCGCCAGCGCCGCGTCAGGTTGGTTCGCCATCGTGGAGGCACCCCTCATCCGGAGCGCCACCATGTTCGAACTCCTCCCCGCCTCCGTTTCCGCGCCGGAATCGGCCACCGGGCACGCCGCCGCGTCATTCGGCATCCACGCCCTGTTGATCGGATCCGCCGTGCTGCTCACGCGGCACGCCACACCAGCGCCGACCCATCGGGTTCCCCCCGTGAACGTGGTGTATGTCCCGATCGCACCTCCGACGCCCAGACCGCCCCGGCTCCCCACGGTCGTCGGACCATTGCCGATCACGCCGCGGGGGATCCCGCTGCCGCTTCCCTCCCCGCTCTCGATCCCGGCGTTTCCCGGCGACCCGGCCACACCGAACGCCCCAACGCTTCCGGGGGCGGGCCCGGCCACCGGCCAGTCGCAGCACGCCGGAGCGCAGCCGGGACCGGCCGGACCCGCGGCGTGGGCCGCCACAGCCGTCGACGAGCCGGTCCGCGTCCTGCGGGCGGGCCGCCTCCGATACCCGGTGGCGCTCGAACGGGCCGGCGTTTCCGGCGAGGTCGTGGTGGAATTCATCGTGGATACGACGGGCTCGGTGGAGGCCGGCAGCGCGCGGATCGTGTCTTCCTCCGCCCCGGAATTCGAGAAGGCTGCGCTCGACGCGATCCGGTCCGCCAGGTACCGCGCGGCACGCCTTCGGGCGGTGCCGGTGCGCCAGCTGGTGCGGCAACGGCTCGGCTTCGTGGCTGGGACGCGGTGATCAGTAGAGGAGATTGGCCTCGCGCGCCGCCTGCTGCAGCAGGCGCACCGTAGCGGCCGGCACATTGATCGGGCTCCCGTTGGCGTGGGCCAGGGCGGGCAGCTTCCGCGGATCGAACCCCGTCAGCGTCCCGTAGATCGTGATGGCCGCGAGGTAGGTGCCGAGCGGGGAGGGATGAAAATTGTCGGGACCGTACAGCGGGAGGTTCGGGTCGGAGGCAAGGGCCTCCTGCCACGCCACGCCCGCGGGAAGGAAGGTGCCGCTGACGGCGGCGACCGCGGCCTGGTACGACTGGCGCACCAGGTCGAATCCGCCCGCCTGCCCCTTGGTCGGCCAGACCATGTACAGCGCCGGCACGGCCCCGGCCCCCCGGATGATCGGGTCGAACATCTGGCTCCAGAGGACCAGCGAATCGCGGTTGATCGGGAGCGTCGTCGGCCCCTGCTGCAGCACCACGAAGTCCCAGCCGCCCCGCCGGATGGCGGCCTCCGCCTCGCCGCTGGCGGTCAGGTGATCGATCAGGGCGTAGTTCGGCTTGGCGATCATCTCGACGTGGATCGTGGCGCCGGCGTCGCGCGCCACGTCCGCGATGGTGCCGGGCAGGTCATTGTAGTACGTGAGGCTGTTGCCGATGAAGAGGACGCTCAGGTCGGCGGACGACCCGCCACCCGGCCCACTGGAGTCCTGGCAGGCGCCCGCCGTGGCCGCCATGCCGAGGGCCAGCATCGTCCAAAGTGTCGTCCGGAAGGATCGCATGGTGCCCCGGGGTCGAGTGACCCCGCCGATCCACTGAGGTGCGGGGTTCAACTGGGGACGACCAATCGGTCGATCCCCACACGGAGATTCAGCGCCCGGCGCTCTGGAGCCGCTTGAGGAGCTGGATCTGGCCGGTGTGGTAGGCCTCGTGCTGCGCGGCGCCGAGGATCGTCTCCCCGATGGTCCACTTCCGGTTGCCGACCGGCTTCCGTCCGTAGGTGGCTGGGGGGATGTCGCGGATCAGCGCGGCCACCGCGTCGTGCGTGCGGCGCACCAGCGCCCGGTCGCGCCGCCAGGCCGCCTCGTCGGGCGTGCCGGGAGGGGCCGGCCAGTCGGCAGGGGACCTCGCGAACGGCTCTCGGTCACCCCCGCGGAGGCGCTGGGCAATCACGTGGTGCCAGTAGGCGATATGGAGGGCGAGCTCCCAGATCGAGTGCCGCCCGGGCGCCGGGCGCCAGACGGCGGCCTCCGCGCTCACGCCGCGCAGCGCCCCCGTCACTGTCGGGCCTCCGTGCCATCCGCCACGCCCTGGACGGGGAGCGAGGTTCTCGGCGAGCAGCATCGCCAGTTGGCGGTCCTTCACTCGGCACCCCCTCGGAATCAGAAGTCCAGCCGCACCGCAATGGCGACTCCCCCGGCCGCGGAACCGTCGGGCCGCACCGTGACGGTCGGGAGCGCGGTCGCCTGCCACCTCGGAAGCTCCTGGCCGGCGCCGACCAGCGCCCCGATCCCCGCACCGAGCAGCCCGAACCCGACCGCGCCGCTCAGTGCCCACTCCGAGGCGCTGTAATCGTACCAACTCCCATCGTCCGATCCGGCCGACACGGCGCCGAGCACCGCACCAACCGCGGCCCCGATGGCGAGCCCGGTCAGGGCTCCCTTCCCCGCCCCGGACTTCGAGCCCATATACAGATCGAACCGGGTGATCGACTCGCGGGGCACGGCGACGGTGTCACCCTCGGAGAGCGCCACCGTGACGGTGTCGGATCCGATGGAGACGAACCTCCCGACCATGGGTCGGGCGTTCTGCTTGTGCACCCGGACCAGGCGGCCGGACACGAGATCAACCGGCGTATCCTGGGCCGCCCCGACATGGGCCAGCGACAGGAGCATCAGGCCGGTGACGCAAAGGATGCGGCGCATACAGCCCTCCTTGGAGTGAGCATCGTCCATTCGATGCCACCCGGGAGTTACCGCGCCGCCGTCAAGCGCCCGTCAAGCCGCTCCGGACATGCCGCTCCTCCGCCGTCAACGCCTCGCAGGCCGCATCGAGCGCCTGGTATTCCTTGGCAAAGGCCGACCGGAACGCGGCGTAGGCCGCGGCCGAGGTCCAGCGATCGGTGGTCCGGTACCAGCCGTCCGAGTCGGTCGGTACGACGAGTTCGGTGCCGAGGTAGCCCTCGCCGCGGCGAAAGAGCCGGGCCCAGCGCCCTGCCCCGCCGTATGCCTCCTCGAACTCCGCCGCGCGTCCCGGCGCGGGCCGGAATTCCCAGACCACGCAATAGGTCACATGCCGACCACCCGGCTGCGGCGCTCGAACATGAGCACGTCGCGCCATCGCCCGCCCATCTGCCCGAGCCGCTCCCGGCGGCCGACGAAGCGGAAGCCGGCCCGCTCGTGCAGCTTCACGCTGCCGGCATTCTCGGGAAAGATGCCGGCCTGGAGGCTCCAGATGCCCGCGGCCTCGGAGGCCGCGACCAGTGCATCGAGCAGTGCCCGTCCGACCCCCCGTCCCCGCGCGCGAGCCGCCACGTACACGGCCAGCTCCGCCACGCCACCATAGACGCATCGGTCGGAGACGGGGGTCAGGGCGGTCCAGCCCACGACCTCCCCGCCCTGCACTGCCACGAGGCGGCAGGGGGCGAGGTGGCCCCGGTCCCAGGACTCCCAGCTCGGCGCCTCCGTGTTGAAGGTGGCGTCCCCGGTAGCGATCCCCTCGCGATACACCTCGGCGGCGGCGGGCCAATCGGCGGCGGTCATCGGACGGATCTGGAGGCCGGACGTCACGCGTCGAGCTCCTTCAGGAGGCGCTTCGGCGCGGTCATGCGATAACTGTCCTCGAGCAAACCCTGGAGCTCGGTCCAGTCCACCGTGCCGTCGAGCCAGACCCCGACCCAGCCGCTCGGTCCCACATAGGGCGGGACGAAGAACCGGCGCGGTGCCGTGCGCACCATCAGTTCCTGGTTGCCGGGGGCGGCCTTGATCCAGACGCCGGGACGTCCGCGTCCATGGTGATTGTCCGGCCCGGCGAACATCGCGAAGAGCTTGTTGCGGACCCGGAAGGTCGGCTCGCCCCACGCCTCGACTTCGTGGGCGTCGGGGAACCCAAGGCAGAGTTTCCGAAGGCGGGTGAGGGGGCGAGGGGGCATGGAGACAAGGGGGAGAGGGAGACAGGGAGACAGGGGGCCAGGAAAAGGGAAACGGGTGCTATGCCGACAGCCAGGCGACGAGGCCGGTACCGATTCCGAGGGCCAGGGCGATCGGGGAATACCATCGGGTATCCATACGGGCGAAGGGCGAATCGGTGACGGACTTGAGAAAACCGACGTAGCGACGATCGCCGATGGCGCGTGCCGCCATCACGGCAGCGACGGTCCAGATGCCGGCGCCGGCAACAGCCGGGGGAATGAGCGCGCCGACGAGGCCCCCGCGCTGCAGGACGAGGAGCGCCGCGGCCGCGAGCAACGCGGCCACGACCAGGGCGCTGCCCGGACCGGGCCGCAACACCGCCTGGCCGTCCCGGGTCGGCAGGACCGCCACCGACCCGCCGCGGAACCCGGCGGCCCACGCCAGGTGGAGCGCTCCGAGCAGGCCGAACGCCAGGGCGAGGACGCCCGCGAGCAGCTGCGTCACGGCGCGGCCCCGGGGCTGGACCCGGAGCCGTTGGCGTCGGGCCGGACCTCCGGATCGTCGAGCGAGAGACGGCGGACGGCACGGGCCTTCATCATCGCGATGAACGGGCGGCTGAACGCCGGATCGAAGTCGGTGCCCGACTTTTCCTCGAGATAATCAAGCGCCTTGCTGGAGGCCCACGCCTCACGATAGGGACGGTTGGTGCAGAGGGCGTCGTAGACGTCGCAGACATGCACCAGGCGGCTGGCGTAGTGGGTGTCGCGCAGGAAGTGGAAGGCGGGGTACCCGCCCCCGTTCAGCATGATGTGGTGCTCATACGCGACGACCGCCGGCACCTCGAGCCGGACGTCGCGGTCGAGGATCAGCTTGGCCCCCTCCTTCGGGTGCGCCTTCATGATGGCGAACTCCTCGTCGGTGAACCCGCCCGGCTTGACCAGGATTTCCCGGGGGATCTTCACCTTGCCGAGGTCGTGCAGCAGGCCGGACACCCCGAGCACGCGGAGTTCCCGGCCCCCGAATCCGAGGTACTCGCCGAGGGCCATGGCGAGGACGGAGACGTTGGTGGAGTGCGTCGTGGTGTACTGGTCGAACTCCTTCAGCTGCAGGAGCGGCACGATGATCTCGGACTGGCTGTGCATGGCGATGGCCAGCGAGCGGACCACCGTCTCCGCCTCGAGGAGGGGCAGCTCACCGCTCTCCTGTACCCGGGCGTGCATCCACTGGATCGCCTCGACATCGTCACGAAGGGAATAGGCGATCGTGGCCGTGGCCAGGGTGGCCTGGGAGGTTTCGAGCGTCTCGCCGGTGTCGAGGGCCAGCGTGCCGTACCGGATGCCGGTCTCCCGGATGTGCCGGACCTCCGCCGTGTCCATCGCCTCGCCGCGGCTCCGCTGGAAGGTGTCCCGGAGGAACTGTTCGTAGTCGTCGCGGGTGACCGTCGGGTCGATCTCGAGGCGCTCGATCCCCATGTCGGCCAGGCGGGTGGCCCAGTCCCAGTCCTTGAGCTCGCGCACCACGCGGCGCTCGAAGACGACATCGCCGCCGATGAAGGAGAACCGCAGCCGGCCGACGTCGTTCAGGACATCCTGAAGCTCCTGGTACGAATCATCGAGCGCCCGCTCCCGCGCGGGATGGCCGCGATTGTACAGCGCCATCGTGGCCATGACCTGGCCGAGCGAGGTGAGGAACTTGACGGGGCTGCTCATTCGAACCCCACGGCGGCGCGGATTTCCGGGAACGAACTCCGGGCGGCCAGGTCCATCACCACCTGCGTGTCC
>DASUFQ010000115.1:0-18377 GCA_036274515.1 Gemmatimonadales bacterium | reverse complement strand
TAGGACTTCACGATCCCGCCCATGTCGAGCGCGTCGGTCACCACCAGCCCCTCGAAGCCGAGCGAGTCGCGGAGGACGCCGGTGAGGAGGGAGGGGGTGACGGTGGCGGGACGCACCCGTCCGCTGTCGATGCCGGGCAGCGCGATGTGCGCCGACATCACCGCCGCCACCCGGCTCTTGATGGCGGCACGGAAGGGGACCAGCTCGACCGAGTCGAGCCGCGTCCACGGCGCATCGACCACCGGGAGGGCGATGTGGGAGTCGGTGCCGGTGTCGCCGTGCCCCGGAAAATGCTTGGCGGTGGCCAGCATCCCGTGCTCCTGCAGGCCCAGGATCTCGGCGGACACCAGGGTGGCCACCGTCGCGGGGTCGCCGCCGAAGGAGCGGGTGTTGATGATCGGGTTCGCGGCGTTGTTGTTGACGTCCGCCACCGGCGCGAAGTCGAGGTGGATGCCGACCGCACGCCCCTCGATCGCGGTGATGCGGCCCATTTCGTAGGCGTCCAACTCCCGGCCGGTGGCCGCCACCCCCATATTGGTGGGGAAGGCGGTGCCGCCGACAAACCGCATGGCCGTGCCGCCCTCCAGGTCCGACGCGATGAGGAGCGGGATTCGCGCCTGCTGCTGGAGGACATTCAGCTTGGCGGCGATGTCGAGCGGCGAGCCGATCGAGACGATGATCCCGCCCACCTGGAGCGAGTCGACCCACCCGCGCGCCTTGCGGAAGCCCGGGTCGTCGGCGGCGGTGTAGGTGCCGGGGATCCACGGCATCACGAGCTGCGCCACCTTGGCGCGGAGCGGCAGGCTGTCGAGCAGCCGGTTGACCCGGTCGGTGGTGGTGCGGACGTCGACCGGGAGCCGGTCGGGAAGCGGCGCCATCGGATCGACCGAGGGTGCCGGCGGCGTGGAGGCGGCACAGGCCAGCAGGACTACCGTGAACTGGACGAGGCGGGCGTGAGACACAGGCAGGCAGTCCTGGTTGGGATGGTGGTGGTGGCGGCGGCCTGTGGTCGTCCGTCCGCCGTGGTGGCGCCGGCGCCCGCGCCGGCGGAAGCAGTCCGGCCGGGCATCACGGTGCTGCTGGCCGATTCGCTGTCCCTGGTCCGGCACGCCCGGCTCGGCCTGCTGACCAACCAGGCCGGCGTGGACGCGAGCGGCACCAGCGACCAGGCGCTCCTGCGGGCGAGCGGCCTCGAGCTGGTCGCGCTCTTCAGCCCGGAGCATGGCTACCGGGGCGAGGCCGACCCCGGCGCGGCGGTGCCGCACGAAACCGACGCGGCGACCGGCCTCCCAATCTACAGTCTCTACCTCCAGAATACCGCCGCCATCGCCGCTTCGCTCGCGGGACTGGACATCCTGCTGGTGGACCTCCAGGACGTCGGCGCCCGCTACTACACGTACATCAGCACCACGGTGGCGGTCATGCGGGCCGCGGCGCGCACCGGCAAGCGCGTCATCGTGCTCGACCGGCCGAACCCGATCGGCGGCACGGTGCAGGGGAACGTGCTCGACACCGCCTTCGCCTCGTTTGTCGGGATGCTGCCGGTCCCGATGCGCCACGGGATGACGCTGGGCGAACTGGCCCGGCTCGCCAACGCCGAGCTGGCCATCGGGGCCGACCTCACCGTGGTGCCGGTGGCCGGGTGGACGGTGGCCATGGACCTCGACCAGACCGGCCTTCCCTTCGTGCCGCCGAGCCCGAACCTGCGCTCCCTCGAGGCGCTCTTCCACTATCCGGGGCTCTGCCTGATGGAGGGGACCAACCTCAGCGTGGGCCGCGGGTCGGAGCACCCCTTCGAGCAGATCGGTGCCCCGTGGCTCGACACCACCAAGGTCCTGGCGCGACTTCGCGCGGCCCACCTGCCCGGCGTCCACTTCTCGGGGGTGCGCTTCCGGCCGGTCAATCCGGGGGACGGCAAGTACGCCGACACGGTCGTTTCCGGCATCCGCCTCACCAT
Source organism: Gemmatimonadales bacterium (assembly GCA_036274515.1). Classification (GTDB taxonomy): domain Bacteria; phylum Gemmatimonadota; class Gemmatimonadetes; order Gemmatimonadales; family GWC2-71-9; genus SPDF01. The sequence goes on along the minus strand of DASUFQ010000115.1, from coordinate 16,420 downwards.
GACCGACCGGGCGAGCTACGACCCGACCGCCACCGCCGTCACCCTCATGGCGGTGATCCGGGCGGTGCACCCGGGCCAGCTTCGCTGGACTCCGGCCCAGTTCGATCGCCTGGCGGGCAACTCCCGGCTCCGGACCGAGCTGGCCGCCGGCGGTCGGCCCAAGGCCGTCATGCAGCCATGGCCCGGCGAGCACGCGACCTTCCTTGCCCGGAGGCGTCCCGCGCTCCTCTACCCCCGCCCGGAGGCAACGCCGTAGGGACTCGCCGCCACGCGGGGCTGCGGGTGCGGGACCTCCTCCCCGCTTCCCCTCTTCCCCGCGTCCCCGCATCCCTACCTCCCCCACCCCCTGTCCCACTGTCTCCCCCAAAATTGCCCTAACGCCTTCTCCCGGTTAAGTTTTCGCCTCCCTGTGACGCCCTTGAAATGAACGAATTCCGAGGTCGATTCTGCCGGTGAAGGTCGTCCGCATCACGCTCGAGCGCGGGTACTACTCGTTCACCGGGCCCTTGGTCCGGTGGCTTGTCCGCGCCGGCGTGCGCCCGAATTCAATCACCACCCTTGGCACCCTGCTGGTGGTGGTCTCCGCCGTCTTTTACGGCTACGGCTCGATCCGGCTGGGGGGCTTCTTCCTCCTGCTGAGCGGCGCGCTCGACACCCTCGACGGCGCCGTGGCGCGGCAGTCCGGGGCGGCCACCCGCTTCGGGGCGTTCTACGATTCCACGCTGGACCGGATCAGCGACGGTGCCACCTTCATCGGCATCGCGGCCTACCTGCTGCACGCCCCCGACGTGGCTTACCGGAACCTCGCGATCATCCTGGCCATGGTGGCGACCCTGAGTTCGCTCGTCGTCTCGTATGCCCGGGCCCGCGCCGAAGGGCTCGGCATCGACTGCAAGGTGGGGATCGCCCAGCGCGCCGAGCGGATCATCGGCCTCGGCGCCGTGTCGCTGCTGGTGGGCGCCGGTCCCCAGGCGCTGGTGCTCGAGGGGATGGTGGCCCTGCTGGCCGTGGCCTCGATCATTACCGTCATCCAGCGGTTCCATTTTGTCTACCAGGCGACCAAGGGTCGCTAGCACACCCCAGGGAAAGGAAGACCACCGTGGCGCCCCAGTCTGCCCGGTCCATCGCGCCCGCCAAGGGCAAGCTCGGAGTCCTCTGCGTCGGTCTCGGCGCCGTCACCACCACCTTCATGGCCGGCGTGGAGAACATCCGCCAGGGCCGCTCCAAGCCGATCGGCTCCCTGACCCAGATGGGGACGATCCGCCTCGGCAAGCGGACCGAGGCCCGCACCCCGCTGATCCGGGACTTCGTGTCGCTCGCCGCCCTCCAGGACCTGGTCTTCGGGGCCTGGGACCCGATCGCCGACGACGCCTATGAGTCGGCGCTCAAGTGCGGCGTGCTCGACAAGCACGAGCACGTCGAGCCGATCGCCGGGTTCCTCAAGGGCATCAAGCCGATGCCGGCGGTGTTCGACCAGTTCTACGTCAAGCGCCTGGTCGGCACCAACGTGAAGAAGGGCAAGACGAAGCGGGAGCTCGCCGAGGCGCTCCGCAAGGACATCCGGGACTTCAAGGCCGCGCACAAGTGCGACCGGCTCGTCATGGTCTGGTGCGCCTCGACCGAGGTGTTCATCGCCCCGGGGCCGACCCACCAGACCCTGGCCGCCTTCGAGAAGGCGATGGACGCCAACGACCCGACCATCGCCCCGTCGATGCTCTACGCCTACGCCGCGATCATGGAGGGGGTCCCGTACGCCAACGGCGCGCCGAACCTGAGCTGCGACCTGCCCGCCCTCGAGGCGCTGGCCCGGGAAAAGGGCGTCCCGATCGGCGGCAAGGACTTCAAGACCGGCCAGACCATGCTGAAGACCGTGCTGGCGCCGATGTTCAAGGCGCGCATGCTCGGCATGTCGGGCTGGTACTCGACCAACATCCTCGGCAACCGCGACGGCGAGGTGCTGGACGACCCCGAGAGCTTCAAGACCAAGGAGGAGTCGAAGCTCGGCGTCCTCGAGCACACCCTGCAGCCCAAGCTCTACCCCGACCTGTACGGCAACATCTTCCACAAGGTGCGGATCAACTACTACCCGCCCCGGGGGGACAACAAGGAGGGGTGGGACAACATCGACATCTTCGGGTGGCTGGGCTACCCGATGCAGATCAAGGTCGACTTCCTCTGCCGCGACTCCATCCTGGCCGCCCCGCTGGTGCTCGACCTCGCGATCTTCTTCGACCTCGCGGCGCGCGCCGGCATGTCGGGCATCCAGGAATGGCTCTCGTTCTACTTCAAGAGCCCGCAGGTGGGCCCCGGCCTGTATCCCGAGCACGACCTCTTCATCCAGCTGACCAAGCTCAAGAACACCCTCCGGTACATCAAGGGCGAGGACCAGATCACGCACCTCGGCATTGAGTACTACGAGGACCAGTGATGAAGTACTTCCACCGCACCAGCGTCGCTCCCGACGCGGCCGTCGCCCGGGCCGCCGAGTTCTTCGGCGCCCGGCTGACCCCGGTCGAGGAGCTGCCGCGCCGGCGCCGCTTCGGCGGCACCCTGGGCCAGCTGTCCGTGTCGGTCCAGGCCGAGGGCGGGCACTACACCCTGATCACGCTCGACACCGACCAGCCGGGGGAGAGCGAGCTCGACAAGCTCGCCAAGCGGTTCCTCACGGTGGTCCACACCATGGCCAGCCCCGCGCACGAACCGCGGGGCGCCTACTGAGCCGCGAGGGCATGCGGCACCCACTCCGGAGACTTCCCGCAATGCGCCTGGCCCCTCGGTGGCGGAGGTTCGTCCTCCTCCCGGTCCTGCTGCTCGGCCTCCTGGCCACCTCCTCCGCGGCCCAGGAGGGCACCGCCGCCACGACCCATCGCCCCGGGGGCGAGGTCAACCTCCTCCTCCCCGACCTGCACCAGGGGAACTTCCTCGGGTACACCGGGCACGAGATCCTCCTCTCGGGCCTCGTCGTCTGCGTCCTCGGCCTCCTGTTCGGCCTGTGGAGCTACGCGGCGGTCCGCCGCCTCCCGGTCCACAAGGCGATGGCGGACGTCTCCGCCATCATCTACGAGACCTGCAAGGCGTACATGGTCCAGCAGGGCAAGTTCCTGCTGGGGCTCTGGCTCTTCGTCAGCGCCGTGATCATCGTGTACTTCGTCGTGACCGGGCTCGCCTGGCCCAAGATCGCCATCATCCTGCTCTTCTCGCTGATCGGGATGGCGGGGAGCTATGGCGTGGCCTGGTTCGGGATCCGGATCAACACCCTGGCCAACTCGCGCACCGCCTTCGCCTCGCTCCGCGGCAAGGGATGGCCGGTGTCGGACATCCCGCTCCGCGCGGGCATGAGCGTCGGGATGATGCTCATCGCCGTCGAGCTGTTGTTCATGCTCGGGATCCTGCTGTTCATCCCCGCCGACGTGGCGGGCGCCTGCTTCCTCGGCTTCGCCATCGGCGAGTCGCTGGGGGCGGCGGCGCTCCGGATCGCGGGCGGCATCTTCACGAAGATCGCCGACATCGGCGCCGACCTCATGAAGGTCGTGTTCAAGATCAAGGAGGACGACGCCCGGAACCCGGGGGTCATCGCCGACTGCGTGGGCGACAACGCCGGCGACTCGGTCGGTCCCACCGCCGACGGCTTCGAGACCTACGGCGTGACGGGCGTGGCGCTCATCACCTTCATCGTGCTGGCGGTGCCCGATCCGGTCATCCAGGCCAAGCTGCTCGTCTGGATCTTCCTGATGCGGGTGATGATGGTGCTGGCCTCGGGGTTCTCCTACCTGGTGAGCAACGCGGTGTCCCGCGCCCGGTACGCCACCGCCGGGAAGTTCGACTTCGAGCACCCGCTCACGCAGCTGGTGTGGCTCACCTCGCTGGCGTCGGTGGCGCTGACCTACGCGCTCTCCTACTTCATCATCCCCGACCTGGCCGGCAACACGTCGCTCTGGTGGCAGCTGTCGACGGTCATCTCGTGCGGCACCCTGGCCGGCGCCATCATCCCCGAGCTGGTGAAGGTGTTCACCTCCACCTCGTCGCGGCACGTGCGCGAGGTCGTCACCAGCTCCCGCGAGGGCGGGGCCTCGCTCAACATCCTGTCCGGCCTCGTCGCCGGCAACTTCTCGGGCTACTGGCTCGGCCTGACGATCATGGGCCTCATGGCCACGGCCTGGGGGGTGAGCACCCTGGGGCTCACCAGCACCGGCATCATGCTGGCGCCGGCCATCTTCGCGTTCGGGCTCGTGGCGTTCGGGTTCCTCGGCATGGGCCCCGTCACCATCGCCGTCGACAGCTACGGGCCGGTGACGGACAACGCCCAGTCGGTGTACGAGCTCTCGACCATCGAGCAGATTCCGGGCATCGAAGCGGAGCTGAAGCGGGACTTCGGATTCGACGTGAACTTCACCGCGGCCAAGGAGCTCCTCGAGGAGAACGACGGGGCGGGCAACACCTTCAAGGCCACCGCCAAGCCGGTGCTCATCGGGACCGCGGTGGTCGGCGCCACCACCATGATCTTCTCGATCATCGTGGCGTTGACCCACGGCCTGTCGAGCGGGATGGAGCACCTCTCCATCCTCCATCCCCCCTTCCTGCTGGGCCTCATCACCGGCGGCGCGGTCATCTACTGGTTCACCGGCGCCTCGATGCAGGCGGTCACCACCGGCGCCTACCGCGCGGTGGAGTTCATCAAGGCCAACATCCAGCTCGAGGGCGTCATCAAGGCGTCGGTGGAGGACAGCCGGAAGGTCGTGGAGATCTGCACGCGCTACGCCCAGAAGGGGATGATGAACATCTTCCTCGCGGTCTTCTTCTCGACGCTGGCCTTCGCCTTCGCGGAGCCGTTCTTCTTCATCGGGTACCTGATCTCGATCGCGCTCTTCGGGCTCTACCAGGCCATCTTCATGGCCAACGCCGGCGGCGCCTGGGACAACGCGAAGAAGATCGTGGAAACCGAGCTCAAGGCGAAGGGCACGCCGCTGCACGACGCCTCCGTGGTGGGCGACACCGTGGGCGACCCCTTCAAGGACACCTCGTCGGTGGCGCTCAACCCGGTCATCAAGTTCACCACCCTCTTCGGCCTCCTGGCGGTGGAGCTCGGCGTCTACCTGACGGCCGGGCAGGGCAGCACGCTCCCGCACCTCCTCGCCGGCGCCTTCTTCCTGGCCAGCATGGTCTTCGTGTACCGGTCGTTCTACGGGATGCGGATCGAGTCGCGGTAAGGCCAGCCGAATGCCGCCGACCGCCGCCCCCGCCGCCGCCGAGGCCCCTCCCCACGGGCTGAGCCGCGCGCAGCTGCACGAGATGTACTACTACATGCGCCTGACCCGGTCGCTCGAGGAGCGGCTGGTCAACCTGTACCGGCAGACCAAGGTGATCGGCGGGCTCTTCCGGTCGCTGGGCCAGGAAGCCGACAGCGTCGGCAGCGCCTACGCGCTCGACCGCGGCAAGGGAGACTTCCTCTCGCCGCTCATCCGGAACCTGGGCTCGATGCTGGTCCAGGGCGCGCGGCCGAAGGAGATCCTCCGGCAGTACATGGCCAAGGCGGAGAGCCCCACCCGCGGCCGCGAGCTCAACATCCACTACGGCGACCTCGAGCGGGGCTTCATCGGGCAGATTTCCCACCTGGGCGACATGGTGCCGGTGATGGCGGGGGTGGCGCTCTCGTTCAAGATGCGGAACCAGCCCCGCGTGGGGCTGGTCTACGTCGGCGACGGCGCCATGAGCACCGGCGCCTTCCACGAGGGGATCAATTTCGCCGCCGTGCAGCGCCTGCCGATGGTCATCGTCTGCGAAAACAACGGCTACTCCTTCAGCACCCCCATGCACCGCCAGACCGCCGTGCGCCAGCTGGTCGACAAGGCGGCCGCCTACGGGATTCCCGGCGTGCGGGCCGACGGGAACGACGTCGTGGCGGTGTACGGCGCCACCAAGCCGGCGGTGGAGCACGCCCGCCAGGGCGGCGGCTGCACGCTGATCGAACTGGTCACCTACCGCCGGAAGGGGCACGCCGAGCACGACAACCAGTCGTACGTGCCGAAGGAGGAGCTGGCGGCCTGGGAGGCGAAGGACCCGATCGACCGCTGCATCCGTGACTACACCGCCGCGGGGTGGGCCACTGCGGGGGAGCTGGCGGAGATCGACGCCCGGGTCACGGCGCTGCTCGACGAGGCGGTGCAGGGCACCGAGGACGAGCCGCTCCCCGACGCGCCGACCGCCCTCGACGGCGTGCTGGCCGATCCGGCGCGCGCCGAGCTCGAATGGTACCGGAGGATCGATGGCTGAAGTGACGTACCTCGAGGCGATCCGCCAGGGGCTGATGGAAGAGATGCGCCGGGACGAGAACGTCTTCATCCTCGGCGAGGATGTCGGCGCCTACGGCGGCGCCTTCAAGGTGACCGACGGGTTCCTGGCCGAGTTCGGGGAGCGGCGGGTCATCGACACCCCCATTGCCGAGGCCGCCATCGTCGGCGCCGCCGCGGGGGCCGCCCACATGGGGCTCCGCCCGGTGGCGGAGATGCAGTTCATCGACTTCATCTCGTGCGCCTACGACATGCTCACCAATTACGTGGCCACCGCCCGCTACCGCGCCGGGCTGCCGACGCCGATGGTGGTGCGCGGGCCCTCGGGCGGGTACGTGCGCGGCGGGCCCTTCCACTCGCAGAACCCCGAGGCGGCGTTCCTCCACACGCCGGGCCTCAAGATCGTCTGCCCCGCCACCGCGCGCGACGCCAAGGGGCTGATCAAGAGCGCCGTGCGGGACGACGACCCGGTGCTGTATTTTGAGCACAAGTTCCTCTATCGCCGGATCAAGGAGCACCTGCCGGAGGACGAGGACATCCTGACGCCGATCGGGAAGGCGCGCGTGGCCCGCGAGGGCCGCGACCTGACGATCATCACCTGGTCCGCCATGGTGTACAAGGCGCTGGAGGCGGCCGAGCGGCTGGAGAAGGAGGACGGCCTGCAGGTCGAGGTGCTCGACCTCCGGACCCTCCTTCCGATGGACGACGAGGCGATCCTGGCCTCGGTAAAGAAGACCAACCGGGTGCTGATTGCCCACGAGGACACCCGCACCGGCGGCGTGGCGGGGGAAATCACCGCGCGGATCAACGACGCCGCGTTCGAATGGCTCGATGCCCCGGTCAAGCGGGTCACGGCGCACGACGTGCCGCTGCCCTACGCGCCGACGCTCGAGGACTTTGTGCTGCCGCAGACGGACGATCTGGTGCGCGCCGCCCGCTGGCTGGCCGCTTACTAGGAATTCGGAGAGGTCCAGATGGCCAAGATTGACGTGATCATGCCCCAGATGGGCGAGTCCATCGCCGAGGGGACCCTGTCCCGCTGGATGAAGAAGGTGGGCGACGCCGTCAAGCGCGACGAGCCGATCTTCGAGATTTCCACCGACAAGGTCGACGCGGAAATCCCCGCTCCCCAGGCCGGCGTCCTCGCGGAGATCCTGGTGAAGGAAGGGGAAACGGTCCCGATCCAGACCGTCGTGGCCCGGCTGGAAACCGACGCCAGCGCGGCCGTTGCCGCCCCGGCGGCGCCGGCCCCCGCCGCTGCGCCCGCGGCGGCCCCGGCCCCCGCGGCCCCGAAGCCGGCCCCCGCGCCGGCTCCCGCCGCGTCGACTCCCGCCCCCGCACCGGCGCCACCGCCCGTCAGCCCGTCTGTCCCACCTCCGGCGCCGAGTGGACCCGAATCCGCCGAAGATCGCCTGCGCCGGAAAAGCACTCCCCTCGTCCGCAAGATGGCCGCCGAGCACAACCTCGACATCGGCGCGATTGCCGGCAGCGGGCTCGCCGGCCGCGTCACCAAGAACGACGTGCTGAGCTATCTCGAGTCGGCGCCCGCCGCCGCCGCGGCCGCCCCCGCGCCGTCCCGCCCCGCCGCCCCGGCGGGTACCCGCGGCGCCACCACGCTCATCGAGGTGCCGGCGCCGGTGGTCGAGCCGTGGGAGGGCGACCGGGTCGAGCCGTGGAGCAAGATCCGCAAGCTGACCGCCGACCACATGATCATGTCGCGCCGGGTGTCGGCCCACGTCAACAGCCTCTTCGAAGTCGACTTCACCCGCGTGGCGCAGGTGCGGGCGGCGCGCAAGAAGGAGTACGCCGAGCGCGGCGTCAACCTGACCTTCCTCGCCTTCATCGTGAAGGCCGCCGCCGACACGCTGCGCAAGCACCCGGTGGTCAACGCCGCCGTCATGGGCGACGCCACCGTCTACCGGCGCGACATCAACATCGGGATCGCCGTGGCGCTCGACTGGGGCCTCATCGTGCCGGTCATCAAGCGGGCCGACGAGCTCTCCCTCCTCGGCGTGGCGCGGGCCATCAACGACCTCGGCGAACGGGCGCGCGCGAAGAAGCTGACCCCCGACGAGGTGCAACGCGGCACCTTCACCATCACCAATCCCGGCGGCTTCGGCTCGTTTGCCGGCACGCCGATCATCAATCAGCCGCAGGTGGCCATCCTCGGCGTGGGCGCCATCGAGAAGCGGCCGCACGTGGTGACCGGCGCCGACGGCACCGACGGCCTGGCCATCCGCACCAAGGGGATGCTCACGATGGCCTACGACCATCGGATCGTGGACGGCGCCGACGCCGACCGGTTCCTGGCCGACCTCAAGGCCGCGCTCCAGGAATTCCCCGACACCGGGGCCTGAGCGGTGCCCCGCGCCCTCGCGGTGGCCCGGGTCACGGTGCCGCCGGAGCGCGAGTCGGCCTACCTTGCGGGGGCGGCCGAACTCGCCGCGGCGCTGCGAGCGCGGGGGCAGCACCTCTGGATCTTCCGCCGGCCGAGCGCCCCGGGGCAGTTCCTCGAGTTCCGGGAAGGGCCCGAGGCCGCCACCCACGTCGCCTCCGCGCCGACCGCCCCGGAAGCCCGGCTCGCGGCCGCGCTCCAGGCGCTCGCGCAGTACGAGCCCGGCGCCGAGGAGCTCTGGCTCGAAGTGCCGCTTCCCGCCGACCGCCCAGCGTGAGGATCCCATGCCGACCCGCACCATCGACATCGACGGCACCACCTGGAAGGTGACCCCCACCGGCCATGTCACCCAGTTCACCCGCGACGAATTCACCATGCTGTTCACGAAGGGGACCGGGCCGGACCGCATCGAGCGGGTGGCCAAGTACGCCCCCCTCGGTGCGCGCAGCCGGGAGCTCTCGCTCGGCGAGCTGACCGACCAGCAGCTGCGCGAACTGTTCGGGCGCTCCCAGCCCTCCTGGACCTCGCCCGACACCGGATATCGACGCTGACCCCGCCACGGTTCATCGACCTGCACATGCACTCCACCGCCTCCGACGGGGCCCTGGCGCCGGCGGAGGTGGTGGCGAGCGCGCGGGCGGCGGACCTCGCCGCCATCGCGCTGACCGACCACGATTCGGTGGCGGGCGTGGCCGAGGCGGTCCAGGCCGGCGAGGCGGTGGGCGTGCGCGTGATCGCGGGGTGCGAGTTCTCGGTGGCGGCGCCCTGGGGCGAGATGCACGTCCTCGGCTACTTCCTGCCGGTGGGTGACGAGACGGTGGAACGATTCCTCGACCGCTGCCGGGCCGACCGGCGCCGCCGCGCCGAGGTGATGTGCGGCCGGCTGCAGGAACTCGGCGTGCCGGTCACCTTCGAGGCGGTGGTGACCGAGGCCGACGGGGGCGCCATCGGGCGGCCGCACGTGGCGCGCGCCATCGTGCGGGCGGGCGCCGCCGCCGACGTCAACGCCGCCTTCGACCTCTACCTCGGTCGCAACAAGCCGGCCTACGCCGACAAGGTGCTGCCGACGTTCTCGGAGGTGGCCACGCTGGTGCACGATGCCGGCGGCGTGCTCTCGGCGGCGCACCTGCGGGACCGCGCCACCCGGCCGTATCTCGAGCGCCTCAAGCGGGAGGGGCTCGACGCCGTGGAGGTGCGGCATCCCCGGCACGCCCCGGAGATGCGCTCGCGGATCGCGGGGATCGCCACCGCGCTCGACCTGGCGCGGACCGGCGGCAGCGACTGGCACGGCGACATCGGGCCCGGCGAGGAGCACGGTTCGCTCGGGAGCCAGACGGTGCCGGAGGAGTGGCTGGAGCGGCTCGAGGCGCGGCGCCCGGCCCGGCGCTGAAAGGAGGGCATTCAATGGCCCAGGTCTGGAACTTCGTGGGACGGGTGGTGCTGGTCACCGGCGTGGCGCGGGTCGGGCAGATCGGCCACGCCGTGGCGCTGGCCTTCGGGCGGGCCGGCGCCAAGCTGGTGCTCTGCGACCGGAACGCGGTCGATGCCGCGGCGCGGGCGAAGGAATTCGCCGGCGAGGGGATCGACGCCCGCCCGGCGGCGGGGGACCTCACCGAGCCGGACGTGGCGCGGCTCGCCGTCGAAACGGCGGTGCGGCACTTCGGGAGGCTCGACGTCGTGGTCAACGTGGCGGGCGGGCTCACCACCTTCGGGCCCATCGAGGGGACCAGCGCCGCCGATTTCGACCGGGAAGTCGCCATCAATCTCAAGACGGCGTTCCTCGTGTCGCAGGCCGCGGTGCCGGCCCTCGCCGAGAGCAAGGGCGTCATCGTGAACTTCTCCTCGGTGGCCTTTTTCCGGCCGCAGAACGAGATGGCGGTCTACGCCGCCGCCAAGACGGGCGTCGCCGCCTTCACCCAGAGCCTGGCGCTCGAGCTCCGGGACCGGGGGGTGCGGGTGAACGCGGTGGCGCCCGGCATGGTCCGCACCAGCGACAACGTGGCCTCGGTGGGCGGCTCGAAGGTCCGCTGGGTCGAGATGAGGCAAATCACCGATGGAGTCCTCTTCCTCGCGAGCGACGCGGCCGACGCCGTCACCGGGCACGTCCTCCCGATCACCAACGGCGCGCTCTGAACCGCTGGCCGTCCACGAATTCGTCGTCGTGGGGGGCGGCTGTTACGGCACCTTCTACGCGCGGCAGCTGGAGCGCGCCCGCGCCCGGGGCGCCCTGCAGTACGCCCGGGTCCTCGTCGTCGACCGGGACCCCGCCTGCCAGTTGACGCGAGACCTCCCGCCGAGCCCCGAGCGGGAACTGGTGGTGCAGGACTGGGACGAATTCTTCGATGGATATCTCGATGGCCAGCTCGCGGCCGAGGCCGCGGCTCGGCAGACTGTCCCGCCGTTCCCACCTCACCCCCTGTCCCCCTCTCCATATAATGGAGAGGGGGGACGACCGTCCTATATCGTTCCGTCCCCGCTGATGCCCCACCTGATGTTCAACTGGCTGATGCGGCGGGCGCGGCGGCGCTTTCCCGGTCGGGAGGTGTCGCAGCCGCCGCTGACGGAGCCGGTGGGGACGCCCTACGACACCCTGGCCCCCGACGGCACCCGGTACGTGTCGTGGGCCGACTGGCTCTGCCCGACGCACTGCGTCGAGCCGGCCACCTGCCCGGTCATCAAGGCGCCGAGGACCTGGGAAATGTCGGAGACGGCGGAGGCGGTGGTCGCCCGCCTCTCGGCGGACCGCGCGGTGGCGGGGCCGGCGCTTTTCGTGACGCGGCACCTCACCGACGGGGTGGGCGCCTTCGCGGTGAGCGACGCCGTGCACGCGGCGGCGCTGCTCGACCTGGCAGGAGCCAGCGGCCGCCCCACTTCGCTCCTGGTGGGGACGGTGTCGGGGTGTCACGGGGCGTTGGGGTTGCTCGGCATCACCTGACAGGGTGGCCCCGCAGGACCCCTCACGCCCGTGGCGGCGCGCCTCGGCGCGCGATATACTACCCCCATCCAGCGCCGTATTCCCCTCTGCCCAATGGCGGGACCGAATGGACATCCAGTGGTGGCACTGGTTCGTGCTCGGGCTCTTGCTCGTCCTCATCGAGCTGGCGGCGGCCGGCGGCTTCTACGTCATCTTCTTCGGCTGTGCGGCCCTCCTGGTCGGCATGCTCGCCGGGCTGGGCGTTGCCGGGCCCGTGGGCGCCCAGCTCCTCCTCTTCTCCGGCCTGTCGGTCGCCTCGCTCCTCCTGTTCCGCAACCGGCTTGTCAAGCGGTTCCAGGGAGACCCGCAGTCTCCCCAGGTCGACCAGCTCGTCGGTGAGGCGGCGGTGGTGACGCACGACCTGCCGCCGGGCGGCGTGGGGAAGGTCGAACTCCGGGGGACAAGCTGGTCCGCCCGCGCCCGGTCGGCGACGCCGCTGGTGCGCGGCACCCGCTGCCGGGTGACCCGCGTCGAGGGCCTCACCCTGATCGTCGAGCCTGAGGGAGATTCGCAATGAGCGTCAGCCCGTTCGTGATCATCGCGCTGTTTGTCGGCGTGGTCATCCTCGTCACGATCGCCAAGACCGCGGTCGTCGTCCCGCAGCAAAGCGCCTACGTCGTGGAGCGCCTGGGACGGTTTTCCGGGGTGCTGCAGGCGGGGTTCCATGTCCTGATCCCGTTCGTGGACGTGATCCGGTACCGGCACTCGCTCAAGGAAGGGGCCTACGACATCCCGGAGCAGGTGTGCATCACGCGGGACAACGTCCAGGTCGGGGTGGACGGCGTGCTCTACCTCAAGGTGCTGGACGCCGAGCGGGCGTCGTACGGGATCGTGGATTTCGCCTTCGCCATCACGCAGCTGGCGCAGACCACCCTCCGCAGCGAGATCGGCAAGATCGACCTCGACAAGACCTTCGAGGAGCGGATGAACATCAACGCGGCGGTGGTGGCGGAGCTCGACAAGGCGTCCGAGCCGTGGGGCGTCAAGGTGCTCCGGTACGAGATCAAGAACATCAATCCGCCGCATGACGTCCTCGCCGCCATGGAAAAGCAGATGCGGGCCGAGCGGGAAAAGCGGGCGGTGATCCTGACCTCGGAAGGCCAGCGCGACGCCGTGATCAACCAGGCCGAGGGCGACAAGCAGCAGGTGATCAAGGCCTCGGAGGCGAAGCGGCAGCAGCAGATCAACGAGGCCGAGGGCGAGGCCTCCGCCATCCTGGCGGTGGCGACGGCCACCGCGGAGGGGATCCGGCAGGTGGCGCTGGCGATCAAGGAGCCGGGGGGCAACGAGGCGACACAGCTCCGGGTGGCGGAGAGCTACCTCGTCCAGTTCGGCGAGCTGGCGCAGAAGTCCACCACGATGATCCTGCCGGCCAACGTGGCCGACGTCGCCTCGATGGTCGCCACCGCCACGAAAGTCTTCAGGAAGGTCGATCCCTAGCCGCGGTCTCCTCCCGCCTACTCTCCCCGCAGCGCCTCGATCGGGTCCACGCTGGAGGCGCGGCGGGCCGGCACGTAGCTCGCCAGCACCCCCACCGCCACCAGCGCCGCCGACATCGCCGCGAAGGTCGTCAGGTCGATCGCCGCCACGCCGTACAGCAGGGCGCTGAGGGCGCGGGTGGCGAGGAGCGCCGCCGCCAGGCCGATCACGATGCCCACGCCGACCACCCGCGCCCCCTGCAGGACCACCATCCGCCGCACCTCGCCGGCCGCGGCGCCCAGCGCCATCCGGACCCCGATTTCCCGGGTGCGCTGCGACACCACGTAGGAGAGCACCCCGTAGAGCCCGACGCTGCCCAGGATCAGCGCCAGCGCCGCGGCGATCACCAGCGTCAGCATCATGAACGAGAGCTGCGCCATCGAGTCCTTCGCGAGCCCCGCCATGGTGAAGATCCGGTACATCGGCGCCTCGGGCGCCACCTGCCGCACCAGCGCCCGGACCTCGGGGGCAATGAACTCCGCCCGCGGGGTCTTGAGGACGTAGGCCGGCGAGGAGATGCCCCAGCTCTCCGCCGTCGGGCCCACCAGCGAGAGGTATACCAGCGGCTGCCCCGCCTGGCGATAGTCGTCCTGCTTCACGTCCTCGACAACGCCGATGACGTTGAACCAGCTCTCGCTCTCCTCCGGCTGCAGCCGCCGGCCGACCGGGTCCTGGTCGGGCCAGAGGAGCTGCGCGGCCGACCGGCTGACGATGACGTTGTTGCGACCGGCGACGTGATCGTCGGTCCGGAAGACCCGGCCGCCCAGGACCGCGATCCCCATCACCTGGAAGTAGTCCCCGGCGGCGAAGGTGAGGTTCAGCTGCGCCCCGGCGTCGGCGTCGGTGCCCTCGGCGTGAAACCGCTGCAGCCGCGTTCCCTCGTTCAGCGGGACGTTCTCCACCAGCCCCACGAGCTCGACCCCGGGCAGCTCGCGGAGCCGGTCCATGAAGTGGAGGTCGAACTGGGCCAGCGACGGCCCGTCGGAGAGAGAGTCGGCCTCCGGGGCGATCTGGAAGGTGAAGACGTCCCGGGTGTCGTACCCCGGGTCGACACGCGAGAGCTTCGAGAGGCTCCGCACCAGGAGTCCCGAGGAAATCAGCAGCACCAGCGCCAGCGCCGTCTGCGCCACCACGAGCCCGTCGCGTCCCCAGCTCCGGTGCCGGGTGGCCCCGCGGCTGCCGTCGCGCAGCCGGGCCAGGTCGGGCTCGGAGCCGCGCACCGCCGGCGCCAGCCCGCAGGCCAGCGCGGCGAGCACCGCGGCGGCCAGGGCCGCGAACAGTGCCGCGGGGCCGACGCCGACGTCGCCGATGCGGGGGATGTCCGGCGGCGCCACCCGCAGGTACATCGGGAACACCAGCCACGCCAGCCCCACCGCCAGCACCCCGGCGCAGGCCGCCACCACCACCGCCTCCGCCAGCTGCAGCCGGATGAGGGACCACCGACCCGAGCCGATCGCCCGCCGGACGGCGAGTTCGCGCAGCCGACCTTCCGCCCGCACCATGAAGAGGTTGGCCACGTTGGCGCAGGCGATGACCAGCACGATCGCGGCGGCGCCCAGCAGGATCCAGAGCGGCCGCGAAATCGCGCCGACCAGCTGCGCGTCGAGCGGCCGGACCACGACGTTCAGGTTCTCGATGGTGCGGGCGTAGCTGGCGGTGCCGCCGAAACGCTCGGGCAGCCGGCGGGCGAGCGCGGTGAACTCCGCAGCGGCCGCCGCAGGCGTCACCCCCGGCTTGAGGCGGACCAGCATCGGGCTCCCGAACCGGCCGGGGCGCACGTCGGTCGGCCGGACCGGCACCGGGAACCAGAGCAGCGTCCCGTCGGTCGGGAACCGGATGTCGGGACCCATGACCCCGATGATCACCCGGCTGTCCCCCGAGATCTGGTAGGACCGCCCGATGACCGACGAGTCGCCCCCGAACCAGGTCTGCCAGAGGGCGTAACTGATCACCGCCACCCGCGACTCGTCCTCCTCCACCGGCAGCCGTCCGAGGATCGGCTGGACGCCGAGCGTCGAGAAGAGCGAGGTGGTCGGCGCCGACATCCGGATCCGCTCCACCCGGTCCTCGGTGCGGAGCGTCGAGGTGAACGAATTGACCAGCGAGAGGTCCTCGATGAGCTTCGACTGCTCCCGGTACTGGACCAGGAATTCCTGGGACACGCCGAACTCCTCGGGCATCTGGGTGCCCGGGGCGGTGGCGGCCACGTACATCAGCCGGTCCGCATTGGGGTAGGGGAGGGGATTCAGCAGCACGGCATCGACCACGCTGAACATGCCGACGTTCGCGCCGATGGCGAGGCCCAGCGTGCCGATCGTCACGGCGGCAAACCCGGGTGAGCGTCGGAGGGCCCGCACCGCGTGCCGGAGGTCGTTCGTCCAGTTGTCGAGCATCGAGAGAGGCTCCCGTCGGCTACGGGGATGCTGGGGGAGTCCGGCGCCGCGGCTGGCCGGTGCCGGGATGATGTTGCAAATTGAGGCGTCTTCACCAGAACGAATTTCTCGCCGTGAGGTTTCAGCCCGGGCTCCCGCAACGGCCTCCAGGTTCCGGAACCATCGATTGTTCTATATTTGAGGCCGGCGCCCTGTCGTCCTGTCGCCCTGTCCCCTGTCTCCCCCAACCAGGTCACCCATGTCCCGCTCTTCCCACGACGTGATCATCATCGGCGCCGGCCCCGCCGGACTCTGCGCGGGCATGTACGCCGGGCGCGGCATGCTCGACGCCGTGGTCCTCGAGCGCGGGATCCCGGGCGGCGAGCTCCTCAATACCGACCTGATCGAGGACTATCCCGGCTTCGCCTCGGTCAAGGGACACGAGCTGGCCCGGTTGATGGCCGAGCATGCGCAGAAGTTCGGCGCCGACATCCGGCAGGAGAATGTCGAGACCATCACCAGGCGCGAGGACGGGATCTTCGAGGTGACCTGCACCACCGGCGCCGTCTTCGAGGCCCCCGCCGTCATCCTCACCGCCGGCGGCACGCCCACCAAGCTCGGCGTGCCCGGCGAGCTGGAGTACGCGGGGCAGGGGGTGTCGTACTGCGCGGTGTGCGACGGCGCGTTCTTCAAGCAGCAGACCATCGCGGTCATCGGCGGGGGTGACGCCGCGGTGGAGGAGGCCGCCTACCTGACCCGGTATGCCGACAAGGTGTATGTCAACCACCGCCGGGACGAGTTCCGGGCCTCGAAGATCCTCCAGGAGCGACTCCTCGCCAACCCGAAGGTCGAGGTGATTTGGAACAAGGTCGTGACCGAGATGACCGGCGACCACACCGGCCTCCAGGCGGTC
>DASUFQ010000114.1:0-20336 GCA_036274515.1 Gemmatimonadales bacterium | reverse complement strand
GTGTGGAGCGGCCCGTTGCCGAGGAGCTCCGCCGTGCGGGTGCCGGGCTCGATGCGGACGACGTGCGTGGGCTCCCCGCGGGGAGCGGCCTGCCGATGATCCACCGGGCCGGGTCGTTCCGACGGGAGATCCTGCCACAGGGTGCCGCCGCCGGCGACGTTGACCAGCTGCAATCCGCGGCAGATAGCGAGGACGGGCAGGCGGCGAGCCTTCGCCGCCGCGAGGAGCGCCAGCTCGAACGCGTCGCGCGCCGGTTCCAGCTGGCCGAGGGCGGGCGACGGCGCCGCGCCGTACCGGACCGGGTCGATGTCGGCCCCGCCGGTCAGCACCAGGCCGCTGCAGCCCTCCAGGGCCTCCCCAGCCGCCGCCGCCCCCAGCAGCGGGGAGAGGACGAGCGGCAGCCCGCCGCCCGCGACCACTGCCGCGACGTAGCTCGCGTTGACGCCGGTGCGATCCAGGCCGTCGACGGCGCGGACGAACCCGCCCACCGCGATCCGCGGTTTCGTCACGGCAGCACGGAATCGGGGAAGACGGGGCACTTCGGCTCCTCGTACTTTCCGGGGTCGAGCTGGATGCCGAGGAGCGGGACGGTCGTGGACTCGATCGTCACCGAGCCGAGCACCGGCGCCAGCGCCACCGGCGTCCCCTCGTAGAGGAGGATGCCGCGGGCAGAGGCATCGGGCGCCAGCACCAGGACGCCGAATCCCGGGACAATCGTCGGCGGGAGGGTGCCCTCGACCCCCATGACCCAGCCCGAATCGGTCCGCCCGACGATGGTCGGGAACGCCGGGCCGGCCACCATCCGGGTCACCAGCCGGGGCGGGAGCGATTCCGGCGGCAGGCCGAGGGTCTGCCCGGGCGTGCCGAACTCGGACAGGAGCATCATTGGACCCGCCAGCGCGGCGACGCCGCAGGCGGACCGGGGCGGCGCGTCACCGCACGCGGCGAGGAGCACGAGGAGGACCGGGAAGGGGAGGCGGGACATGGCGACTCTCCGGCGCGGGGGGCGGAACCGGGCTCTGAGCATGCGTGAAAGCTAATCCGGAACGGCGCGCCCGGAGCGCGCTCGCTTGACGCCCCTCGGAACGATCCGTAACATTCGCCATCCCGTGCGAAAGGTTCGACCCGTGGCATCGTACGACTTCCACTGCGCCGCCTGCGACCACAGCTTTACCCGCGTGCTGCCGATGCGGGATCTCGGCCGGGTGAAGGTGGCCTGCCCCAGCTGCGGATCCCCGAAGGTCGAGCGGGTGTTCGCCGCCTTCTACGCCAAGACCATCCGGAAATCCTGACCGTGTTCGAGAGCCTGCGAGCCCGCCTCGATCAGTTCCTCGCAGAGCGGACGCCGCCGGCCGATGCCCGTGAACAAGTGCAGGCCCTGCACGCCGCCCTCGTCGACGCGAAAGTCGGCCTGGCCACCATGCGCGACGCGCTGGACGCGGCGGAACGGAACCTGGCGAGCGAGCGCCGCCAGCTGGCGGACGCCGAGCGGCGCGGGGGCATGGCGACCAGCATCGGCGACGCCGAGACCGCCGAAGTGGCCGGCCGGTACGCCGCCCGGCACGCGGAGCGGGCGCAGCTGCTCGAGCGGAAGGTGGCGGTGCAGCGCGACGAGCTGGCGCTGGCGGAACGGGAGTATGAGTCGATGCGCGCGGAGTTCCAGCAGCGGCGCGGGGAAGCGCCCGCGGTACCCGGCACCGGGCCCGATGTGGACGACGCCGCGCTGCGTCACCAGCTCGACCGGGCGGCCCGGGAGTCCGCCGCCGAAGAGCAGCTGCAGTTCCTGAAACGGAAGGTGCGCGGCGAGGGGTAGGCCTACTTCAACCAGGAGTCAGCTTCGTGGCAACAGTCACTTCGCCCGCGAGCGACACCGCCTTCTTCGGCCACCCGAAGGGGCTGAGCACGCTCTTCTTCACGGAGATGTGGGAACGGTTCTCGTTTTACGGCCTGCGGGCCATCCTCGTGATCTTCATGTCCGCCTCGGTGGCCTCGGGTGGGCTGGGCTTCGACGTGGGCCGCGTCGGCCTGGTCTACGGGATGTACGTCTCGCTGGTGTACATGATGTCGCTCCCCGGCGGCTGGGTGGCGGACCGGATCCTCGGCCTCCGGCGCTCGGTGTTTTACGGCGGGATCCTCATCATGCTGGGCCAGCTCAGCCTCGCCGTGCCCGGCGCGAAGCTGTTCTACCTCGGGTTGGCGTTCATCATCTTCGGCACCGGCCTCCTCAAGCCGAACGTGAGCGCCATCGTCGGCGAGCTGTACGGCAAGGAGGACCTGCGACGCGACGCCGGCTTCTCGATCTTCTACATGGGGATCAACCTCGGCGCCTTCATCGCGCCGCTCATCGTGGGCGGGTTGGCCCAGAGTCCCTGGTTCAAGGGGGTGCTCGAGGGAATGGGCATCAGCCCGACGACCTCGTGGAACTGGGGATTCGGCGTCGGCGCCCTCGGCATGCTCTTCGGCATCATCCAGTACCGCCTCGGCTGGAAGAACTTCGGTGACGCCGGCATCCATCCGAGCGTGACGCCGGATTCTGCGGAGGGCATTGCCGCGCGCCGGCACCTGGTCGGCGGGATTCTCGGGCTCGGGGCACTGGTGGCGGCGCTGGCCATGCTGGTCCGGAACGGCACGATCGGTGCGGAGGCCATCACCACCGGGTTCAGCTGGCTCTACCTGGCGCTGGTGCTCGCCTTCTTCGCCTGGCTGTTCATGGGGAACACCTGGACCAGCGACGAACGGAAGCGACTCATCGTGATCGTCGTGCTCTTCGCCGGCGCGACAGTGTTCTGGTCGGCCTTCGAACAGGCGGCCTCCACGCTAAACCTGTTTGCCCTGGACAACACCCGGAACAGCGTGTTCGGGCTGAGCTTCCCGTCGACCTGGTTCCAGTCGGTCAACGCCCTCCTCATCATCATCTTCGCCCCGGTGTTCGGGTGGATCTGGCTGAAGCTGGGCAAGCACGACCCCTCGAGCCCGGCCAAGTTCGCCTTCGGCCTGGTCTGTGTGGGCCTCGGCTTCGTCGTGATGGTCGGCGCCGCGAATGCGTCTGCCAGCGGTGCGCTGGTCAGCCCCTGGTGGCTGGTTGCGACGTACTTCCTGCACACCATCGGCGAGTTGAGCCTCAGCCCGGTGGGCCTGAGCTCGATGACCAAGCTCGCCCCGGCGCCAGTGAAGGGGATGATGATGGGGGTCTGGTTCATGGCCGCGTCGATCGGGAACCTCATCGCGGGCGGGGTGCTGCGGTTCTACACCAGCTTCACGCTGCCCCAGGTGTTCGGTGCCGTGGCGGCCTTCGCCATCGTGGCCGGCCTGATCATGGCGACGCTGGTCCGGCCCATCCGCAGGATGATGGCCCGCACCGACTGACGTGCCGGCAGTCTCGGCTGGACCGCGATCGGCGCGGGGCGCTCAGCGTCCCGCGCCGATCCACATCCGGACGGCCATCACGACGAGGAAGATCGAGAAGAGCCGCTGCAGGGTGGCGGGCGCGGTATTCACCGCGAGGCGGGCCCCGAACCAGGCGCCGAGGAAGAGCCCGAGCGCGATGAGCGCCGATGCCTTCACGTCGAGGAGGCCGCGCCGATGGTATTCCATGGCGCCCAGCAGCCCGACGGGGAGGAGGAGGGCGCCGAGCGAGGTGCCGGTCGCCATCGGGATCGGCATCCGGGCCACGAGCACCAGGGCGGCCACGATGACCACCCCGCCGCCGATGCCGAAGAGGCCGGAGAGGACGCCGGCCGCCAGGCCGAGCGCGAGGAGGAGGAGAATGGAACTCAATCGGGGCTCCGGGACGAGGGATGCCGTCAAGTATGCGGGGAGGAAGAATCGCGCGCTACGGGTGCGGCCGTGAAGGATGTCGTCGTCGCCACGCTGACCACCCCGGACGGCGAGCGGCGCCTGCTGGTCCGGCCACCCACCGCCCCGACCGGAACCTCCCTGCGCCCGGCGGTCATGCTCCTGCACGGGGCCGGCGGGACTGCGGAGCTGGCGCTCGCCAACACCGGGTGGCGCGAGGCGGCGGACCGGGAAGGCTTCGTGCTGGCGCTGCCGGAGGGGACGCGGCGCGATCCCGCCGCACCGCCGTCCTTCCTCCGCAACCCGCAGGCGTGGAACGACGGCTCGGGGCGCGGCCACACCGCGCGGGCGGGCACCGACGACGTCGGGTTCATCGGGGCCGCGCTGGACGCGCTCGTCCGGCGCCACGGCGTCGACCCGGCGCGCATCTACCTCAGCGGTTTTTCCAACGGCGCGGCGATGGTGTTCCGGGCCGCGGCGGCGCTGCCGGATCGGGTGGCGGCCATCGGCCCCGTGGCGGGCCACTGCTGGACGACCCCGGCGCCGCTCCCCCGTCCGGTGCCGGCCCTGATGCTCTTCGGGGGGAGGGACCTGCTCAATCCCCCCGAAGGCGGTGACGTAAAGACTCCCTGGGGCCACGCGGAATACCACCCGCCCGTGCTGCAGTCGTTCGACCGGTGGCGTAGTGCGAGCGTGTGCCGCGGGCAGCCGGTGGTTCGCACCAACGAACACGGCGACCAGGACCACGCGGCCACCGGCTGCGCACCGGGCGCCGATGTGCGCTGCCTCATCATCGCGGACCTGGGCCATCACTGGCCCGGCGCCCCCCGCCTCCTCCCGTCGTGGATTGCCGGCCCCGCGAGCCGGCGGATCCGTGGCGCCGAGATCCTCTGGGAATTCTTCCGGCGGCACCGCATCGCCTGACGCTGGCGCGCCCGCCCCGTGCTAGATTCCCCGCCATGACTTCCCCGCGCTTCTCCAATTTGCTGCTCTGCCTGGCGCTGGCGCTCGCGATGGCCTGCGAGGGGCGGCGCGCGCCATCCGCCGGGGCAGCCGAGGCGGGAGGGGAATCGGCGGCGCGCGAGTTCCCCGATCCGCGGCCCAAGCCGGAATTCGTCCTGACGGACACCGAGGGGAAGCCCTTCGCGTTTCGCGAGGGTACGGAGGGATCGGTCACGCTGCTCTTCTTCGGCTACACGAACTGCCCCGACGTCTGCCCGGTGCACATGGCCAACATCGCGGCGGCGCTCCGCAAGCTACCGGACCCGGTCGCGCGGCAGGTCAAGGTGGTGTTCGTCACGACGGATCCGGAACGCGACACGCCCGAGCGGCTCCGCGCGTGGCTCGATCATTTCGACCGGGGGTTCATCGGCCTGACCGGGACCCAGGCGGCGGTGGACTCGGCGCAGACCTCGATGCGGCTCCCGCCGGCCTACCGGGAGCCGGGCGACAGCGCCGGCGACTACTTCATCGGGCACTCCGCGCACGTGATCGCGTTCACCCGCGACGGGATGGCGCGCTTCGCCTTCCCGTTCGGCACCCGGCAATCGGAGTGGGCCCAGGAGATCCCGCGCCTCGTGGCGTATCCCGGCAGGACATGACCAGGCGACTGGCGGTGGTGTCCCTGGTCCTGGCCTGCGCAGCGCCGGGCCCCCCGGTCGAGGTGCACGACGCCTACGGCTATGCCCCGGTGCTGGGCGACGTCGGCGTGGTGTACTTCACGGCCACGAATCATGGCGCCGCGCCGGACACCCTGGTCGGCGTGCAGGTGAGCGGGGCGGCGGTGGCGATGCTCCACGACCAGGGTGGCGGAGCGGGGCCCGGGGAGATGCGACATGTCGCGTTCGTCCCACTGGCGCCGGGCGCGTCGGTGCGGCTGGCGCCGGGCGGCCTGCACGTGATGGTGGAGGGAATGAGCCGCCCGCCGGCGGCCGGCGACACCCTCCAGCTGACGGTCCGGTTCCGCGGCGCGGGCGACGTGTCGGTGCCGGCGCCGGTGCTGGCCTACGGCACCGATCGGTGAACCGCCTCCGATGACGTGGTGGTGCTCGGCCCGCGACGTGGCCTGGACCTGGACCTGGCAGGCGTATCCCGGTGTCTGGCTCTTCGTGCTCGGGATCGGGGCGGGATATTTCCTGATCATCCGACGGCTTGCCCCGCGACACGCCCCCCCGGAGGGACCGGCGGTCCGGCCGATGGAAGTCGCGGCGTTCGTCACCGGGTTGCTGGTCCTGTGGATCGCCACCGACTGGCCGGTCGGCGCGCTCGGGGCGGGCTACCTCCTCACCGTCCACACCGCCCAGTGGATCCTCTACACCCTGGTGGTCCCACCCTTCCTCATCCTCGGCGTGCCCGAATGGTGCTCGCGCGCGCCGGCGCCCGGCTCCCGCGCCGGTCGCGCCCAGCGCATCCTGGCGCGCCCGATCGTGGCGCTGATGATCACCGATGCGATCCTCCTGACGACCCACCTGCCGCCGGTGGTGGACGGCTTCCGGCGCTCGCAATTCGGCTCGTTCGTGGTGGACCTGGCGTGGCTCGTGGGCGGGCTGGTGATGTGGTGGCCGGTGCTGGCGCCCAACCCCGCCATCAGCCGGGTCTCGTATCCGTGGAAGATCGGCTACCTCTTCCTCTGCACGCTGGTGCCGATCGTCCCCGCGGCGTTTCTCACCTACGCCGATTACCCGGTGTACGCGCTGTATGAACTGGCGCCCCGGGTGAACGACATTTCCGCCATCACCGACCAGCAGTCCGCCGGGCTGATCATGAAGGCGGTTGCCGACCCGATCATCTGGCTCGCGATGGCGATCGTCTTCTTTCGATGGCAGCGGGTCGAGGAGGCGGCGGATCGGGCGGAGAAAGCGGCGCGACGGGCAGGACAGGCGGGGAAGCGGGGAAGCGGGGGAGGGGCCCCGGGCTAGCCACCTCCCGCGCCCCCGGGATCATCCTCCCGCTTCAGCCCGCGCAGGCGCGCCAGCGCGGCCTCGCCCGCCCGGGTTCCGCGCGCCGCCGCGGCGAACCGGGCCAGCTCGACCCGCAGCTTTCCCCCTTCCCCGGTGCGCTGGTACAGGTCCATCAGGTCCGTCGTGACGACCCGCTCCCACTCGGCCGCGCGTGGCGTCTTCCGCGCCGCGCGGTACGCCTCCACCGCCCCGTCCGGATCCCCGAGCGGGCCGGCGAGCAGCCGGCCCAGCGCCACCATCGCCGCGGTATCGTCCGGCACCGCAGCAATGTGCAGGCGGTACTTCGCCGCGGCGTCCAGCAGCCTGCCCCGGGCCACGAGCGCCTCCATTTCCGAGAATCCGGTGCGCGCCGCCGGGCCGCCGGCGGCGTGGAGGGTGTGGATCACCGATTGCGCCGAGCGGGTGGTCGAGGCTTCGACGAGGAGGATCGCGCCCCAGGTGGCGGGAAGCAGCAGGACGAGGAGCACCAGGAGGACGGCGCCCGGGAGGAGTTCCTTCCGCTGGGCAAAGAACAGGGTGAAGCCGCCGATGATCAGGATTGGCGGGCCGAGCAGGACCGCGATGCGCAGCAGCTGCGCGCGCTCCGCCGCGTCCCGCTCCGGCACCTTAGAACATGACCTCGAAGCCGAGCCGGAAGAGCCGGGGCTGCCCGTACTGGAAGACCGGCGTGTTGTAGTCGCGCGCGGCGCGCTCGTACATCGGCATCAGCTCGGAAGCGCCCTCGATCAGCCCGTTCCCATCGAGGTCGGCGTACGGACGATAGCGGGGCGACTCGAAGGGAATCGACTCCGGGTGCGCGTCGTACGCCGCCTGGGCCTGGGCCTGCAACATGTCCTCGTCGATCTGCGGCGTGCCGGTGTCCTGGCGCACGTACTGGACGGTGCTCACGTTGAAGAAATTGCGGATGTCGAGGTAGACGCTCGCGAAATTGCTCCCGAACGGGATCGGCTTCCGGATGAGGAGGTCGAAGGTGGTGTACGACGGGAGGCGGAGCCCGTTCACGTCGCTCAGCAGGGTGTCGCCCGCGGTGTTCGTGAGCGTGTACGGCAATCCAGACGCGTACCGGAGGACGACGGCGGTCTCGAGGGCACCCATCGGATGGCCGCCGAGGACGGTCGGGCCGGCGGACCGGCTCAATTGCGACTGGAAGACTGCCGTCAGCGCGTGCCGCCGGTCGTAGTCGAGCGGATACTCCACCCGCCCGGGGTAGATGGTGTCGCCGGTGCCCGGGTCGATCGTCGGCAGCTGGAGGCGGAGGAACGGGTTGGTCGAGGTGGCCGTGGCGCTCTGCAGGACGTACGACACCTGCAGCCCCCAGCCGTTGATCACCGGCCGGGTGGCCAGGATTTCCAGCCCCTTCACGCTGCCGTAGTCGGAATTGCCGAAAATGGAGCTGTCCGGGTTGACGCCGAGCGGAATCGAGGACACGAGGCCGTCGAGACGCTTGTAGTACGCGCCGAGGCGAAGGCCGATGTTGGCCTGGGGCCGGAGCCGAAGGGAGAACTCGTACTGGGTCGAGGTCTCGAAGCCGAGGTTCGGGTTGCCGCGGCGGTAGCGCCCGGTCCGCGTGGAGTCGTCAAAGGTGGCATCCACGAGGAATTGCAGGTCGGGCGGCATGCTGAACTTGCCGTAGCTGGCCACGAGGGTGGCGCCGCTCAGGACGGTGGAGACCGCGAACCGGGGGTTGAGCGAGCCCCGGGCGCCGAGCTCGTCGTTGTTGAGGTCGGCGCCGGGATCGAAGAAGTCGTACCGCACCCCCCCGGTGAACGCGAGGTCCGAGAGCCGGGCCTGCGCCTCGGCGTAGAGCGATCCGGCATGCGGGTTGAAGTCGGAGGCGGTGGCGGGGGGAACATCACCGCCGACCGGGGCCCAGGCGTCCGTCCGCTGGAACGTCTGCACCTGCTGGGCGAGGTACTGCGCCCCGAGGTAGAGGTCGGAACTGTGCCCGACGCCGATGGTCGCGTCGATCTGGGTCCGGACCTCCTCGAAGTTGTTGAAGGCGATTTCCCCGCGCGAACCGCCGGTCAGGAAGAAGGCGGGGACGCCCCACGGCGTGGCGGTGCTGTACTCCGGGTAGCCGAAGCCCGGGACGGGCCCGTTGGCGGCGGCGGTGTCGAGCGCCTCGGCGATGTCCTCGCCACGAAAGTGGAAGGTGGTGCCGGTAAAGGCGCCGTACTTCTGATCCGGCTCCTCCAGCAGCTCCCCGCGATGGAAGGTCTTCCCGTACCACCCGGCCCGGACGTCGAGGACCAGCGGGGTGCCGGCGTCGGGGGCGGAGGCATACTGGTAGTCGGCCGTGACCAGACCGCCGGTGATCCGCTGCGCCGGGGCAAAACCGAGGTCGTACTTGAAGAGCTGGTCGTACAGCAGCCCCTGCTGCGCCCCGTAGAGCCCGAAGAGGCGGAGTGTCTGCTTGCGCCCGATGGGGATGGCGAGCTTGCCCCCGATGTCATACTGCTCGCCGCTGTTGTGGGGCAGCATCGCGACGGCGCTGGACCGCGGATCGAGGGGGTCGGTGGGGGGCGGGGCGCTGACCGGGTCGGCGTCGAGGCGCCCGGTCGCGTCCACGACGCCGATGAAGGTGATGCCGGCAAAGAGCGGCCCGTCCGCCTGCAGGAGGAGCCGGTCCAGGCCGTAGTCGGCGTTGCCGGTGAAGAGCCGGTCCGATTCGTAGGCGGCCTGGGCGTGCCAGACATTCCCGCCGTCCCGGGTGACCACGTTGACCACGCCGGAGAGCGCCTGCCCGTACCGGGCGGAGAAGGCGTTCGTGGTCAGCGAGGCCTCGGTCACCATCGACGTCGGGATGCGGATGCCGAGCGAGTTGCTCGACGCGTCGAGCTGGTTCTTCAGCCCCATGCCGTCGAGAACGAACGATTCCTGCCCAAGGCGCCCGCCGCGGTAGCTCTCGCCAACCGCGCCGGCCGAGAGCGAGATCGCCTCCTGCACGGAGGTGACCGGCAGCCGGCGCAGCTCCTCGCCGGTGACCTTCTGCTCCGTGGCGGTGGCGAGCGGGTCGAGGACGGGATCGGCGGCGGCCTGGACGTTGATCGTCTCGATCGGCACGGCGCTCGGCTGCAGCGCCAGGTCGAGGACGGTCGTCCCGCCGGAGCGGACCTGGAGGCTGTCGTGGGTCAGGGGGGTATAGCCGATGAGCGCGGCGTGCAGGGTGTGGAGACCGCTCCGGATTTCACGGATGCGGTAGCGACCGGCGGAGTCGGAGAGCGCACCCCGCCGGCCGTCCTCCACGCTGACGAGGACGTTTGCCAGCGGGACGCCGGTCTGGGCGTCGCGAACGACGCCGGCGATGGCGCCGTTGGACTGGGCACGGAGCGGCGCGGCGGCCGCCAGCAGGATGAGGCCGGCAAGGAGGGGCCCCCTCACGGCGACACGTACAGGAAGAGGTCACCGACCTTGCTCACCACGGCGTTGCGCGAGTCGTTCTCGCGCGAGGGATAGCCTTCGACCACGAGCCGGACGGTGTCGCCGGCCTGGACGAACTCCGGATGCCGGAACAGCCGGAACTGGTCCCAGGGCAGGTCCGACTCGGCGCCGGTCGTGAGGTCGACGGACACGAGCGTCCCGCCGCCGTCGAGCTGGAGGGGCCCGAGAATCGGATGGTCCTGGTACTCCACCTCGCCCCCGACCACGGCCACCAGGCGGTTGCCGAGGACGGTGACATCGCGCGCGATCCCCCGCGCGCCGAAGTCGTGCGCCACGGTGAGCTGCCCGGAAGCAATCGACAGGCGGAGGACGCGGGTGTCGTTCAGGAGAGTGAAGTAAATGGCGTCCCGGCTCTCATTGAGGGCCAGCGAGGTGGCGCCGCCGGTGCCGGGGACCTGGACCAGCACCGGGGTCGGCCCGCTCAGGTCCATTTCGACCACGGCAAGGCCGGTGACGAGCGTGTCGAGCGGGGCGTTGTTGGTTTCCCGCGAGTAGATGACGGACTGCGCCACGTACATCACCCGGGTGCGGGAGAGCCAGCGCGCCGTCGAGATGGTGGCCTGCGTGCCCCCTCCGCCGGGCAGCGGAGAGGGCAGGGTGATCAGCAGGCGCGCCGACAGCGGATCGTCGAGCTCGCCGAGGTATACGCCGCTCCGGTTGGGGGCGGGGGCGCCGGGGAGGCCGGAGGACCGGACGAAGAGGAGCTGGTCCGACTCGTTCAGCGACGGGTAGTCGAAGAAATCCGCCGAGTCGACCGCGGCAGGGTCGGGATTGCAGATGGCCAGGGTGCCCGAGCCGCCGGCGGCCGACAGCCGGCTGAGGCAGCGGTCGACGTCGGTCAGGCGGTAGTGCTGCCAGGCGTAAAGGAACGAGCTGCCGTCTGGGGTCCAGGCGGGGTGAAGATCCGCCCCGGCATTGTAGGTCAGGCGGGCCGGGGTGCCAGGAAGGAAGGGCCGATCGGAGCCGGTGGCCGGGGGTTCGAACGGGTCCTCGTGCGCGCACGCGGCGAGGGCAAACGCCAGGCAGCACAGCAGGCGCCGGAGGGGCATTGATGTCCTTGAGGTGACTGGGCTTGCCGGGGGATGGTAATCTGCGCCGTGCCGGCCGAGTGCGCCAGCGGCGGCATCGCAGGGGACGTCGCGGGGCGCACGGAGTGCACATCGGAACGAGCTTTGTTTAGCAAAGTACTTGACAGCAGCACCCCCGGGCGTTAGACTCGCTCATCATGGCTACCCGCCCGACCGGTGCTCGGTCCCCGGCGGCGCTCGGCGACCGGGCGCTGGACGACCTCTCCTTCATCCGCACCACCATGGAGCGGGCCACGGCATTCACCGGCGTGCCGGGGTGGGGGGGGGTCGCCATGGGGGCCACGGCGCTGGTGGCCGCCGGACTCGCCCGGGGTGCTGCCTCGCCCAGGTCGTGGCTCGACATCTGGCTGGCCGATGGGGTCATCGCGTTCCTGATCGGCGCCTGGGCCCTCGGCCGGAAGTCCCGGCGGCTGCAGGGGGCGGCGCTGACGCGCCCCGCCCGCCAGTTCCTGCTGAGCTTCGCCCCGCCGGTGGCGGTCGGCGCCGTCCTGACCGCGGTGCTGTGGAACGCCGGCCAGGCGGCCCTGCTGCCGGGCACCTGGCTCCTGCTCTACGGCGCCGGCGTCGTGACCGGAGGGGCGTTCTCGGTCCGCGCCGTGCCGCTCATGGGGCTCTGCCTCATGTGCCTCGGCGTCCTGGCGCTCGCCTGGCCCGCCTGGGGCAACGGGGCCATGGCGGTCGGATTCGGCGGGGTGCAAATCTGCTTTGGCATCTTCATCGCCAGGAGGCACGGTGGCTAAGTCATCTTCAGCGCGGAAGCCGAACGCCGGTGCGCACGATCAGGCGGCCGGGCGCCGGCTCGGTGCCGTGAGCGGGGGAGCGGCAGGGACGGCCGGGCGGCTCGACCACCTGATCCACGAGCGGAAGCGTCTGGCCATCGTGAGCGCCCTCGCCGGCCAGGAGTGGGTGTCGTTCAACGAGCTCAAGACCCAGGTCGACACCACCGACGGCAACCTGAGCGTGCATGCCCGCAAGCTGGAGGACGCCGGCTACCTCGAGTGCCGCAAGGGATTCGCCGGCCGGGTGCCCCGCACCGAGTTCCGGCTGACGGCCACCGGCCGCCGCGCACTCGGCGGCTACCTCGATCACATGGAAGCCATCATCCGTCGCACCCGCGAGGGGTGATCTCTTTTTTTTGGGAGAAACCTTTGCAATGCAAAGTACTTTCGGACCGCCCGCCTTTGCCGGACTGCACGCCGCCGTCATCCTCGACGGGAATGGACGCTGGGCCGAGCGGCGGGGACTCCCCCGGGCCGCGGGGCACCGTGCCGGCGTGACTGCGGTCCGCCGCCTCGTCGAGGCCGCGCCCGCCGCCGGCATCGGGACGCTGACGCTCTACGCCTTTTCCTCCGACAACTGGACCCGCCCGCCGCGCGAGGTGCAGCTCCTCCTCCGGTTGCTGCGCGAGCACCTGCGCCGCGAAGTCGACGAGCTCAACGCGAACGGCGTCTGCCTCTCGATCATCGGCCGGCGCGACCGGCTCAGCCCGCCGCTGCTGGACGCCGTGGCCCACGCCACCGCCGTCACCGCGCGCGGCCGGCGGCTCCACTTGCGCCTCGCCATCGATTATTCCGGTCGCGATGCGATCCTTGCCGCGGCGCGGGCGCTGGCCGACAATCCCGCGCCGACCCGCGAGGCGTTCGCGCGGGCGGTGACGGACGCGGGGCAGGGCGGGCCCGAGGTGCCGCCGGTCGACCTGCTCATCCGCACGGGGGGAGAGCAGCGGTTGAGCGACTTCCTCCCTTGGGAAACGGCGTACGCCGAACTGTACTTCACCCCCGTCATGTGGCCCGACTTCGACCAGGAGGACCTCCAGGCCGCCCTCGCCTGGTTCCGCGGTCGAACCCGCCGCTACGGCGGCTTGCCGCTCGCCACCGCCGTCTGACCTTTCCTCCGGAGACCAGGACCATGCCCGCCCACCTGTTCGGTGTCCTCGCCCTGCTCGGCTCCGCCCTGCTGCTCCTCCTCGGCGTCGGCGCGGTGGCCTATGGACTCGCCCGCGGCGACCGCCGCCTGGCCGCGCGCGCCGGCGTGATCACCACTGCCTATGCCGCGGTCTATCTCGTGGGCGTGGTGCTCTCCATCCTCCTGTCACCCCGGCGCGTGCTGCCGGTCGGCGAGGAGATCTCCTTCTGCGGCTTCGACTGTCACCTCCACCTCTCGGTCGTGGGCGCCGACCTCACCGCCGACCGAGTCAGCGTCGCGATCCAGGCCCGGAGCGACGCGAAACAGGCCCCCGAGTACCCGCGGTACCTGCAGTTCCGTCTCGTGGCCCGGGATGGGAGTCTGGTGGCGCCGGTCGCCGTCCCCGCGGCGCTCAACCGGCCGCTCGAGGCAGGGCAGGTCGTCGTGGACACGCTCGCCTTCCAGGCGCCGAGCGGCGGCGCGCCGTATTCGCTGCGCATCATCTATCCCGACCTCCCGGAAGGGCTGCTCCTGGGGCCGGCCAACGGACGCGCGACGGGCAAGACGACCCTTGCCATCGACGGAGCGGCGTCGTGACCACGCGGACCGACCGTGCGGTCGCGCTCCTGCTGGCCGGGCTCCTGCTCGGCGTGGCGGGCGACGTGCTGCGCGCCTGGGTGCCGGGCCGCCTCGATTTCGTGCTCTGGGCGACGACGTTCCTGCTCGTGGCCGCGGCGCTCGTGCGGACGCGAGCGCTCACGGCGCTCCCTCCCGCCCGGTCCCTGGCGGGGGGCGCGGTGCTCCTCCTCCCCTGCCTGCTCTGGCGAGACTCCGAGGTCCTCTTCGCGCTCAACCTGCTCGGGCTCGGCGGGCTCCTCGTCGTGGCAGGGGCCGGGGCCCGCATCGTGACCCTGCAGCGCATCCATGCCCAGTCGCTGGTGCGCGGCGGCGCGTCGCTGGCGCTCTCCGCGGCGGCGGGTCCGCTTCCCTCCCTCTTCGCCGACGTGCGCTGGAGCGAACTGCCGTTCGCCTCCAGGGTCCGGCGAGCCGGCGGGGTGGCACTCGGCCTGGGCGCCGCGGTGCCCGCGCTTGTTGTCCTCGGCGCCTTGCTTCGCTCCGCCGACCCGCTCTTCGGCCGGACGCTCGATCGGTTCCTCTTCCTGGACCTCGGCGGGTGGGAGGATCACCTGGTCGCCGCGGGCATCTTCAGCTGGCTCGGCGTCGGGCTCCTGCGCGGCGGCTTCTGGCGGGAGGGACAGGGAGAGCCGTTCACGCTGCGGCGCCCCGAGCTCCCGCCTGCCGCCATCGTGACCTTTACCGGCGCCATCGGGAGCCTCCTGCTGCTCTTCGTCCTCTTCCAGGTGGGGGAGCTCTTCCTGAGCGCCGCTGAATTTCAGCGCGTGATGGGCATGACGATCGCGGAGTACGCCCGCCAGGGATTCTTCGAGCTGGCCTGGGTGGCAGGGTTGACCCTGCCGCTCCTCACGGCAGCGGACTGGTGCCTGGACCGCCGACGCGCCCAGACCGTGGTCGCGTTCCACCGGCTCTCCGCAGGGGTAGTGGCCTTGCTGGTGCTCATTCTCGCCAGCGCTTTCCACCGGATGACGCTGTACGAGGCGCTCTACGGACTCACCGAGCTCCGCTTCTACACCCTGGTCTTCATGGCATGGCTGGGAGGCGTGCTCGGGTGGTTTGCGGCGACGGTGCTGCGGGGCCGCCGGTCCCGCTTCGTGCCCGGCGCCCTCGCCGGCGCCTACGGCGTCGTGCTCGCGCTCAACGTGGCAAGCCCCGACCGGATCATCGCCGAAGTGAACCTGCGCCGCGGCGCCGCCAGCGCCCCGGTCGACGGGAACTACCTCGCGACGCTGAGCGCCGACGCCGTGCCCGTCATTGCACGCGCGGCGAATGGGCTCGCCGAGGTCGAACGCTGCGCCGTGCTGCGCGGGCTGGAAGAGCGCTGGAGGGCGGCCACCACGGCGTCCGGCCCCAACTCGGACTGGAACCTGTCGCGGCGGAAGGCGGCGGGGGTGCTGCGGGGCGTGACGGAGGAAGTGGCGCGGTGTGAAACGGTGCCCGACCCGTCCGCTCAGGGGACCGACGCCAAGTTGTAGAGCGCCCGGAAGGCGGAGAAGGCCTGGGCGTAGTCCGCGTGCGACACCCGCACCGTCCGCCCCCCGACGCGCACGCTTCCCGGCACCAGTTCCGCCATGTCGGCATGGTGGCTCAGGCAGAAATCCACCTCGATCGTGGCGGGGGACGCCACGGTCCACGGGGCCGGGGGGCGGCGCAGCGCCTCCGTCACCCCTTCGCGAATGCGGCGGCACGCCTCCGCGGGCGCGGCCGACCTGGCGCCATGCCGGGCCACCGCGTGTTTGACGACGACGGCGCGCGTTCCCTCGCCCAGCAGGGCCTGGCACTCCGCGGCCAGCGCCTGGTCGCCGGACACGAGCGCCACCGGCACGCCGAAGCGACCCGCCAGGGCCGCGTTGAGGCCCAGTTCTCCGACCGGGGCGCCGTTGAGCCGGACCTGGAAGATCCGGTCGGTGTAGGTGTGGTCCAGCACCGCGTGGGCGGTGCCCGCCTGCGCGTGGTACCCGATGAAGCAGGCGGCGTCGAAGCCCGCCTCAATCCCCTCGAGCATCGATCGGGGCTTCGTCGATCCGCTCACGAGCTCCGCCGCCGGGTGCAACGCCTCGGCCAGCAGGTTCTTCATTTCCCAGTGGCTGTCGTTGACCACCACGGTCGTCGCGCCCGCCGCCACGGCGCCTTCCACGGCGGCGTTGGCCTCGTCGGTCATGAGCCGCCGGAACCGGGCGTATTCGCCGGCGCACCTGGGATCGACCGGGTTCGTCTGGTCCTCGTGGACCACCCCCGCCACCCCTTCCATGTCCACCGACAGGTAGATCCGCATCGCTCGGCTCCTCAGTAGATCCGGCCGCCGAGCGGCACGGGGCGTTCGGGCTGCAGCAGCACGACGTTCCCCGAATCGTCCGGGGCGCCGAGCACCAGCACCTGCGACACGAACCCGGCGATGCGCCGCTCGCCGAGGTTGACGGCCGCCACCACCTGGCGCCCGACCAGGTCCTCGGACGTGTAGAGGGTCGTGAGCTGCGCGCTGGAAGTGCGCTCGCCGAGAGGGCCGAAGTCGATCCAGAGCCGATAGGACGGCTTGCGCGCGCCGCTATTCGGCTCGGCGCGGGTCACCCGGCCCACGCGCATGTCGAGCGTCGCGAAGGCGGCGCGCCCTTCCACGCTCACAGCAGCTCCCCGCGCGACACGGTCACGGCCTGGCCGCCGAGGCGGACCCGGTCGCCCTCGACGTCAACCCGGACCACCCCGCCGCGTTGCGACGCCTGGTAGGCAAGGAAAGACGACTTGCCGAGGCGCTCCCGCCAGTACGGCCCGAGGACGCAGTGCGCGGAGCCGGTCACCGGGTCCTCGTCGATGCCGACGAGCGGGCCGAAGAAGCGCGACACGAAGTCATACTTGCCGTTGTCGCCGATGGCGGTGGCGATCACCCCGCGGGCATTGACGACCCGGAGCGCGCGGAAGTCGGGCTCCAGGGACCGGACCTCCGATTCGCTCGCCAGCTCCACCAGGTAGTCGAACTCGGACTTCGCCACGGCCACCGGCGTGGCGCCGAGGGCCGCGGCCATCCCGGCGGGGGCGGCCGCCACGGTGGCGGGCTTGGCGGGAAAGTCGAGTTCAATCCACTCGCCGCGCCGGCGCGCGGTGAGGAGGCCGCTCTGGGTGTGGAACCGGGCGACGGCGCGCGGCTTGAGGTGGTGCTCCGACCAGAGGAAGTGGGCGCTGGCCAGCGTCGCGTGACCGCAGAGCTCGACCTCCACCGTCGGCGTGAACCAGCGGAGGCTGAAGCCGTCGTCCCCGCGCAGCAGGAACGCCGTCTCGGAGAGGTTCATTTCCCGCGCCACCGACTGCATCCACTCGGGATCCATTTCCCGGTCGAGGAGGCAGACCGCGGCGGGATTGCCGCCGAACGGCCGGTCGGTGAAGGCGTCGATGTGGAAGAGCTGATACGGCATGGGGCGGAGTCCGGAAACGGGGTGGAGGCTCAGGTGGAGCGAGGTGCGCCGTCGATGACGGCGTCCGCCTCGATCTCGATGAGCATGCGGGGATCGATCAGCCGGGTTACTTCGACCAGGCTGGACGCGGGCCGGATGTCGCCGAAGCGCGCGCCGTGCGCGCGGGCGACCGCCTCCCACTGCGCGATGTCCGTCACGTACACGCGAGTGCGGACCACGTCGGCCAGGGAGGCGCCCGCCTGCGCGAGGGCGCGCTCGATGTTGTCGAGGGTCTGCACCGCCTGGGCGTGCATGTCGCCCTCGCCGACGATGCCCCCGGCGCCGTCGGTGGCGGTGGTGCCCGAGACGTGCACCGACCGGCCGACGCGCACCGCGCGCGAGTAGCCGAAGACCGGTTCCCACGGCGTGCCGCTCGACACGTTGACCCGGCTCACGCCCCCGCCTCCGCGTGGTGACAGGCCACCTCGGCGCCGCCGACGGGGCGGAGCAGCGGACGCTCGGTCGAGCACCGGGCGTCCTTGGCAGGGTGGGGGCAGCGGGGATGGAAGGGGCACCCCGGCGGCGGGTGCGAGGGACTCGGCGGGTCGCCGGGGAGGACGATGCGGAGGCGCTGGGTGTCGGGATCGGGCACCGGCACCGCCGACAGGAGGGCCCTGGTGTACGGGTGCGCCGGGCGCGCCAGGACCTCGGCCGTCGGCCCCTGTTCGACGATGCGCCCGAGGTACATCACCGCCACCCGGTGCGCGAGCTGCCGCACCACCGCGAGGTCGTGCGCGATGAAGAGATAGGAAATGCCGCGCCGCGCCTGGAGGTCGGCCAGGAGGTTCAGGACCTGCGCCTGCACCGAGACGTCGAGGGCGGAGACCGGCTCGTCGCAGACGATGAACTGGGGCTCGACCGCCAGCGCGCGGGCGATGCCGATGCGCTGGCGCTGGCCGCCGGAAAACTCGTGCGGATACCTTGTGGCGTAGCCGGGGTCGAGGCCGACCTCCTCGAGGAGCCGGGCCACCCGGCCCGGGATCTCCTTGCGCGGCGCAAGCTGGTGAATCTCGATCCCCTCGGCGATCGCGTCGCCCACCGTCATCCGCGGGTTGAGCGAACTGTACGGATCCTGGAAGACGATCTGCAGCCGGCGCCGGGCGCGACGCAATTCCTCCGCCGGGAGGGCAAAGAAGTCTGCCCCCGCGAAGGAGACCGACCCGCTGGTGGCCGGCTGCAGCCGGAGGATCGTGCGGCCGACGGTGGACTTGCCGCAGCCCGACTCGCCGACCAGCCCGAGGGTCTCGCCCTTGCCGACAGAGAAGGAGACTCCGTCCACGGCGCGCACCGGGGGGGACCGGCGCGCCAGGAAGCCGGTGGCGGTGTAGTGCTTCACCAGGTCCCGGACCTGGAGCAGCGGTTCGCTCATGGCCGGCGCGCCTCCGCCAGCCAGCAGCGCATCCGGTGGGTGGCGCCGCTGACCGCCAGCGCCGGCGGGTCGTCGGTGGGGCAGCGGGGGAGCACCGCGGGACAACGCGGGTGGAACCGGCAGCCGGCCGGCCAGGCGGTCGGCGGCGGGACGGTCCCGGCAATCGGGGTGAGCCGGGTGACGGGACCCGAGATTCGCGGCACCGACGCCAGGAGGCCGCGGGTGTACGGATGCGATGGGTGGGCAAAGAGCTCGGCGGTGGTGGCCTCCTCCACCAGGCGCCCCGCGTACATCACCGCCACCCGGTCGGCCCGCCCCGCCACGATCCCCAGGTCGTGCGTGATGAGCAGGATCGCCATCCCGCGCGCGGCGCGCAGCCGGTCGAGCAGCTCAAGGATCTGCGCCTGCACCGTCACGTCGAGCGCCGTGGTCGGCTCGTCCGCGATCAGCAGCTCCGGCTCCGAGGCGAGCGCAATCGCGATCATCACCCGCTGGCGCATCCCCCCGCTCAGCTGGTGCGGGTAGCTGTCGAGGCGCTCCTCCGGGTCGGGGATCCCGACTTCCTGGAGCAGCGAGAGCGCGCGCGCCCGCGCGTCCTGCTTCGACACCCGGGTGTGGGCCCGGACGCTCTCGCTGATCTGGTCGGCCACGGTGAACACCGGGTTGAGGCTGGTCATCGGGTCTTGGAAGATCATCCCGATCCGGCGCCCGCGGACGGCGCGCATTTCGGAGGGCCCGAGCGCGAGGAGGTCGGCGCCATCGAGCCGAAGCGCGCTGCCGGGGAGGATCTGCCCCGGGGGAGGCACCAGGCGCAGGAGGGACAGCGCGGTGAGGCTCTTGCCGCAGCCGGACTCACCTACCACGGCAAGAAGTTCGCCCCTGGCGAGCGAAAAGCTCACGCCGTCCACCGGGTGCGAGGTGGCCGCGGTGGCGGGGAAGGCGACCCGCAGGTTCTCGACTTCGAGCAGTGGGGTCATGCGCTCCGGGGATCGAGGGCGCCGCGCATGGCGTCGCCGAGGAGGTTGACCGCAAGGACGGTGACGACGATGGCGAGGCCGGGAAAAATGCTGGCCCAGGGCGCGGTGGTCAGGAGCGACCGGGCGTCGAGGATCATCCCCCCCCACGAAGGCGTCGGGGGGCGCACGCCGACGCCGAGGAACGACAGGCCCGCCTCGAGCAGGATCACGTCGCCCACCCCGAGGGTGGCCGCCACCAGCAGGGGGCCCGCCACGTTCGGGAGGAGGTGATGCAAGATAATCCGGGGCGGCCCGGCGCCGAGCGACTGCGCGGCCAGCACGAACTCCGCCTCCCGGAGCCGCAGCACTTCGCCGCGCACGATGCGGCTGGTCGCGAACCATCCGGTGCCGCCGAGGACCAGCACCAGCGCGCCGAGGGGCATCTGCTCCCAGACCGCCACCAGCAGGAGAAGGAGGAAGATGCGCGGGATGGCCATGGCGCTGTCCACCACCCGCATCAGCCCGCCGTCCACCCAGCCGCCATAAAACCCAGCGACGCCGCCCACCAGCGCCCCGAGGAGCACCGCCAGCGTCACCGCGAGCGCGGAAACAGCCAGCGACACGCGGCCGCCGGAGAGGACGCGCGCCAGGATGTCCCGGTTCAGCTGGTCGGTGCCCATCGGGTGGGCGGCGCTCGGCGCGGTGGCGCCGGCCAGGAGGTCGGGCATTCCGGCGGGATC
>DASUFQ010000113.1:0-3835 GCA_036274515.1 Gemmatimonadales bacterium | reverse complement strand
GCACGCGGCGGCGAGGATGGCGGCCCGCACCTCAGTTGCCGGGTTCACCGTTCATCCGCAGCCGCGCGACGTAGTCCCAGCTGCGCACCTCGTAGACCATCGGCCCGCGCGGCCCGGCGGTCACCCGCACCGCCAGCACGTCGCCCGCCACCACTTCCCCGTAGCCGTACTGGCGCAGCGTCTCCATGTGCAGGAACACGTCCTCGGGCCGTCCGTAGATGTTGACGAAGCCGAACCCCTTGATCCGGTCGAACCACTTGACCCTCGCCGGCTCGAGCGGACCCGCCGCCTCCCCCGGAGGAAGAGCGACGGCAGGGCTGGTCGGAACCTGCGCCGAGGGCACGATGTCGAGCACCTCAACCGCCTGGCGGCCGCGCTCGGTGGTCTGCACCCGAAGCACGATCTCCGCACCTTCCGCCACCGAGGTAAATCCGAAGACACGCAGCACGTTTCCGTGGAGAAGGATGTCTCCCTCGCCGTCCCCGGTCACCACAAAGCCGTAGCCTTTCGTGGTGTCGAACCATTTCACGTGACCGCGGACAAGCATCCCTGGAACTTTCCGACCTCACCGGCGCGGCGAGGCGCCGTTCCACTCGCGAGATACTAGGCGCCGCTGGGGAACCGGATAGACACCCACCGCACGCAAAGTACCGCTTTCAGGTGTTAACGCAACCGTGAAATGCTCACGCCTCACACACATGTTTGCCGTCCACCCGTGATAGTTCAATGGCCTGCCACGCCTTGCGACCTGTCCGATACCCGGCGGCGGCTCAGGCCGACCATCGGTAGAGCCAGACCTCCGAGGCCTTGACGCCCTCGCTTTCCAGCCACAGCCGGAACTCCGCGGCACGCTCGTCTCCCGCGACGAAATGGAAGCCGATGCGGGCGACGTTGCCGTCCGGCAACTGCACGATGGTCGGCCCCGTCAGCTTGCCGGCGCTTGAGGAGAGGTGCGGCACGATGTTCTCGAGCGGAATGTCCCCCAGGTCGAAGTCGACCACGAACACCCGTTCGCGCGCGTCGATGATCGAGAGCCCGCTGCGGGTGCCGACCACGCGGGCGAGCGGCAGCTGCTCGGGCTCGACCAGGCCCCAGGTCAGCCGGTAGCTGAACCGCTGCTCCGAGCCGGCCGGCAGCGGCGCCTCGGGGCGCCAGCAGGCCACGATGTTGTCGCTGAACTCGTCCGCGCTCGGCAGCTCCACCAGGGCGACGGCGCCCCGCCCCCAGCCCTCGCCGGGCTCGATCCAGGCGCTCGCCCGCCGCTCGTAGTGGGTCTCGGCGTCCTCGTAGTCCTCGAAGGCGCGGGCACGCTGGACGAGGCCGTAGGCCCGCGGGTTCTCGTCGATGAAGAGCGAGGTCTCGGCCGCCGGCGGATTGCGCAGCGGCCGCCACAGCCGCTCACCGGAGCCGTTGACGATGCGCAGGCCATCGCTGTCGTGGACCGCGTTCCGGAAGTCGTCGACCCCGGCCCGCCTGGAGGGGCCGAAGTAGAACATCGAGGTCAGCGGCGCGATCCCGAGGGTGGCGATCTCGTTCCGCGGGAACAGCACGGACTGGACCTGCATCACCGTCTCGGTGCCGGGCGCCAGCGTGAGGTCGAAGGCCCCGGCCACCGAGTCGCTGTCGAGGAGCGCGTTCAGGTGCAGCACGCGCGCCCCTGGCGGCGGCTCGTGCACCCAGAAGGCGGTGAAGATCGGGAACTCCTCCGCGTCCGGCCCCCCGGTGCCGATCGACAGGCCCCGCGCCGACAGCCCGTAGAGCGTGTCCCGGGCGATGGCACGGAAGTAGCTGGCCCCCTGGAACACCGCCACCTCGTCCCAGACCCCCGGGCGGTTGATGGTGCTGCGGAAGCGGAGCCCGCTGAAGCCCATGTCGGCGGCCAGCCCGCTCGGCGCGCGCCCGTCCGAGTAGGGGAACTGGTCGGGATCGAAGTGGAAGTAGTCGGTCGAGAACTGGATCGGTTCCGCCATCCCTTCGCGCACGAGGTTGATCTCGACCAGGTCCTGGAAGGTGGCCCCCGGGGGCAGCAGCTCCATCTGGAAGCCGCGGATGGTGTCGGCAAACAGCCGCTGGTCGTCCCGGAACCGGATGGCGCGATACTTGTCGTAGCTGAGGTCCGCGAACGGCTCGCCCATCTTCATCAGCGGGCGCCGGTACGGGGAGGCCGCCGCCTCCCGGGCGCGGGCGATCACCATGTCGAAGCTGAACTGGTTGGCCGGGGCGTCCTGAGCCCGCGCCGCCGCGGGCCAGAGGGGCAGCCTGCCGGCGAGCAAGCCCGCGACAGCGGCCTGCAGAAGCGTGCGGCGATCCATCGTGTCCCTTCGCTCGACCCGGTGTCGGGCCCGGTCGGGGGTTTACGGCGCGGAGGCGCCCGGCTCAAGGGGGGGCCTGCGATGGCTGCTGGTCCGGGACTTCGGCCGCGAAGGCGACGGCGCGCGCAGCCACGCTGACCCGCCCGCCGGAGGCTCCTTCCCAGCGGTGCCCGTCCCGGGCTGGCAGGCAGAAGGCGATGGCGTGGTGGCTGCGGTTGCAGAGGACCGCCAGCCGGGCGCCGCCGCTCCGCCCCAGGACCATGGCGAGGGCGGCGCCGGTCGCCGCCTCCCAGTCCGCGGGCGTCTTGGCCTGGCCGAGGGCGGTCAGCCAGGCGACGTCGGCGAGGCCGTCCGGGCCGGTCCCGCCGGTCAGCAGGCGCGGATCGCCGAGCACCGGCAGCGCCCGCCGCAGCGCCGCGAGGCTGGCGCAGTACGCCTCCAGGGCGCGGTCGCGTCCCGGCCAGTCGAGCCACGTCGTGGGGTTGTCCTGGGCGTAGGCGTTGTTGTTCCCTCCCTGGGAGCGGCCGAACTCGTCCCCCGCCGTCAGCATGATGGTGCCGCGGGAGGCGAAGAGCGTGGCGAGAAGGGCGCGCGCGTCCTGGGCACGGGCGGCGAGGACCGCCGGATCGGAACTCGCGCCCTCCGCGCCGTTGTTCCAAGAGAAGTTCTCGCCGTGTCCGTCGCGGTTCTGCTCGCCGTTGGCCTCGTTGTGTCGGTGGTCATGGGCGACGAGATCGGCCAGGCTGAAGCCGTCGTGGGCGGCGATGAAGTTGACGGTGCGGGTGGCGGGCCGCGCGAAGACGTCGGACGAGCCGGCAAGCGCCGTAGCGAACTCGCCGAGCATGTGCGGGTTGCCACGCCAGAAGCGCCGGACCCGGTCCCGGTAGCGGTCGTTCCACTCGAGCCAGGGTTGGGGGAAGTTGCCGAGCTGATAGCCGCCGGGGCCGACGTCCCAGGGCTCGGCGATCAGGACGCGGTCGCGGAGCCACGGATCGGCCGCGATCTCCTGCAGGAGCCGGGCTTGGGGATCGAAGCCGTGGGCGGTGCGTCCGAGGACCGGGGCGAGGTCGAAGCGGAAGCCGTCGACCCCGGCGTGGCCGACGTAGTGGCGCAGGGAATCGAGGATCAGGCGGCGGGTGGCGGGATGGTCGCAGGCCAGCGTGTTGCCGGTGCCGGTGTCGTTGACCAGGCGGCCGTCCGGGTCGTGGCGGAAGTAGGCGCCGGCGTCGAGGCCGCGCAGGCTGAGGGTGGGGCCGCCGGCGTCGCCCTCGCCGGTGTGGTTGAAGACCACGTCGAGGATGATGCCGATGCCGGCGGCGCGCAGTGCGGCGACCGTGGCGGCGAGCTCGGGCATGCCTCCCGGGCAGAGCCGCGGGTCCGGCGCCATGAACGTCACCGGGTTGTAGCCCCAGGCGTTGGTGAGGCCGAGCGGACCGAGGTGGCGCTCGTCGATCCAGGCGGCGATCGGCATGAGCTCGACGGCGTCGACGTGCAGGCGGGTGAGATGGTCCAGGATCGCCGGG
>DASUFQ010000112.1:0-3257 GCA_036274515.1 Gemmatimonadales bacterium | reverse complement strand
ACCACATCCGCCCCGGTCAATCTTTCCCGCTTCCCCGCTTCCCCGCCGCTCCGCTTTTCCAGCGCCCCATGCACCAGCAGGAGCGCCTGGTTCACCGCCAGCCCCACCACCAGGATGACCCCCACCGCCGCCACCCGCCCGAACGCCGCCCCCGCCACCCAGAACGCCGCCGCCACCCCCGCCACCGCGATCGGGAGGCTCAGCGACACCATCAGCGTGGCCCACACCGAGTCGAAGACCAGCGCCACCGCAAGCACCACCAGCGCCACCCCGATGCCGAAGACCAGCCAGAGCCCCTTGCCGCTCTCGTCGCGATCGTAGTCGAAGCGCTGGTCGGCCGCCGAGTAGCCCGGCGGCACCGCGATGGACGCCATGAACGCATTGTGGGTCCGGTCGGCCAGCTTGTTGGGGCCGCGGAAGTCGTAGCCCCCGATCCGGACGTACTGCTGGTCCTCCCGGCTGACCGTGCCGAGCCCTTCCCGCTCTTCCACCGTGGCGAGGTCGCCGACGCGGACCGGGGCGCCGCTCCGGGTCGGCACCAGCGCCGCGCGCAGCTGCTCGAGGGTCCGGTCCCGCGCCCCCGCCGCCTTCAGGTTCACCTCGATCTGCTCGCCGCCGATGTCGAGGCGCTGCGCCCCGACCGGCCCGCGCACCTCCCGCGCCACCGCCGCGGCGAGGTCGCGCGCGGTGAGGCCGTAGCGCGCCAGCGCCGCGCGGTCGGGCACCAGCGTCACCGTGAACGCCTTCTCCTGGCCCCACCAGCTGCCGGCGTTGATGTTGACCTCGCGCACCCGCGGGATCCGCTCCAGCCGCTCCTTGAGGTCCAGGGCCAGCCGCTCGACGCCGTCGAACGAGTACCCGAGCAGCTTGATCCGGTACGACACGCTCCCGCCTCCGCCGAACCCGGAATTGAACCCCGGCCCGCTGCCCTGCACCGACACGCTGGCGCCGCCGATCAGCACCGCCCGCTGCGTGAGCGCCTCCTGCATCTGGCTCGGCAGGGGACCGAGGCCGGCCTCCTTCTCGAAGACGACCCGCATGTAGGCCCGGTCGCCGAACGCCGTCGTCACCACCTGCTCCACCCCGGGCACGCCGACCACGATCTTCTCGAACTCCCGCATCCCCTGGTCGAGGCTGACGGGATCCGACCCGCGCGGGAAGCCGAGCGAGGCGGACAGCGTGGTCCGCTGCCCGAACCAGTCGCCCCAGTTGTAGCGGGGGACCTTGTGGACGAAGCCCCAGGTCAGGACGCCGAGCGCGGCCAGGGTCACCGCCACGGTGACCCACCGCCAGCGGAGCAGCTTGATCAGCATCCACCGGTAGGCCCGGTCGAGCCGCGGCCACCCGCCGCGCGCCACCCCGTGCCCGGCGCCGAGGGCCGGCACCATGACGAGCGACGACAGCACCGACGACCCCAGCGCCAGCGCGAACGCCGCGGCGAACGGCACGAACGCCGCCCGCGCGTTTCCCTGGAGGTAAAGGAAAGGGAGGAGCACCACGCCGGTGGTGAGGGTGCTCCCCACCACCGCCGGCATGATGTTGCGCCCCGCCGCCGCGCGCCCCTCGGCGGTGTCGGGCGCGGTGCGGAGGCGCTCCATCACCACCAGCCCGTTCTGCACCAGCACCCCGATGCCCATGCCGAGCCCCGCGAGGGTGAGGAGGTTGGCGGGGATCTCGAGAAGGTAGAGCCCGAGGGCGGTGCCGGCGATCGCCACGGCGGCGCTGCCGAGGACCAGCGCGGTGGCGCGGAAGTTCCTGAGCGTCAGGATCAGGACGAGCGCCACCGACACCGCCGCCAGCACGCCGCGGCGGACCAGGTCGGTGAGCTGCCTGGCGAGCTCGATACTCTCGTCGTCCTCGACGCGGAGCCGGACGCCGGGCGGGAGCACCGGCGCGAGCTCCGCCACCAGCGCGCGGACCCGCGCCGCGGTCTGGATGGCGTCGGCGGCGGCGAGACGCGACACGTCGAGCGACACCGCGGGCAGCCCGTTGATCCGGTAGAACCGGCCACCGGCGTCCTCCTCGGGGCGCACGGTGGCCAGGTCGCCGAGGCGGAAGACCCGCCCGCCGGGTCCGGCAATCGGCAGGTCGGCCAGGTCCTCGATCGCGTTCGGCTGGTCGCGGAGCACGACGGTGCGGGTGGACGCGCCGAGCCGTTCGTTGCCGAGGGAGGTCACGATGCGCGAGTTGTTGAGGGCGTCGAAGAGGAGCGCGGGCGAGACGCCCTGCCGGCGGAGGAAGCTCGGGTCGTAGGCCACCGACACGCCAAGCTCGGCGCCGCCCTGTGTGGTGATGCCGGCCACCCCCGGCACGGCGCTCAGTCGCGGCACGATGTCGTCGTCAGCGATCCGGCTCAGCGCGCCGGCGGTGTACGGCCCGGTGATGGTGTAGCGGATGAGGGGGCGCTCGTTGAGGTCCTCGGGCACCCAGTTGGCCACCTGCGGCGCGCGGGCGCCGAGGGGAAACTCGGGGCGCAGCAGCTCCATCCGCTCGAGGATGGCGAGCCGCGCCATCCGCACGTCGGCGGCCGGCTCCAGCTCGATGGTGAGGCGGGCCTGGCCCTCGGAGGATTCGCTGCTGGTCTTTCGGACGCCGCGCACCGCCTGCACCGCCGCCTCGATCGGCGACGTGAGGTAGGTCTCCACCACCTCGGCGGCCACGCCGGGCCAGGACACCGTCACGCTGATCCGCGGCATCTCGACGGTGGTGCGGG
The DNA here is from genome assembly GCA_036274515.1 of Gemmatimonadales bacterium. GTDB lineage: Bacteria > Gemmatimonadota > Gemmatimonadetes > Gemmatimonadales > GWC2-71-9 > SPDF01. The sequence continues at coordinate 544 of DASUFQ010000112.1, read as the reverse complement.
TGGCGAGCGGGAGCCGGGTGAACGCCACGCCGCCGGCCAGGCAGAGCGCCAGCGCGGTGGCGGCGATGACGGCCGGACGATCGACCGCCCAGCGGATCACGGGCGGGCCGACGGGCCGGCGGGCCGACTGGCAGGTGCGCCGACGAGCTGTCGGGCGGTCATCCCGTGCCGCCCGTCTGCCCGTCTGCCCGTCCACCCTTCCGTTCAATCACATAGTACGCCGTCGGCATCAGGAAGAACGTCACCAGCGTGGCGCTCACCGACCCGCCGATGACCCCCGCCGCGAGCGGCTGGTAGAGTTCGCCGCCGCTCCCGAAACCGAAGACCAGCGGCAGCACGCCCATGATCGTGGTGAGCGAGGTCATCGCGATAGCGCGCAGCCGCTGGCGCCCGCCGGCGATGATCGCCCTCCGGAGCGGGACGCCCTGGTCCCGGAACCGTCGGATCGCGTCGAGCTTGACCACGGCGTCGTTGTCGGCGATGCCGATCATCACCACCATCCCGATCATCGAGACGGCGTTGAGGCTCTGCCCGGTGAGCCACA
>DASUFQ010000111.1:0-5406 GCA_036274515.1 Gemmatimonadales bacterium | reverse complement strand
CTTCGGCGATGAACTGCAGTCCCATGACGCTCTTGCCGACCCCGGAGATGCCGGCGATGACGGTGGTGCTGCCGACGAAGTACCCCCCGTTCACGATGGGGTCCAGCCCGGGAATGCCGGAGGAGACCCGGGTCTCGGGGTCGTAGGCCGCGGCCCGGTCGCGGGAGGGCGGCCGGGGCGCCTGAACCCGGCGGTAGACCCGGACCCCCTGGCCGTCGAGGATCCGGAAGGTGTGGCGGCCCATCTGGAAGTCCTGCCCCCGCGACTTCACGATCTCCAGCGACCGGCTGATGGCGCGCTGGGCGTCCTCCATCCGGAGGCGGAGCACGGTATCGGCGATGGACTCCTCGGGCAGCGCGCTGGTCAGGCCGCTGTTGAGCGCCGAGGCCTCCACCGCCAGGACGGCGGTGAGCCGCTCGCGCTGGAGCCCCTCGGTGAGCACGTGAAAGCCCGAGCGGGAGTCGCCGTTGCCGTTGCCGTTGGCGCCCACCAGCCGGGCCACCCCGTCGATGAAGATCCGCCGGGCCCCGATCGCCGCGGCCTCCTCCAGCAGCACGCTGTCGGCCTGCTGCAGCTCCTGGCGCAGGACGTCGCGGGTGGTGAACACGATCTTGAGCCGGCCCTGCTCCTCCAGCCGGCGGAGGTCCCAGCCGAGCCGGAGCGCGTCGCGCATGATCTTGTCCGGCGAGACCTCGAACACCACGATGACCCCGGGCTCGTCGAACTGGCTCGCCCCCCGGTAGACGAACTCGACGCCCATGGTGGTCTTGCCGGTGCCGATCGAGCCCTCCAGCAGGATCACGTTCCCCCGGGGAATGCCGCCGCAGAGGATGTCGTCGAGGCCGGCGACGCCGGTCCGGACCAGGTCCGGGTCGGGCCGCGCCTCCGCCGCCGGCGGGGCGTCAGGCGATGGCATGCAGCCTCGGGTGCTCCAGGGTGGGGCCGGCCGGGCCGGAGCGGGGCCGTCCGCCGCTCAGGGCGTGGAGGATGCTCCGCCGTCCCTGCCGGGAGGACGCGGGCTCCAGCAGGGCCCGTACTCCCTTCCCCTGGGGGCTCTCCAGCACCAGGAGGTACATCCGCGCGGCGTGCAGCGGGTTGGAGGTCTGGGTCCGCGCCAGCAGCCCGGCGGCGACGAAGGCCTCGATCGCGCCGGCCACCTGCTTCATGTCGTATCCCACGAAGGCGGCGAGCTGCTCGTTGGTGAGCAGGGTGCGTGGGTGGCGGTGGAGGAAGACCAGCAGGTCGAGCTCGCAGGGACCCCGGATCACCGGCGTCCGAGCCAGCAGGCGCTGGACCTGGTCCTGGGTCTCGGGGGGAGGCGACGATCCGGGAGACTGAGCCATAGACGTGTGGGACCTTGGAGGCGGTGCCGGCGGGCCCGGCGGCGAGCCACGGCGCACGGTCTCTGTAACATACCGTACAGGGGGGGGAGTGCAATCGGGGGAGGGGCGGCGGGGTGGAGCGAGCCCCCGATCGCACCGGCAGCGGATAGCGGATGGCACTGAGGGAATGGGTGCTGCCTGGGGACGCCTTGTCATCCCGAGCGCAGCGAGGGATCTATTCCGGCTTCGACTTGAACCCTAAGTAGGTCCCTCGCTGCGCTCGGGATGACAGTGACATGCCCACGCCGGTGCGCTCAGGCCGCCCAGATCGCGGAGAGCACCTCCGCCTGCTCCAGCACGGTCAGCGTCGCCTTCTCCTGCTTGTCGGGCGGGTAGCCGTACTTCCGCAGGATGCGCTTGACCAGCACGCAAAGTTGCGCCCGCACGTTCTCCCGAACGGCCCAATCGATCGTCACGTTCTTCCGCAGGGTCGCGACGAGCTCCCGGGCGATCGTTCGCAGCGCGTCGTCGCCGAGGCCTCCTCCAGCGTGGCGGCCTCGCGGATGCGCCGGATCAGCGCCTCGCCCTGTTCCCGGGCGGGCTGCGGCGGTGACGCTCAGGGCGGTGACGCTCAGGGCTGCGACGCTCAAGGCGCCGGCTGGCGGAGCAGGCCGAACGACTGGACCAGCGCGGGCCTCGAGGCCGTGTCCACCACCACCCAGACCTTGGCGCCTGCGAATGCCTCGAGCCTGCCGGTCGGCTCGTCCAGCGCCAGGCTGTCGGGGGTCAGGAGCCAGAGGCCCTCGGGACCGCCGCGGAGCTCGCCCACCAGCGGCCGGCGGCCGTCGATCTCGCGCAGGATGTACTCGGTAACCTCGATGGCCGGCGGGTACGTGGTGCTGTCGGCCGCACCCACTACGCTCACGCGGGCTCCCGTCAATCGGCGGAGCTCGTCGGCCAGCGGGCCCGCGAGCCGGTGCACCCCGCCCGCGTCTTCCCGCAAGGACAACACCGTGCCGGGCTCGCTCCCCGCGAGGTAGATCACCCCTTCCGTGGCCGGGGACACCGTCCCGTCCTGTGTCTCGTGCGTACCGGGAGCCCTGACCGGCTCCGGGCCTCTGGTCCCGGCACACGCCGCGGCCAGCAATATCGACAGCGTGCCCGCGCGCATCACCGGAGTCTCACCACGAACACCTGCATCTGCGCGGGCAACGCCGTCCCGCCGCCGCTCCGGACCTTCAGCGCGGTGGCCGGACCATCCGCCCCGCTGAGGCGGAAATAGGCGGTGGATCCGGCTCGGACGGCGGCGGTCTCACTGAAGCTCCCGAACCCGCGAGACACGGGAGTCAGGCGAGCCGACGGGACGACGTGCACGTCGAAGACATCGTACAGATCCCACGTGGACACGGTCAGGTCCGCGCTCGCGCCCTGAATGCGGTCGTCCACGTAGAGCGCCGCCGCCCAGCGCGCGAGCAGGGTCCTGATCGGCACCCCCACGACGTCTTCGAGGTTGGCGTACCCCACCGCGGTGCTGTTGATGATCGCCTGCTGCAGGCCGGCCTCCCCGCCCGGGTAGGTCGGGCCATACCGGTCCGCGATCCAGCGCAGCAGGGACCAGGGGACGCCGTAGATCTCCCGGCCGTTCAGGCATGGATCGGGGTTCGCGGGCGCCTTGTCCAGCCAGGAGCACTCGGCGGGCGCACCGGCGACCTGGGTGGCGGTGCCCTGGTATCCGTAGTAGACGGCCAGATCGATGAAGCGATCCTGATACCAGTCGGTCGAGGCCGGGTCGTCCTGGTTGAGCGCGACCTCCGCGCCGAGGTTCTGACCCGGCTGATGTCCCTCGTCGGCAAAGCCGACGATCTCCTCCGCGAGCGTGGCCTGGCCCTCGGCGGTCCAGGCGGCCATCAAAGGTCCCTGGGCTACGTAGAGCCGCCGGCCCGTCTGGATGATGTGGGTGAACTCGTGAGCGAAGACGAAGGGCGCATCGGCGCGGGCCTGCTCGGCCGGATAGGGACCCAGGGCGTACGTCCCGGCGGCGTCCGGGGCCGCGCCGTAGAAGATCTCCCCCTGGTTGCTGGCGGGGCACGATGCCTGGGAAAAGAAGTCCGTCGAGGAGACGAATCCCAGCGCACCACCGATCCGGTTCGTCTCCTTGGTGATCAGCACCAGGATTCCGCCGCTGCCGTCCAGATCCGTCGGATCGCCGAAGTGCTCCACATCGGCGTCGTACGTCAGGTCGTCGAGCTGGGCGCTCAACGCGTCGAAATCCCCGGGTGCGTAGCCGTCGGCGGGATTGTCCACGTCTTCCAGCCAGATGGCTCGCTGTCCGACGGCCCGCACCACGGCGGTGACGGGAATCGCCGTACATGGGTCGCCGCCGGCGAAGTTGGGGACGTTGAGGCCGACGGTATCGTCCACCGCGGCAGCCATCGACCGCGCCGTTGTCGCGAACGAGGCGAGGCCGCCGGCCCGACCCCGCAGTCGCTCCGCCACCGCCTTGCCCATGCGCTGAATGTCGGCTTCCGCCTGCCGGTGACGGGCGAGCCGGTCGAGGCGCCGGGTACCTGGGCGGAAGGATCCGGCGGCCGGGGAGGCGCCGCCGAGGCGCCGCACCGCGAGCGAGGGCAGCGGCGCCACGCCGTCCCCGCTCGCTGTCGCCGTGACGCTGACGGTCGTGAGATTGGAGACCACCTCCGACGTGGACTGCACCCCGACCAGGAATTCCCGATCGCCGCTCCCGCCGTCGAACTGCAGGCAGAACGCCGCGGGGTCCTGCAGCAGCACCTGCTGGCCGACCGGCACGCTCACGAACGCCTCCGGCGCGACCGAGCCCGCGAACTGGTCGCTCTCGACGTCGCCGACCGTGACGGACACCCCGGCCGGGCGGGCAGGCTTGCAGTCGGATGCCGGCACGGTCACCTGGATCGCGGTCGGACTCACCTGTGTCACCGGGGCCGCGACCCCATCGATCTCGACCGACAATCCCGCCGCCGAGCTGCCGAATCCGGTGCCGCTGATCGTCGCGGCGGCGCCTTCGATCATCGGCAGGGGGCTGATGCCCGAGATCACGACCTGACCTTCCGGAGGCGCCGCCGCAGTGGCTGTAAAGGTGACCGGCGAGCCGTTCGCGCCGCTCAGCTCGGCCGTGAGGGTCTGCTGCCCCTCCCCGGCGCCTAGGGTCCAGACTACCTCGGCGACTCCATCGCCATCGGTGGCGGTAACCTCCTCGGATACCGTTCCATCCGCGGACGGTGTCCAGGAGATGCTGGCGCCGGGCAAGGCCACACCCGATGCCCGCCGAGCCAGTACCGCCACCGGCTGAGTGAGCCGCCTGCCGACGACCCCGTCCTGGGCATTACCCCGCAAGCTCGTCAGTGTCGGAGCCGGCTCCTGGGCCGGCGGCTCCGGGTCGGTCCCGCCCGACCCACCGCCGCAGCCCAGGACCAGCCACCCGAGCAGAGCGAGCACGGTGCTTCGCGTTGTGGTCATATCGGCTTCACCATACCCGCGCGGTCGCACCGAGATCGGTGCCCCCGTCGGGAGATTGAGGAAAGCGGCTGGTTGGCGGGCGGGTGTATTGCCGAACGTCGAGGACGTCCCCTCGGCGACACTACGCCCCGCATCGCATTCCGGCAAGGGCCGCGCAGCCTGGATTCGCATCGCGGCAAGCCAGCCGATGTCGCAACCGGCAGCGATTCAGACCCGTGTGCGACACGCCTGCCGGCAGCAGTGGCGCAAATGATCACGACTATGAGCAGGACGCGGCTCCGCTGCGCGGGGCGCCTTCGCTGTCCCTCGAGGTGATCTGATCCAGTTTCCTAAGAGCTCCCCTCGGTGAGGAGTTATCCGACTCGCCGTGGCACGCTACGGCCCGGGTGTGACAGAGCCGCTCCCAAGCCCCGCTGCTGTCAGGCCGAGTCCCGCTGCTGTCATCCCGAGTCCCGCTGCTGTCGTCCCGAGTCCCGCTGCTGTCATCCCGAGTCCCGCTGCTGTCATCCCGAGTCCCGCTGCTGTCATCCCGAGTCCCGCTGCTGTCATCCCGAGTCCCGCTGCTGTCATCCCGAGCGGAGCGAGGGATCTG
>DASUFQ010000110.1:0-3527 GCA_036274515.1 Gemmatimonadales bacterium | reverse complement strand
TGGTGGGCGTTCCGCAACAGCGACGGCGGCGGCATGTTCGTCCAGCGGCTCAGCTCCACCGCGAGCGAGAAGGACGCCACCAAGGCGGCGCATCTCTTCAACATCCTCAACTACGTGGTGCGCACCTGGCCCTGGGTGCTGGTGGGCCTCGCCGCGCTGGTCGTCCTGCCCAACCTGGCCGATCCGGAGCTGGCCTACCCGATCATGATGGTCCGCTACCTCCCGACCGGCGTCCTCGGCCTGGTCTTCGCGAGCCTGGTGGCGGCGTTCATGTCCAGCGTCTCCACCCAGGTCAACTGGGGCGCCAGTTACGTCGTGAACGACCTCTACGCGCGCTTCTCGGGGGAAACGGACGAGCGGCGGCTGCTCCGCGCCGCGCGCTGGGCCTCCGTGCTCCTGGCGGTGCTGGCCGGCGCCGCCTCGTTCTTCATGGACACCGTCGGCGGGGTGTTCCGGTTCGCGATCCTGATCGGCACCGGCCCGGGACTCGTGCTCCTGCTGCGATGGTTCTGGTGGCGGGTCAACGCCTGGGCCGAGATCGCGGCGATGGTGGCGGGGCTCCTCCTCGCGATCCTCAGCTACACCCCGGCCTTTGCGTCGTTCACCTTCGGCGGCCGGCTGATGCTCTCCGCCTTCGGGGCGATGGCCATCTGGGTGCCGGTCATGTACCTGACGGCACCCGAATCACCGGCGGTGATCGACGCCTTCTACGCCCGCGTGCGCCCCGCCGGCGCCTGGGGTCCGGTGCGGGCGCGCACGGACCTCGCGCCGCTGGACGACGGCGTGCGGGATGCCCGGCGGTGGCTGCTCTGGACCGCGCTGATTCTCGGGGGGACGCTGGGGATGGGGTGGGTGCTGCTCAACGGGTGAGGACGGGGACTGGGGAACGAGGAACGAGGACTGAGGACTGGGGACTGAGTAGAGGTCCTCCCCGCTTCCCCGCCTGCTGCCGTCGCTACTGCAGCCGATCCAGCAACTCCAGCGCAAACTTCACTGGCACCGCATCGTACAGCCTGCCGCCGGCGGAGGGTGCGGCGGTGGAGATCAGCCCCGCCACCAGCCCCTCGCCGTCGATGACGGGGGTGCCCGCGCCGACCGGTGCCGACCAGCCGTCCACCGTGATGAAGCCGGGGGAGACCCGCGCCGCGGTCCCGGTCACCGCGGTGGATGCGACGGTGGCGCGGCGCCAGTCGCCGTCGGCGGGAGCCTGAATCGGGGGTGCGAAGCCCAGGAGCGCCACCGGCTTGCCGGAACCGACCGGCGGCTCGCGCCAGGCCAGTCCCTGGACCACCGGGATGCCGCCGCGCTGCTGCACCCGGAGGAGCGCGATGTCCTCGACCTGATGGGTGCCGAGCACCCGGGCGGTGATCGGCTGCGCCACCCCCGGCATCAGGACCATCAGCTGCACGGGGGTGTCGCCGTCGGCGTTCAGCACCACCTGGCGGGTGGTCAGCAGGATGCCGCCGGTGCCGTCGCGGCGCACCGCGAAGCAGGTGGCCAGCGCGGTGCTGCCGTCGGCGTATTGCGCCACGACGAGCCCGACCGCCGGCACGCTCGGGCGTGCCACGGCCGCCGGGTCGAAGGCGGCCGCGGCGGCGATGTCCTGCTCGCGCCGGATGACCGAGTCGAGCCCCGCCACGATCGGGGCAGCGGCCGCCGGATCGGCGCCCGCCGTTTCCAGCGCCGTCCGGAGCCGAAGGGCCGCCTCGCGCGCCGAGTCGAGCGATGCCCGCATGGGGGGCAGCGACACGCTCAACGACGCGACGCTCGCCATGAGGCTGTCGGCCCGCAGCAGCTGGCGCCGGTGCGCTTCGTCGGCGGCCTGCCGGGCGGCGTGGCTGCGCCAGAGATACAGGGCCAGCGCCACGACCAGCACCGCGCCGGCCACCGCCGCCACGATCTTGATCAGCCGCTGCTTCCGTTCCTGCGCCGCCAGGTCGCGGGCCTGCTGTCCGGCCTGCTCCTCCTCGAGGATCCTCGCGACCTGTTCCGCGCTCAGGACCGGCTTGCCGGGCTGGGCCTCGGTGGGCGCGCTGCTGGGCGCCGCGACTTCGGCGCGCTCGGAGAGCAGGAACTGGAGCTCCGGCCCGGCGGCGCCGAGGCGGAAGACATCGCCGTCGTTGAGCGGCTGCTCCTCGGAGATGCGCTGGCCCTTGAGGTAGGTGCCGTGCAGGCTGCCGAGGTCGCGCAGCACCCACACCCCGTCCTTCTGCTGCACGATCGCGTGGCGATTGGACACCGCGCTGTCCTGGTCGGCGTCGATCCGGACCTGGCAGGTCGGGTGACGGCCGATGCTGGCGGCCGCGCCCTGGAGCGACTGGACCTCGCCTGCGCGGCCCCCGGAGAGGATTGCCAGGCGCGGGGTCATCGGGTGATCAGGTAGTAGAGGAGGGCGGCGAGCAGGAGGACTCCGGTGCCGATCAGCCCCACCGGCGGGCGGGGGCGCACCATGGGCGCGGGAGCCTCGGCAGCGGGGGGCACATAGGCCGCCAGCCGGTCGCTCGTGGTGTAGCCCTGGCCCGGCGTGTCTTCCTCGGGCTCGTCGCCGGGGAGGAGGACGACGTGGTGCCCGGGCTCGGGGGCGGTGGTGCTGAGCGGCAGGCCCGGGCCGTCGAACCGCACCGCCACCACCGTGATGTTGTCGGGCCCGCCGCGCGTGTTGGCCAGGTCGATCAGGGTGCCGCAGAGCTCGGAGAGGTCGGGCAGCCGGTCGGCGTGCTCGGCGAACTCCGGGCGCCGCACCTGGCCGCTCAGGCCGTCGGAGCAGAGGATCAGCACGTCGCCCTGGCGCAGCTCCTCGAAGGTGAGTTCCACCCGCACCTGCGGGTCGGGCCCCAGCGCCTGCAGGATGATGTTCTTGCGCTCGCTCTTCTCGGCCTGTTCCTCGGTCATCTCGCCCGCGTCCACCAGCCGCTGGGTGAGCGACTGATCCTTGGTGAGCTGCGTGGCCACGCCCCGGCGGACCAGGTAGGCCCGGCTGTCGCCGATCTGGGCCAGGAAGAGGTGGGAGCCGAAGACGCCGGCGGCGGTGACGGTGGTGCCCATGCCGCGGACGTCGGGGTGTTCCGCGGCGTAGGCGTGGATCTTCCGGTTGGCTTCCTCCACCGCCTCGCGCACGCGGAAGGCGAATTTTTCGCTGGTTCGCTCGTCGTCGTGCGCCCAGGTGGCCATCAGGTGGGCGTGGATGGTCTGCGCGGCGAGCTCGCTGGCGAGCTCGCCCGCCGCGGCGCCTCCCATGCCGTCGGCCACCATGAAGAGGGCCCCGCGTTCCCCGATCGGATGCGGCCGGCCATCGGTGTCCACCTCGACCGCGCCGGTGCTCAGGTCGGCGACGAGGTAGGTGTCCTCATTGTGGTCGCGGGTGCGGCCCACGTCCGTGCGGCCCGCCACGGACACCAGGACGGAGGGTGTGGTCACCGGCCGGGGCAGCTGGTTGGCAAGTTGGAACGGCGCGCCACGAGTGCTCCGGGCCGTGAGGGGAGAGGGTCGCTGAATCTAGGCCCGCATCCGAGGGGCGTCAATCGTTT
>DASUFQ010000109.1:0-6673 GCA_036274515.1 Gemmatimonadales bacterium | reverse complement strand
GCGGCTGCGGGAGCTGGCGGGCGTCACCACGCAGGACTGAGGACTGAGGACCGGCAAATTGCGTAATTTTTGCAGAAATTGACGAGTTTTTCGTGTTTTTTCTGGATTTATCACATTTTTTCACTGTTTTCGCGTGAATTTGCAAACCAGCAACTCGGACACCTGACCCACAACACGGTCGATCGCAATTGCGGCTGACTTGAGGAAAAGCGGCCAATTTCACCGAAATTCTGTAGGTTTTCTGTGAAATTGGTCGATTTTCGCCCTTTTTCTCTCCAATGCATCGCATTCACCACTTTCGCGCTTTCGTGCAGGCAGTCCGTGTGACTTGACCGAGACCGATCTCCCACGCCTAGCCCTCCTCCGCGGAGCGCACCATCTTCCCTTCCATGCGAACTCTCCTCCTTGCCGCCTGCCTCCTCCCGACAGCGGCCACCGCCCAGACCCTCTCCGTCCCCACCGAGACCTTCACCCTCCCCAACGGGCTGACCGTCGTGGTCCACGAGAACCACGAGAATCCCCTGGTGGCGGTCAACGTCTGGTATCACGTCGGATCCGGCCGCGAGGTCGAAGGCCGCAGCGGCTTTGCCCACCTCTTCGAGCACATGATGTTCCAGGGCTCCGCCAACGTCGCCGACGAGCAGCACTTCGGCCTCGTGCAGGAGGCCGGCGGCACCCTCAACGGCTCCACCAACACCGACCGCACCAACTACTTCGAGACCGTCCCCTCCAACTACCTCGCCATGGCGATGTGGCTCGAGGCCGACCGGATGGGCTGGTTCCTCGACGGCATCACCCAGGAAAAGCTCGACAACCAGCGCGACGTCGTGAAGAACGAGCGCCGCCAGAACTACGAGAACCGTCCCTACGGCCTCGCGTCGATGCGCGTCAACGAGCTCCTCTACCCTGACGATCACCCCTACCACTGGCCCACCATCGGGTACCAGGCCGACTTGAGCGCCGCCTCGCTCGCCGACGTGAAGGCCTTCTTCCAGCGGTGGTACGGCCCTAACAACGCCACCCTTGTGGTGGCCGGCGACGTCACCGCGGCAGAGGTCCGCACCCTGGCCGCCAAGTACTTCGGCCCCATCCCGGCGGGGCCCGCCGTCGAAAAGCCCGCCCCGCATCCCGCCACCCTGACCGCCGACAAGCGCGCCACCCTCGAGGACCGCGTGACCCTGGCCCGGCTGACCCTCACCTGGCCGGGCATCGAGATGTGGAATGCCGATGAGGCGCCGCTCACCGTGCTGGCCGGCATCCTCGGCTCCGGCAAGACCGGACGGCTCTACGAACGCCTCGTCTACACCGAGGAGGTGGCGCAGAGCGTCTCCGCCTTCAGCAGTTCCGCCGAGATCGCCGGCGCCTTCAGCATCATCCTCACCGCGCGCGACAGCGCCAGCCTGACCCAGCTGGAGCGGGAGACCCTCGAGGAGATTGCGCGCCTGGCTGCCGACGGCCCGACGCCCGCCGAGGTGCAGCAGGCGGTCACCCGCGCCGAGGCCGCGTCGGTCTTCCGCCTCGCCTCGGTGGCCGGCGTCGCCAACCAGATCAACTCTTTCCAGACCTTCCAGGGCCGGGCCGACCTCTTCAACGAGGACCTGGCCCGGTACCGCGCCGTGACCCCCGCGGACATCCGGCGGGTCGCCCGTGCCTACCTCGACGGAAAACCGAAGATCGCGCTCTCGGTGGTGCCGCTCGGGCGCCCCGAGCTCGCCGCCCAGGGAAGGGGGGCGACGCCATGACCGCACCCCTCCGCAGCACCCTGGTGGCGGCGCTGGTCGCCTCCGCATTCCCCGCCGCCCTCGTCGCGCAGGACTTCGACCGCTCCCAGGTGCCCGCCGCAGGCCCCACGCCGGAGGTGCCGTCACCCGAGGTGCACCGGCGGACCCTGCCCAACGGCCTCGAACTCTGGACGGTGTCCCGCCACGGCCTGCCCATCGTCAATGCCACGCTCGTGATCCGGGCGGGGGCGGACGCCGATGGCGACCTCCCCGGGCTCGCCAGCGTGACCGCCGGCCTTCTGGACGAAGGATCGACCGACCGGAGCGCGCCCGCCTTTGCCCGCGCCGTCGAAGGCCTCGGTATCTCGCTCAACGTCAACGCCGGGATCGAGCGCACCACCATCACCCTCCAGGCGCTTACTGCGACGGCCGACTCCGCCTTCGCGCTCCTCGGGGAACTGGTGGGACGCCCCGGCTTTACCCCGGACGAGATCGACCGGGACCGGCAGCGGCGCCTCACCGCGCTCCGCGCCCGGCAGGACCAGCCCGTTACGGTGGCCACGCAGCTGTTCAACGCGAAGCTCTACGGCGCGGACGCGCCGTACGGTCACCCAGGTGACGGCACGCTCGCTTCGATCGCCGCCATCACCCGGCCGGACATCATCGCCTTCTACGGCCGGTACTACCGCCCCGCCAACGCCGTGCTCGTGGTGGTGGGCGACGTGACCCCCGATCGTGCCGCGGCCCTGGCGCTCGGCGGACTGGGAGGATGGGAGGGCGGGGCCGCGTCGAAGGACCCGGTGCCCGCCGCGCCGGCCCCCGGCGCCGCCACCGTCTACCTCGTGGACAAGCCGAAGGCTGCCCAGAGCGAAATCCGCATCGGCAACGTTGGCGCCTCGCGCACCAGCCCCGACTTCTACGCCCTGACGGTGCTCAACACCGTCCTCGGCGGCCAGTTTTCCAGCCGCATCAACCTCAACATCCGCGAGGCCAAGGGCTACACCTACGGGGCGCGGAGCAGCTTCACCTTTCTCCGCGGCGCCGGGCCGTTCATGGCCAGCAGCGGCGTGGTGAGCGCCAAGACCGACAGCGCCCTCGTCGAATTCATGCGGGAGCTGAAGGACATCCGCGGGCCCCGCCCGGCGACCCCTGCGGAGGTGGCGTTCGGCACCGGCTCCATTGTCCGCGCCTACCCGCGACGCCTCGAGACCAACGCCGGCGTGGCCAACGAGCTCGCCGAGCTGGCCTATTTCCGGCTGCCCCCGTCCGAGCTGGCCGACTACCAGCGGAAGATCGCCGCGGTCAGCACGGCGGACGTAGACCGGGTGGCCAAGCGGTACCTGCAGCCCGAGCACTTCGTCACCGTCGTCGTCGGCGACCTGGCCACGCTTCAGGCGGGCATCGAGGCGCTCCGCCTCGGCGCGGTCCGGGTCGTGGATCCGGAGGGGCGTCCGCTGCCCTGACGCCGCCGCCGACGCATGCGGCTGGTGCGGGCGCCGGCCACCTTCCATCACTCTCCACGCGGAGGCCGCCGTGCCCGAGCAGAAGACCAAGCCCACCAGGGTGAAGGTGTCGGACTTCATCGCGAAGCTCCCCGACGAGCGCCGTCGCACGGAGGCGAAGCAGCTCCTCAGGGTCTTCAAGGCGGCCACGGGCAAGCGCCCCGTCATGTGGGGACCGAGCATCGTGGGCTACGGGGCTTACCACTACAAGTACGCCAGCGGCCACGAGGGCGACTGCTGCCTCGCCGGCTTCAGCCCCCGCAAGGCCGCCATCTCGGTGTACATCACCGCCGGCTTCCGGGAAATGGGCCCGTTGCTGAAGAAGCTCGGCCGCCACAAGAAGGCCGTCGGCTGCCTCTATCTCCCCCGGCTCGATGAGGTGGATCTCAAGGTGTTGGAGCAGATGATCCGGAAGTCGGTGGCCATCGTCCGCCGCTTCGAGACGACCCGCGCCGCCAGTTGAGCCGCGACCTCCGCAGCGCGCTGGACCGCGCCCGGTTGCCGGCGCGGCTGGCGTTCCTCGGGCTCATCCTCCTCGCCACGCTCACGGCGCTCCACCTCGACACCGACCCCACCCATGTGGCCGAGCGGCTGGGGCGCGCGCTGCACCCGGGCATCGGGGCGAGCGACGCGATTGACGGCATCCGCAACCTGGCGCTCTTTGCCGGCTGGGGCGTCGTCTGGATGGCCACCTGCGGCACCGGCGCGACCCGGCGGCACCTCCTCCAGGCGCTCGCGAGCGGCGCCGCCATCAGCCTCGCGGTGGAGACGCTGCAGCTCTTCTCGCCGGTCCGGAACGCGAGCCTGCTCGACGTCGCCACGAACACCATCGGGACCGCCGCAGGCGCGGCGGGATTCGTGATCCTGGTGCAGGCGGCCACCCGCCTGCGCGGCCGGCAGTCATTCGTGGGGGTGCCCGCGCTGATCCTTGCCGGGTCGTACGGACTCGCCTGCTTCGTCGAGGCCGCCGTCCCGCTCTTCCGGCAGGAGACGGTGCTCGGGGCGTCCGGAGGGCCGGTCGCGCGATTCGCCGCCGTGGCGGCCGCCTTCACCATCAACTCCCTCTGGGACCTGCCGGTGGAGGACTTCCTCCTCCTGCTCCCGGCCGGCGTGCTTGTCGTGGCGGCGCTGGTCGAGGCCGGCGCCTCCTACCCCGTTGCGATGCGACGGACCATCGCCCTTGGCAGCGGTCTCGCGATCCTCGCCGAGCTCCTCCACGGCCCCAACGGACAGCCGATCGTGCTGGGTGCCGTGGTGGTGCACGCCGGCGCCGTGGGGGTCGGGGCGCTGCTCGGCGCCCGCCTGCTGCCCGACTTCTCGAGAAGCGTGCGCGGCCCCGCCCGCCCGCGCCTCGTTCTCCGAGGCCTCGCCGCCCTGATCGCGCTTTGGGCGCTGCGGCCCTGGATACCCGAAATCCTCCCGCTCGCCGAGCGCCTCACCGACGACTGGTGGGTCCCGCTCGCGGCCCTCGGCGGCCGCATGGAGGTCTTCAGCGTGGCGGACGTCGTGGGCCCGTTTTTTCTCTACTTTCCCCTCGGCGCCCTGCTGGCCGTCTGGCCGTGGCGCCAGCGCGGGTGGATGGCCGGCCTCTGGCCCGCGCTCTGGCTGGCGCTGGCCACCGAAGCGCTTCAACTTTTCATCCAGGGCCGCTTCGTCGACGTGACCGACCCGCTCATCCAGGTATCCGGCGCCGTCGTCGGCTGGACCATCGTCCGCCGCGCCGGGTACCGTCCCTACGGAGAAGCCGGGCCATGACGCTCAAGAGCTCCAGGCTCCTGCATCAGGGCCGCATCATCCGCCTCGAGGAGCACACCGTCGCATTTCCCGACGGGAGCGCCGGGATCCTCGATGTCGTCCGCCACCCGGGTGCGGCGGCCGTGGTGCCCTTCCTCGACGACCCCTCCGCGCCCGATCCGCGCATCCTGCTCATCAGGCACTTCCGGCACGCGGCGGGGGGATGGCTCTGGGAAATCCCGGCCGGCCGGCTGGATGCCGGTGAGGCCGAGGCACCGGAACGGTGCGCGCACCGGGAACTCCGGGAGGAAACCGGCTACACCGCCGCGGCCATGACCCGGCTCCTTACCATCGTGACCACTCCCGGCTTCTCCGACGAGGTCATCCACCTCTTCCGCGCCACCGGCCTGGCCGCCGGGAAGCACGCCCGCGAGGCGGACGAGTTCATGGAGCTGCACGAGTGCCCGCGATCCCGGGTCTGGGGCATGATCAGGGCCGGCGAGATCACCGACGCCAAGACGCTGGTGGGCTTGATGTTCGCCCTGTCCTGACTTCCCCGCTTCCCCGCCCGTTCGCCTATCTTTCTCCCACGATGCCCACGCACAACTACGGCACCTTCGCCAAGGCCATCGGCGCCGGCAAGTTCGCTCCCGCGTACTACTTCCTCGGGGCCGAGAACGTCCTCAAGGACGAGGCGACGACGAGCATCCTCGACGGGGTGCTCGACCCCGGCCTCCGCGACTTCAACCTCGACGTCCGCTCCGCGCAGCAGCTGGAGCCGGAGGATGTGCTCTCGCTGTGCACCACCCTCCCGATGATGGCGGACCGCCGGGTGGTGGTGGTGCGCGACGTCGAGGCGTGGAAGCGGAAGACCCGGGGCAAGAAGGCGGTGCTGCAGTACCTCGAGAAGCCGATTCCCGAGACGGTCCTCGTCCTGGTCCAGGGCGCCGCCGCCGACGCCAAGGAGGACAAGCCCGACACCGACCTGGCCAAGCTCGCCTACACCGTCGCCTTCGCCGGCCTCGACACCGAACAGGCCGGCCGCTGGCTGGCCCGGGAGGCGGAACGGATGGGCATCACCTTCGCCCCGGGAGCGGAGGCCCATCTCCTGAAGACCGTCGGCACCGACCTCGGCGCGCTGCGCTCCGAACTCCAGAAGCTGCACGGGCTGGCCAGCGAGGGTCCGGTGACGCTGGAGCGCCTCGGCGCCCTGGTGGGGGTGTGGCATGGCGAGACCCCCTACGACTGGCGGGACGCCGTGATGCGGGGCGACACCTCCACCGCCCTCCGGCTGACCCCGGTGGTCCTCTCCCAGACCGGGGTGACCGGCGTGCGCCTCGCCCAGCTCCTCGGCACCGCGCTGGTGGCCACCGCCGCCGCCCGGGCGCATTATGACAGGCGGGCCCGGGGCCGGCAGCTCAATTCGGCGGTCTGGGACTTCGTCAAGCGGAGCCGCCCCGCCGGCCTCGCTTCCTGGGGCGACGAGGTGAACAACTTCTGTCGCTGGGCGGAATCGTGGACCCAGCCCCGGCTGCGCGCCGCCCTGAAGGCCGCCCTCGACGCCGACCGGGCGAGCAAGAGCACCACGATCACCGGCGACCTCGGGACGATGCAGGAGCTCGTGGTGCGGCTGAAAGTTGGGGACTGAGGACGGCACCTGGCTTCTGTCATTGCGAGGCCACGCAGTGGCCGAAGCAATCTGGGCGGTCGGGGGAT
>DASUFQ010000108.1:0-9871 GCA_036274515.1 Gemmatimonadales bacterium | reverse complement strand
CGTTCGGGGGGATGCATGCCGTTTACTGTCACCGCCCGCCATTGTGACCTGCCGGATCTCCTCCGCGACCGCGCCCGCGAGATCGCCACCCGCCTCGAGGGGCGGGTCGGCCGCCCGGCCGACATCGCCATCCTCTTCGACGTCGACGCCGGGGTATCCACCGCCGAGGTGCACCTGCGCGCCGACGGGGAGGAGCTCCTCCTGGCGGCCGGCCGGGGCGACGACCACCGCTCGGCGCTCGACCAGGCGGAGGCGCGGATGCGCCGGCAGCTCGAAAAGCCCGGCACGCGCCGCCTGCGCAAGCGCAAGCCGACCGAGCTGGACAACGTGTGACCCTCCGCCTCCGTGACCTGATCGAGGGGAGCGGGCAGGCGCTCCAGCTCGAGTGCCTGACCGGGGAGCTCTCCCTCGACCGGTACCTGCCGGATTCCGAGGTCGGGAGCCCGGGCCTGGCGCTGGCCGGGTATACGGCACGCTTCATCCCGAACCGCATTCACGTCTTCGGCGAGACCGAGATCACCTACCTCGCCTCGCTCGATGGGGCGGGGCGGGAACAGGCCCTCGAGGAGCTGTTCAACTTCGACCTGCCGGTGGTCTTCGTCACCAAGGGGCTGGCCGTCCCGGCCGAAATGATGGCCCTGGCCGAGCGCCGCCAGGTGCCGATCGTGCGGACCCAGCTCAAGACGGCCGAATTCTACCGGCGGATGAAGCCGGTGCTCGAGGAGGCGTTCGCCCCGCGCACCACGCTGCATGGCTCGCTGGCGGACGTGTACGGTGTGGGCCTCCTCTTCGTCGGGCGCTCGGGGATCGGCAAGAGCGAATGCGTCCTCGACCTGGTGGAGCGCGGCCACCGGCTGGTGGCCGACGACGTGGTGCAGGTGTCCCGCCGCGGCAACGGGGTCCTGATCGGCAAGGGACACGAGCTCTCCCAGCACCACATGGAGATCCGCGGCATCGGGCTGGTCGACATCTCGGCGCTGTTCGGGGTGCGCGCCATCCGGCAGCAGAAGCGGATCGAGGTGGTGGTACAGCTGGAGGACTGGGAGGTGGCCAAGGACGCGGAGCGCACCGGCCTCTCCCAGCTGGAGGTGGAGGTGCTGGGCGTGATGGTCCCGAAGGTGGTCGTGCCGCTCAACCCGGGGAAAAACCTGACGGTGATTTCGGAGGTGGTCGCCATGATGCACCTCCTCCGCTACTCGGGGGTCGACGTGGCCGCCGCGTTCAACGAGCGGCTGATCCGCCGGATGAAGGAGCAGCGCGGCATCCGCCAGTACCTGCAGGAAGACTATGAGTGAGGCGCTGCGGGGCGTCGTCGTGTGCCACGGGGGCGTGGCCGCCGCGCTCATCGACGCGGTGGTGCGGATCACCGGGCCCACCGACCGCCTGATCCCCGTCTCGAACACCGGCTGCGACCGCGGCCTCCTCGAGCAGCGCATCGACGAGGCCATCGGCGACCGCCCGGCGGTGGTCTTCGTGGACATGCCGAGCGGGTCCTGCATGTTCGCCGTGCTGCGGCGCCTGCACGACCGGCCCAGCGTCAAGGTGGTGACGGGCGTCAACCTCGCCATGCTGCTCGATTTCGTGATGCACACCGACGCGTCGGCCGCCGAGGCGGTGGCCCGCGCCGTCGCCTCGGGAGAAAAGGCGATCCGGGCCCCCTGATGCCGATTCGACTCTGCCGGATCGACGACCGGCTCATTCACGGGCAGGTCGTGCTGGGATGGGCCCGCGCGCTGGCGATCGCCGACATCGTCCTGGTGGACGACGAGGTGGCGGCCAGCAGCTGGGAGCAGGACCTCTACCGGATGGCGGTGCCGCCGGAACTGCGGGTCGAGTTCGTGGACACGGCCACCGCACGTGAGCGACTCGCCGGGTGGCAGGCCGGCTCCGACGCGGTGCTGATCCTCACCGGAAACATCCAGACGATGGTGCGGCTGCTCGCCGGGGTACCGCATCCCCCGGCGGTCAACCTCGGCGGGATCCATCATCGCGACGGCCGGACCGAACGGCTGCCATACCTCTACCTCACCGATGAGGAGCTGGCCGAGCTCCGGCGGCTCCGGGCAGCGGGCATCGAGGTGAGCGCCGAGGACGTGCCCGGGGCGGGCGCGGTGCGGCTGGAGGGGCTCCCGTGATCGACCTCACCGTTGGGACCCTCGCGCTCCTGGTGGGATGGGGCACGCTGGTCGGGCTCGACCTGGTCAGCGTGCCGCAGGGCCTGCTCGCCCGCCCGCTGGTCGCGGCATCGGTCGCCGGCTGGCTGCTGGGCGACACGGAGACGGGGCTCCGGGTGGGCGCCCTGCTCGAGCTCTTCGCCCTCGACGTCCTCCCGGTCGGCGCCAGCCGGTATCCCGAGTACGGTCCCGCCGCCATCGGCGCAACCTTCCTGGCCGTGGGGTTGCCTTCGGCCTCGGGCCTCGGCGTGGGCGTCGTCTGGGGGCTGGTCGTTGCACTGGTCGCCGGGTACTCGCTCGAGTGGCTGCGGCACACCAACGCCAGGCAGGTGCACCGGTGGTCTGCCGAGCTGGACGCCGGTTCCACCGCGGTCGTCAGGCGGCTGCAATGGTCCGGGCTGGCTCGCGACGCCGCGCGGAGCGCGGTGATCAGCGGCCTGGCGATCGCCCTCGCGTTTGCCATCGGCGTCTCGGGACAGTCCGCCTTCCTCGGCCTGCAGGCGCCGATCACGCCGGTGCTCGTCGGCGTCGGGGTGGCATCGGCGCTCTCCGGGGCGCTGCGAACGGCCGGCCGCGGCCCGCGGCTGGCCTGGCTCGGCGTCGGGGTCGGGCTGGGGATCCTTGCCGTCTTCTCGTTTGGGGTGGGGTCGTGAGGGGGCAGGGTCGGGCACTCCTCCGGCTCTTCGCCCTGCAGGGGGCGTGGAACTACGAGCGAATGATCGGCGTGGGCATGGGCTACGCCGCTGAGCCCCTGCTCGAGGACCTGGCCGCCGCCTCGCCGGAACGGCACCGGGCCGCGGTGGGTCGCGCGACGGAATTCTTCAACTGTCATCCCTACCTGGCCGGGCTGGCGCTCGGCGCCGCCGCGCGCGCGGAGCACGATGGCGTGCCCGGTGACCAGATCCGGCGCCTGCGCACCGCCTTGTGCAGCCCGCTGGGCGCACTGGGAGACCAGCTCTTCTGGGCCGGGCTGGTGCCCATCGTCATGTCACTGGCGCTCGCAGCGGTCGCCCTCGGTGCCGGCGGCCTCGCGCTGGCGGCGGCGGTCGTCGGGTTCAATGTCCTGCGACTGCTCGTGACCCGCTGGGCGCTGGCCACCGGGCTCGAGGCGGGGATGTCGGTGGGGTCCGTGATTTCGGCGTCGTGGCTGCCGCGCGCCGCCCCGCGCGTTGCGGTGCCCGCGGGGTTCGCGGCCGGGCTGGCGCTGCCGCTGGTCGGCGCCTGGCTGCTGGCGGGCGCGGCCGGCGGGACGTCGTCGGTGCTGGCAGCGGCGATCGGCGGCTGCGGCGGCTTTGCCCTCCATCGGTGGGGCGGCGCGCGATGGACCTCGCTGCGCGTCGGGCTGCTGCTGGCCGTGCTCACACTCCTTTGGACGAGGCTTGCGCCGTGACCGAACGCCAGGCGACGATCGTGAACCCGCTCGGAATGCATGCGCGCCCCGCGGCCCAGCTGGTGAAGCTGGCCTCGTCCTTCCAGTCCCACATCGAGCTCGTCAAGGACGGCCTCGTCATCAACGGCAAGAGCATCATGGGCGTCATGATGCTCGCGGCGGAATGCGGGAGCTTCATCACCATCAAGGCGGACGGCCCCGATGAGGACGCCGCCGTCGCGGCGCTCGCCGGCCTCGTGGCCGAAGGCTTCGGCGAGTCGTGAACGCCTCGCGCCGCCTGCAGGGGATCGGGGTCTCGCCCGGAGTCGGCTTCGCGCCGGCCATGGTGGTGCACTGGGGTTTTCCCGATGTCCCCGACCGGACCGTCACCGAAGGGGAGCTCGAGGCGGAGGTCCTTCGCCTCCACTCGGCGGTCCAGGAGGCGGTGGAAGGGCTCGAGGCGCTCCGCGAGCGCGTGCTCGTCCGGGCCGGGGTCGAGGAGTCGCGCATCTTCGAGGCGCAGATCCTCATGGTGCAGGACCCCGACTTCCTGGCCGGGGTCGAGCTGCTGATCCGGAAGAACCTGCTGAGCGCGGAGACCGCCTACGAGTTCAAGGCGCTCGAGCTCCGCAACCTTTGGGCGAGCTCAGGGAGCGCACAGCTCCGGGAGCGGCTCGCCGACCTGACCGCCATCCAGCGCCGGGTGGTGCTCCGCCTGATGGGACAGACGGAGCGGGAGCCGTGGTCCGGCACCCTCCAGGAGCAGGTGATCGTCGTGGCCCACGAACTCTCGCCGGGCCTGACGGTGCAGCTGGACCGCGAGCACGTGGTCGGGCTGGTGAGCGAGGAGGGCACGCGCACGTCGCACGCCGCCATCCTGGCCCATTCCCTCGGCATCCCGGCCGTGATGGGGGTGACGGGCGCCGTGCAGCGGGTGCGCGACGGCCAGATGCTCCTGCTCGACGGCCGGACCGGCACCATCATCCTCGAGCCGACCCGGGCCGAACTGGAGGACGCCAAGACCAGGCTCCACCGGCGGCACCGCCTCGAACTCAAGCTCGAGGCCGGCCTCTCGGCGCCGGCGGAGACCCCGGATGGCCGGCGGCTCCAGCTTCGGGGCAACGTGGACCTCCCCGAGGAGATCGAGCCCGCGGTGCGCCACGGCGCGGAAGGCGTCGGGCTCCTGCGCACCGAGTTCCTGCTGACCGGGCGGGCGGTGGTGCCGTCGGAGCTCGAGCAGGCGGACTATTTCCGCCGGGTGGCCCAGGCATTTCCCGGGCATCCGATCGTGATCCGCTCGTTCGACCTGGGGGGCGACAAGTTCCCCGCCGCCTTCGAGGCTCCCCACGAGCCGAACCCGTTCCTCGGGTGGCGGTCGATCCGCGTCTGCCTCGATCACCCCGAGATCTTCCGGCCCCAGCTGCGGGCGGTGCTCCGCGCGGCGGTCGGGCGGGACCTCCGGCTCATGCTGCCCCTGGTCACCCGGGTGGAGGAGGTGCGGCAGGTGCGGACGATGGTCGACGAGGAGCGCGCCGCGCTCCTCGGCGAGGGACAGCCCGCCGCGGAACGGCTCTCGATCGGGGTGATGATCGAGACTCCGGCGGCGGTCATCATGGCGGACCGGCTGGCGGCGGTCTCCGACTTCTTCAGCGTCGGCACCAACGACCTCACCCAGTACACCCTGGTGGTGGACCGGGGCAACGCCCGGCTCGTCGACCGGTTCCGGACCGAGGACCCCGCCATCCTCCGCCAGCTGCGGACGGTGCACGCGGCGGCCACGGCGGTCGGCATTCCCGTGAGCGTCTGCGGCGAGATGGCCTCCGACCCGCTGGGCGCGGTGCTCCTCATGGGGCTCGGCTTCGTGGAACTGAGCGTCGCCCCGCCGGCGCTCCCGCTCCTGAAGCTCGTCGTGCGCAGCGTGCCGGCCTCGGTGGCCGAGGCGGCGGCGCAGCGGGCGCTCCTCGCCGAATCGGCGGACGAGGTGCGGGAGATCCTGCGGAGCGCGATCGAGGGACACCTCGATCTTGCGCTCATCGACCCGGCGGGTGCGTTGCCCGCGTATCGCCCGCCCGCTAGCTTTCCGTCGAGCTGAGCCCTCCGTTCACCCCTGACTGGTCGTGCAATGACTGCCAAGCGCCCGAAGCCGAAACGCTACCTCTTCACCTCCGAATCGGTCACCGAGGGCCACCCCGACAAGGTGGCCGACCAGATCTCGGATGCCGTCCTCGACGCGATCCTCGCGGAGGACCCGAACGGCCGGGTGGCCTGCGAGACGCTGGTCACGACGGGCATGGTGATGGTGTCGGGCGAGATCACCACGAAGACGTACGTGGACATTCCGGGCATCGTGCGGGAAACCGTCGAGCGCATCGGGTACAACGACGCGACCCACGGCTTCGACTCGCGCACCTGCGCCGTGCTCTCGTCGATCGGCCGGCAGTCGGCGGACATTGCCATGGGGGTCGACGAAACGAGCGACCACGCGCAGGGCGCGGGCGACCAGGGCATGATGTTCGGCTATGCCACCCGCGAAACCCGCGAACGGATGCCGCTCCCCGTCATGCTGGCGCACCGGATCGCCGAGCGGCTCGCCGCCGTCCGCAAGGGGCTGCACGGGCTCGACCAGCTCGACTGGCTCCGGCCCGACGGCAAGTCCCAGGTGTCGGTGGAGTACGAGGGCGACCGGCCGGTGGCCGTCCGCACCGTCGTGGTGTCCACACAGCACGCCGAGCGGCACGCCGGCCGCCAGCTGGCGCAGTCGACCATCCGGCAGGCGGTCATCGAGCACGTGATCCGGCCGGTGCTCGACCAGGCGGGGTTCGGCGACGGGCGCACCCGGTTCCTGATCAACCCGACCGGACGGTTCGTGATCGGCGGGCCCCACGGCGACGCCGGCCTCACCGGCCGCAAGATCATCGTGGACACCTATGGGGGGATGGCGCGGCACGGCGGCGGCGCCTTCAGCGGCAAGGACCCGTCGAAGGTGGACCGGAGCGCCACCTACGCGGCGCGCTGGGTTGCGAAGAACATCGTCGAGGCCAAGCTGGCCCGGCGGTGCGAGGTCCAGGTGGCCTACGCCATCGGGGTGGCCGAGCCCGTCTCCATCATGGTCGACACCTTCGGCACCGGTGAGATGCCGGACGCCCGCCTGGAGCAGGTGGTCCGGAAGGCGTTCGACCTGACGCCGCGCGGGATCATCACCGCCCTCAAGCTCAAGCGCCCCATCTACAGCCCGACCGCCGCCTATGGTCACTTCGGGCGAAAGCCGGTGACCGCCCGGGTGGCGGGCAAGACACAGGAGTTCTTCACCTGGGAGCAGCCGAGCCGGGTGCGGGCGCTCCTGAGCGAAGCGCGGTAGCGTCCCGATGATCGAGGTGCAGGTGGCGCATCTGGGCCTCGATCAGAACACCAACAGCCCCGTCGTGCTGCTGAAGGAGCGCGACGGGCAGCGGGTGCTCCCCATCTGGATTGGCCCCGCCGAGGCGAGCGCCATCGCCATGGAGATGCAGGGGGTCAAGGCCCAGCGGCCGATGACCCACGACCTCCTGAAGCACGTGATCCTCGGCCTCGGCGGGGAACTCCGCCGGGTCACGATCACGAATGTCCGCGAAAACACCTACTTTGCCGAGTTGCTCATCCGGCGCGACGACCAGGCGGTGCAGGTCGACGCGCGTCCGTCGGACAGCATCGCCCTCGCCCTGCGGCTCGGCGCCCCGATCTTCACCAGCGACGACCTCCTCAACCACACCGGCGCCGAGGCGGGCACGCCCGCCCCCGAACGCCGGCTCGACGCCGAGTCCCTCAAGCAATACCTGGAGAAGCTCGATCCCCAGGATTTTGGCCGCTTCACGCCCTGATCGCATCGTCGCGCTGGCCGGGGCCCTGGCCCTGTGCGGCGCACCACTCGCGGCCCAGGCGCCCCTGACCATCGAAGGCCGGGTGGTGCGCGTGGTGCCGGGGGATACGACCCCGGTTCCCGCCGTGCCGGTCACGCTGCATCGCATCGGGCGGACTGCCCAGGGTGCCATCGACTCCGCCCGCTCCCTCGCCGACGGCCGCTTCCGATTTCGCCTCCCCGGCGACACCGCCGCCGTCTACATCGTCAGCGCCCGCTACGCGGGAATCGAGTACTTCGGCGAGCCGGTGCGGGTGCCCGGCAGCACGGGCGTGCAGGTCGTCGTGTACGACACCTCGTCCACCGCGCCGGTCCGGCTCAGCGGCCGGCACGTCATCGTCCGCGCGCCCGACGCCGCCGGTCGAAGGACGGTCTTCGACCTCCTCACGCTGCGCAACGACGGACGGGTCACCCGGGTCGCCCCCGACTCGCTGGCATCGTCGTGGGCGCTGGCCCTGCCAGACGGCGTGGAGGATCCCGAGGTGCAGGACGGCGATGTGAGTCCGTCCGGGGTGCGATTCGGCGGCGACTCGGTATACCTCCTCGGGCCGGTGGCACCGGGAATCAAGAACCTGATGGTGAGCTACGCCCTCCCGTTCGGGATCAGCGGGGCGGAGTGGGCCGCGCCGGCCGACTCCTTCGACCTGCTGGTCGAGGAAGCAGGGGCCACGGTGCGGGGGGCCGGGCTCGTGGCGGTCGAGCCGATGCTTGTGGCCGGCACGCCGCTGCGTCGGTGGACGGCGGCGCCGCCGTCAGGCGGCAGGGCGGAGTTGCGGGTGGCGGGGAGCGCCGGGAACCAGGGACGCCTCCTGCAATTGCTGGTGGGCGTTCTGTCCGCGGCGCTGGTTGCCGGCGGCGTGTACGCGATTCGCCGTCGCCCCGGTTCGCCGGGCGCGCCCGGTGGGTGAACCCTTGCCGGGAGGCAAGCCACGGCCTAGGTTTGCCGAAGCCACAACAGCTTGCAAGCGAGCCCAGATATTCGGAAGCCGGTGCAATTCCGGCGCGGCCCCGCCACTGTAACGGGCAGTTCGCTCCACTCTCGACGCCACTGGGAAACCGGGAAGGCGAGTGGAGGCCCGAAGCCAGGAGACCTCTGTGTTCGCGCCACCAGATGTTCCCTCGGGGGAGGGACCGGTGGCGTGCCCCGGCCGTTCTCCGCCGTGTCCCGCCCACTGCCGCCCTCCCGGAAGTGGGCGATTTTTTCATGGTTCGTTCGCGTCACCGCATTGCCCTCATCCTCCTGCTGCTCGGTACGGCGGCCTGCGCCGGCGCCGGGCGGGACCGGCCGGCGAGCCCCATCGTCGCCGTCGACGACCTGGGCGATACCGTTCGCCTGGCGCGGCCCGCCACCCGCATCGCGTCGCTGATCCCCGCCACCACCGAGCTGCTCTTTGCGGTGGGGCTGGGCCCGGCGGTGGTCGGGCGCACCACATGGTGCGACTACCCCGACTCCGCCCGGCTGGTCCCCAGCCTCGGCGACGGGCTCCAGCCGAATCTCGAGGCCATCGTCGCCGCCCGCCCCGACCTCGTCGTGCTCTACAACTCCACCCAGAACCTGGCGGCGGCCGACCGCCTGCGGGCGCAGGGCATCGCCGCCGTGGTCCTCTCCACCGACCGGCTGGACGACGTCCCCCGGCTCGCCCGGCTGCTCGCGCGCCTCGGCGGCCGCGCGGAGGCGGGCGACAGTCTCGCCGACGCGTTCGAGGCGGCGCTGGCCGCCGCGACCCGCCCCGCGCCCCCGTCTCCGTCACGGGTCCTCATCGTGGCGTGGGACCAGCCGCCGATCGTGATCGGCCGCGGGAGCTTCCTGAGCGAACTGGTGGCCCGCGCCGGCGCGGAGAACGTCTTCGGTGACCTCGCCGCCGCGTCGGCTCCGGTGAGCCTCGAGGCGATCGCGGGCCGGAGTGTGGATGTCGCGCTGATCTTCGGCGACAGCGCCCCTGACTACGCGGCCCGCCCCGAGTGGCAGGCGGTGCCCGCCGTCCGCGCGCGGCGGTTCGTCTACCTGCCGGCCGGACTCTTCAGCCGTCCCGGCCCGCGGAGCGCCGAGGCGCTGCTGGTCCTCGAGGCGGCACTCGACCGGGGCCCTCCGTCATGACGCGAGGGCGCTGGATCCTGCTGGCGGCGGGTGCGGTGCTGGCCGTGACCGCGGGGCTCCTCTTCGGAGCGGTGGATGTGTCGTGGACCGCGCTGGTGGGCGCGGTTGCCGGCGACGGGGGCGGGGATGCCGCGCTGGTCCGGACCCTGCGACTCCCCCGGGTGCTGCTCGCCTTTGCCGTCGGCGGCGCGCTGTCCCTGTCGGGCGCGTCGTTGCAGGCGCTGGTGCGGAACCCGCTGGCCGATCCCTATCTCGTCGGCCTCTCGGGTGGCGCGGGGCTCGGCGCCGTGCTGGCCATCGCCCTGCACCTCGGCGGCGCCTGGGCGGTGCCCTTC
>DASUFQ010000107.1:0-3768 GCA_036274515.1 Gemmatimonadales bacterium | reverse complement strand
GGGCGTCGACGCGTCTCCGGATCGCGTCATCAGCCATCACTCCTCCGCCGGATCCACGCTCAACGGGTGCCGAGGATCATGGCGCCGAGCTTCTCGGCGGCTTCGGCCTGCATGCCGGGGATGACGTGGCTGTACAGGTCGAGCGTGATGGCGATGCTGGAGTGGCCGAGGCGCTCGCTCACGATCTTCGGGTGGATGCCGGCGGTCAGGAGCAGGCTGGCCGACGTGTGGCGGAAATCGTGGAGCCGCACGGCTGGGAGGCCGAGTTCCTCTCGATGACGTCGGAAGAGCAGGGTGATGCGGTTGGGGTGGATCGGCTCGCCGTTCTCGTTGGTTAACACGTAGCCCGTGTCGAGGTAGCCCGCCCCCCATACGAGGCGCTCTTTGTCGCTCGCCAGGGTGATGGGACCACCGTTTCGCCAGTGGCATGGGACCGGGTCGGGGTCTTCAGCGACGGCGTCTGGATGATGGCGGTCGGGGCGGCAGGGGGTCAAGGGCGTCGCTGGTGGCGGTGGTGATGGTGGGCTTCTGGCGGCGCCGGTAGGAGTCGCCTTCGAGGACGAGTTCGTGGGCGGCGGACTGGAGCCGGTCGACGGCGGACTGGGCGAGGAGCGGGTCGGCCATGAAGGCGAGCCACTCGACGGGGTCCCGGTTCGAGGTCACGATCGTTGACGCCGAGCGGTGCCGCTCGACGATGAGTTCGTAGATCTCGGCGGTGTCGAGGGGATCCATAGCGGAGAGGGCGAAGTCGTCGAGGATCAATAGGTCGACGCGGAGGAGCTTGCGGACCTCGGCGTCGTGGCTGTTGTCAAGCCGGCTGGCCTTGAGCCGGCGCAGCATGGTGTCGGTGCGTTCGAACCAGACGCTGTGGCGGCGGCGGATGGCGGCGTGACCGAGCGCGCTGGCGAGGAACGTCTTGCCGACCCCGACCGGTCCCATGATCACGGCGTTGTGGCCGGCCTCGACGAAGCGCAGCGAGCCGAGCTCGGCCCAGGTCGCCTGGTCGAAGGTGACGGTGGTGGTGGGGTCCCAGCGGTCCATGGTCATCGTCGGGTCGAGCCCGGCGGTCTTCGCTCGCAGAGCGGCGCCGGCGGTGTCACGGCGGGTGACCTCATCGGCGAGGACCAGCTCGAGGAACTCGCTGTGGCTGAGCTGGTTCGTGCGCGCGAGAGCGAGGCGTTCGGGGAGCGTGTCGAGACACTTGCCGAGCTTCACCCGCCGCAGCAGCGACCGCAGCTCAGGGCTGACCGTCGGCGCCGGGGTCATCTGGCGCCGCCATCGGTGCCGGTCACGGGACGGCGGGGAGCGAACTCGTCGGGGTCTCGAGCGAAGCGGGGCGTGACCACCTCACCGGGCGACGCCGGCGGCGCGGGGTTGGTGGCGTCACTCTCGGTGCCGCGTTCGAGCATCCGCCCGACAATCCCGACGTTGACCGCTTCGGCGTCCAACGCCCGCCCGCACGCGGCATCGACCCGTTCAGCGCCCCACTTCTTGACCAGGCCCAGCAGGGCGTAGACCTGGCGCATCTTGGTCCAGGGCAGCGGGTGGTCCAACACGCCGTCCGCCATGGCGCCGACGGCGGGGCCGTGGCCGGCGGCGAGCCGGCGGAGATGATCGAGATCGCGCAGCGCGTAGGCGGTCCGCTCAGCCGGCAGGTCGCCTGGGTCGGTGACCCGCCCGCCCGGCGCCTGGCGGGGGTGGACCTTCACGAGCTGCCCGCGGCTGTAGACGCGGACCACCTTGCGGTCGGCGCGCACGTCGACCCTCCTGCCGATCAGGTCCCCGGGGATCGAGTAGAGAGCCTTGGCGACCTCGATGTGGTGATCCCGATGGACCTTCGCCGTCGCGTAGATCGGAACGTCGTAGGGCGCCGTCGGCGCCGCCCGCAGATGAGGTGCTTCATCGAGGCGGAACACCTCGGCCGGTCTCGCCTGGATCGTGCCGTGCAGTCGCATCCCGGCCCGCTCCCGGCACCACTGTTCCGCCCGGCGCTGGGCATCGGCGAGGTCGATGAACGTCTCACCAGCCCACAACGACTGGCGGACGAACGGCACGGTGCGCTCCACCCTCGGCTTGTCCTGCGGTGAGCGGACCCGGGCGGGGTCCACGGCGAAGCCTCGATCCTGCGCGTACTCGACGAAGCACTGGTTCAGGCGGGCCTCGAGCGGGTCGGCCCGCTCCACGATCGCCTTGAGGTTGTCGGGGATCACCGTCTTGAACACGCCGCCGTAGAACCGCCACGCCGCTTCGAACCCCGAGATCACATCCTCGACGGTCTGGCGGTGCGCCAGCCACACGAAGCTGTAGCGGGACACGACCGGCGTGAAGATCAACGCCCACACATCCCGCTGGCGGCCCCCCTCGGGATCGACGAGCCGGCCCAGGCGGCCGAAGTCGACCTGCAACTCATCGCCCGCCTCGCCGTCGTTCACCCGCACCGTGACCCCCCGCCGGCCCCGCCCGACATCGCACACCTCCAGCGCGTAACGGTGCAGCGTCCGCTCCGGGACCACCACCCCCCGGCGGGCCAACAGCTCCCCGGTCCTGCGGACCGTCAACCCCTCCCTCTTCAGCCACGCCTCGATCCGTTCGTGGTTCGCCTCCAACAGCCGCCACGCCTCGCCATGGCCGTCCCGGCGGTGCGGGCGGACCGCCTCGACCACCCCGCCGACGAACCCGTCGTCGAGCTGCTCCTCGCCGCTACCGCGGCGCAGGCCCAGCGCCTCCGCGGCGCCGACGTAGCGGCGGACCGTCTTGCGATCCACCCCCGCCAGCCGCTCAACCGAGCGCAGACCCTCGCCGCGCAACCACAAGCGCAGCACCTCCCGGACCTCGAACACACGAACCTCCCGGAACGCCATCGCCGCCTTCCAGCTGCAGTCGGAAGGCGGCGATTCGACCGGCCACAGCACCGCCGATGGTGGACCCCGGGCGGTCCCACAACTGGCGACAAGGCGGTCCCATGCTCCTGGCGAAACTCACCTCACAGTGGTCCCATCCCGCTGGCGGGCGACAAATTCTGCGGGTGTCACGGCGAATCGACGTCGAATCGCCGTGACACCGTCGAAGATCGGAGCCTGGGCCTACGGGCTCACGCGGCGACCCGCTCCGGTAGCGCGTCACCCGGATCTGGGTGGAACACGGCCAGGTCCTCCAGAAGGGCCAGCTGCGCCCACGCCATGCGCTCGCCGTCGAAGAGGTCGAGGAGCACGGTGCCCGTCCTCGTCGCCAGCATCACCTCGGCGGTGCGCCGCTCGCCGCGCAGCGTGAACTCGATCACCTCGCCGCCCCGGAACGTCTGGTAGGTCGCGGTCATGGTGCCCTCCTCTGGGTCGATCCCCTCGCCGCACCCGTTCGGCGCACGACGATCTACTGGATGCATCGTGCGCCCGAACGGACGGCAAGTCCTGGAGACGATGTGGAGGTCTCGTGGACATCGCCCCGCGTTACAGCAGGGTCAGGTCGACGTCCTCGCCGGCCAGGACGGCGCCCACCGTGGTGAGCGTGTCGGCCTTGAGGGCGAAGTGCTGGGTGACCGCGTGCACGTCCCGCCAGCGGCGCTGCAGCGGGCTGGCCGAGTAGATGGCCGACCCCCCGCCGGCCGTGTACGCCGCGTCCACCACCTGGGCGGCCGCCGTCGTCACCCACGTGGCCGTGCCCCGGAGCCGGGCTCGCCGCTCGGGAACGAGCTCCTCTCCCGCCGCCGCCGTCGCCCACAGCGAGGCGATCTCGGCATCGAGCAGCGCGGTCGCGGCCCGCAGCAGCGCG
>DASUFQ010000106.1:0-5590 GCA_036274515.1 Gemmatimonadales bacterium | reverse complement strand
GGGGCGCGGGACCCCCGCCCGCGTGAAGGCCACGAGGCGCGCGAGCCCCGGCAGCGCCGCCGCCTCCCGCCACTGGTCGAGGTCGGCCGCGGCGTCGGCGCCGAGCAGTATCACGAACCCCTGCCCCGGCTCCCGGTCCCGCAGGGCCCGCAGCGTATCGACGGTGTACGAGCGGCCGGGCCGGTCGACCTCCTGGCGCTCGAGCGCCAGGCCGTCCTCACCCGCGATCGCGGCCGCCACCATCGCGGCCCGGACCCCCGCCTCGGCTCCGTGCCGGCCCCGCTTCAGGGGCTGCTCGCCCGTCGGCATGAACCGAAGCTCGGAGAGCCCCAGTGCCTCCGCCATCGACCGCGCCACGATGAGGTGCCCTACGTGGATCGGATCGAACGAGCCCCCGAACAACCCGACCATCGCTCAGCCGCCGGCAGCGGGACAGAGCTTCGCGAGGTCCTTCGTGTCGGGGTGGTACTGCCGGAGCGCCCCGCACATCTCCTCCGCGTCCTCGACGTACCCCAGCGCGCGGTAGGTGTTCACCAGCTGCACCAGCGCCAGCTCGGCGGAGGGCGAGTCCGGATAGGTGGCCACCAGCGACTTCATGTACAGAATGGCCGCGTCCGCCGCCTTGTTCCGCAGGTAGTACCGGGCGTTCTCCCATTCCTTGTACGCGAACTTGTTCCGCAGGTCGGTCACCTGCACCCGCGCCTTGGCCGCCGCGGGGGAGTCCGGGTACCGGTTCAGCAGCTCGGTGTAGGTCGCGAGGGCGGACTGCCCGTACGTGGGGTCGAGCTGCGGCTTGCGCCAAAGGTCGGCGTAGGCGTCGCCTGCGCGGTAGAGGGCGTCCGGCGCGAGCGGGCTCGTCGGAAACTCGTCCGCGACCCTCCGGAACTCCCGTACCGCCTGCAGCTGGCTGTGGACCCCGAAGTACGACTCGCCGAGGTAGAAGTGCGCCTGGGGAATCCGGGGGTCGCCCGGCACGAATTCCAGCAACACCCGCTGGAAGACCTCGGAGGCGGAGTGGAAATTGCCCTTCCGGAAGTCGTAGAGTCCCTTTTCCCACGTCGAGTCGGTCCGGGCCCTGGTCAGCTCGGGGTCCGACGGGATCGGCGCGAGCGTCGCCGGGTCCTTGCCCGACTTGCATGCCGCAATCATCAGGAGCCCGCAGGCCAGCCATCCGCGCATCGTCATGGCGATTGCGCCGGGCCGGGGGACGGCGGGTCGGCCGACACCAGCGCGTTGAGCTTGGCGCCCGCCACGACCGAGAGCGAATCGGCGCGATCGCCGCTGGAGAGCACCGATTGGTAGGCCAGCGCCGCGCCGATCAGGTCCCCCTGACGGAGCCGGGCGTCGCCGAGGCCGAGCATGGCCGACCGGCCGAACGCCGTGGTGGAGTCCATGCCGGTGGCCCCGCGGAACCACATCTCCGCGCTGTCGGGCGCCGCCACCAGCTGCGCCGCCCCCAGCCGGAAGAAACAGCTCACGAGGCCCGCTTCCGCCGTGGGGTTCCCGCCACGGCCCGCCCGCCGGATTGCCGCCTGGTACAGCCCGACCGCGTCGGTGCACTCACCCTCGCCCGCAAGGGAGGTCGCCTGCCGGACCAGCAGGGAGTCCACGGTCCGCGCATCCGGCGCCACCGCCACCGCGGCGGCGAAATCCGAGGAAGTGACCGGGCCCTCGGCCACCTCCATCAGGCTGAGCGCGTGGCGGCCAAGCGGCCGGTCGGGCGCCACGCTCCGCAGGG
This sequence comes from Gemmatimonadales bacterium, assembly GCA_036274515.1. Lineage (GTDB taxonomy): Bacteria > Gemmatimonadota > Gemmatimonadetes > Gemmatimonadales > GWC2-71-9 > SPDF01. The sequence continues at coordinate 3,852 of DASUFQ010000106.1, read as the reverse complement.
CGGCAACCGCCTCCGCGAGCATTTCATGGTCGAGCTTCCGCTCCGCCGCGACGATGACCTGCTCGATCCCCTCCGCCGCCTCCTCCGCCCGATCCGGGGCCGTCGAGGCGAGCGCCTGGTAGGCGCTGGTGGCCTCCCGCAGGCGACCCAGATGGAGCGCGGTGGCGCCCACCTTGGACCAGAGCCGGGGCGAGGGGGAGGACTCGGAGAGCGGCGCGTACGACGCCAGGGCTTCCTGGTACCGGCCCTCCGCATAGGCGCGGTCGCCCGCGCCCTCCGGGCCGCCCGACGAGCCGCAGCCGGCGAGCACCAGGAGGAGTGGCAGGGTGGCGCGGGGGGAGGCGATGCTCACCGGGCGCCGCGGCTCAACATGGCCAGGTAGGCTTCGACGCGCGCGTCCTCCGGCCGGCGCGAGAGGCAGTCGCGCCAGACTTCTTCCGCGCCCGACGCGTCGCCCGACAGGTACCGGGCCAGCCCGAGGAGGGCCAGGGCGTCGAGAAAATTGGGCCGGGTCCGCACCACCAGCTCGAGCTCCTCGCGCGCCTCCAGCGTCTGCCCCGCCTCGAGGAGGAGGCGGGCGAGCCGGTACCGCAGGTCCGGGAACTTCGGCCCGAGCCGCGTGGCGATCGTCAGCTGCTCGATGGCCGGCTCCAGCGCCCCCAGCTCCGCGTACGCATCCGCCACGGTGGCGTGCAGGTTGGCCAGCCGCCCGGCCGCGTGCGCGGGCAGTCCGGCCGTGAGCATTTCCCCCTGCTGCGCCTGCTGGAACGAGGCGTCCGCCTCCTCGCGCCGGCCGAGGTCCATCAGGATCATGCCCCGATGGATCAGCGCCTCGAGGTAGCGCGGGTTGAGGGCCAGCGCCCGGTCGAACTGCGCCAGCGCCCGATCGGGGAGGCTCAGGAGCGAGTAGGACACGCCGAGGAGGTGGTGCACGTCGGCAAAGGCACGGCCGCCGGACACGACCTCCTCGAGCAGGAAGGCGGCGCCCCGGTAGTCCTGCAGGGCGAACCGTTCGCGCGCCTGCTGGATGAGGTGCTCCGGACTGACGTTCATGAGGTTCCCGGGCTGTCCCGTCATGGCCGGCCGATCGAGTCGTAGGTGAACCCGAGCGAGCGCATCCGGGCGGCGTCGTAGAGGTTTCGGCCGTCGACCAGGACGCGGCCCCGCATCTCCGCGAGGAGGCGCTCGAAATCGGGGTTCCGGTACACCAGCCACTCGGTCACGATCACCAGGGCGTCCGCGCCGTGCGCCGCGGCGTAGGGGTCGGCCGCCAGCTCGAGGCGCTTGCCGTAGCGAGCCCGGGCGTTCTCCATGGCGTGCGGGTCGTGGGCCCGCACCGTGGCGCCCCGGGCGAGCAGCCCGTCGATGAGCGGCAGCGCCGGGCTCTCCCGGATGTCGTCGGTCTCGGCCTTGAAAGCCAGGCCCCAGAGCCCGACCGTCCTGCCCTTGAGCCCGCCCCCCAGGGCGCGCTCCACCTTGCCCAGCAGCACGAGCTTTTGCCGCTCGTTCACGTGCTCGACCGCCTCGAGGAGGTCGGCGTGCGCCTCGGCCTCGTGGGCCGTGCGGATGAGCGCCTTCACGTCCTTGGGAAAGCAGGCGCCGCCGTACCCCGGCCCGGGGAAGAGGAAGGCGGACCCGATCCGCGAGTCGGTCCCGATGCCCCGCCGCACGCTGGTGACGTCGGCGCCGACCCGCTCGCAGAGGTTCGCGATCTGGTTCATGAAGGAGATGCGCGTGGCCAGCATGGCGTTGGCGGCGTACTTCGTGACCTCCGCCGACGGGATGTCCATGAAGAGCAGCCGGTCGTTCTTCCGGAAGAACGGCCCATAGAGCTCGGACATCGCCGCCCGGGCCGGCTCGTCCTCCACGCCGACGACCACCCGGTCGGGGTGCATGAAGTCCTCGACCGCGGCGCCCTCCTTCAGGAACTCCGGGTTCGCACAGACGGAAAACGGCGTGCTCGATTCGGCCTGGATGGCGCGCCGCACCTTCTCGGCCGTCCCCACGGGCACGGTCGACTTGGTGGCGATCACCTTCGGGCCGTTCAGGTGCTTGCCGATGACCCGGGCCACGTCGAGCACATGCCGCAGGTCGGCCGAGCCGTCTTCCCCTTCCGGCGTCCCCACGGCGATGAACACGACCTGCGCCCGCTCCACCGCCTGGCCGATGTCGGTGGTGAACGAGAGCCGGCCTTCCTCCTGGTTCCGGCGGACCAGCGGCTCGAGCCCCGGCTCGTAGATCGGGAGGTCGTTCTTCCGGAGCCGGGCCACCTTGCCCTCGTCCAGGTCGGCGCAGACCACGTCGTTGCCGGTTTCGGCGAAGCAGGCGCCCGCCACCAGCCCGACGTACCCGCTCCCGATGACCGTGACGCGCATGGCCGCTCAGTCCCTCGGCATGACGTGACGGGTGTCCACCACGAGCCGGGCGTGACGCTTCACCAGCCCGTAGTCGATGGCGCTGTGGTCGGTTACCACCATGACGCAGTCGGCGGCCTCGATCGCCTCGACGGTGAAGGGCACCGACTGCACCGTCTTGCCGTCCTCGAGGTAGCTGCCGACGTGCGGGTCGTGGAACTCCACGTGGGCGCCCTGCTGCTCGAGCAGCCGGATGATGTCGAGCGCAGGGCTCTCGCGCAGGTCGTCGATGTCGCGCTTGTACGCCACGCCGAGGATCAGGATGCGGCTCCCCCGGACCGAGCGGCTGACGGAGTTGAGCACGTCGGCCACCTTCCGGACCCAGAACATCGGCATCTCGGTATTGACCTCGCCGGCCAGGTCGATGAAACGGGTCTTGTAGTTCAGGCCGCGCATCTTCCAGGCGAGGTAGTGCGGGTCGATGGGGATGCAGTGCCCGCCCAGTCCCGGGCCCGGCAGGAACTTCATGAACCCGAACGGCTTGGTCGAGGCCGCCTCGATGACCTCCCAGACGTCGACGCCGAGCTTGTCGCAGACGATGGCCGTCTCGTTGACCAGCCCGATGTTCACGCTGCGAAAGGTGTTCTCGAGGATCTTGGTCAGCTCCGCCGCCTCGGGCGACGAGACCGGCACCAGCGTGTCCATGGCCGGCTGGTAGAGCGCCACGGTCACCTGGAGGCAGTCGGGGGTGATGCCCCCGATGACCTTGGGGGTGTTCCGCGTGCCGTACACCGGGTTGCCCGGGTCCACGCGCTCGGGGCTGAACGAGAGAAAGAAATCCTTGCCGACCGACAGCCCCGTGCTCTCCAGTGCCGGGAGCATCAGCTCCCGCGTGGTGCCCGGGTAGGTCGTGCTCTCCAGGATGATGGCCTGCCCCTTCCGGAGGGTCCGGCGGACCGACTCGGTGGACGCCTGGATGTAGCTGACGTCGGGATCCTTGAATTTCGAGAGCGGGGTCGGCACGCAGATCGAGATGGCGTCCGGCTCGCCGAGTCGGCCGAGGTCGGTGGTGGCCTCGAAGCGGCCGCTCGCGAGCACCTCCCGGAGCGCCGCGTCGGAGATGTCCTTCACGTGGGAGCGGCCGGCGTTCAGCGCGTCCACCACCGAGGGGAGGATGTCGAACCCGAGCACCCGGTAGCCGGCGCGGGCCAGCTCGATCACGAGGGGGAGGCCCACGTAGCCGAGGCCGACCACGCCGAAGAGCGCCTCGCGCCGTTCCGCCTTGGCAATCAGTGACTTGGCCGTGGAGTTGGTCATCCCTGGTAGAACTCCCGGATGGCCGCGATGACGGCCTCGATGTGGGCGGAGGTGAGCTCGGGGTAGATCGGCAGGGACACGACTTCGTCCGTCGCGCGTTCGGTGACCGGCAGCGCGCCCTTCCCCGTGCCGAGGTACGCGAAGCAGGGCTGCAGGTGCAGGGCGAGGGGGTAGTAGACCT
>DASUFQ010000105.1:0-2271 GCA_036274515.1 Gemmatimonadales bacterium | reverse complement strand
TCGGGCGGAGGAGGAATGGAGTCGCGCAACGGCGGGATCCGGTTGCTGAACGGCAGCCCCGTGATCCGGTCGGTGTTGTCGTCCCGCACCCGCCAGGCGGCGGGGAAGTCGTCGGTCCGCTCCATCCACTCCTGCAGCACCACGGCCATCTTCTTCACCCGCGCCGTCTGCGCCGGGTCGCCGGCGAGGTTGTGCACCTCCCACGGATCCCGCTCCAGGTCGTAGAGCTCGAGCCGCGCCCTCGGGATCTCGAACAGCCGCCGCTGCGCGGCCGTGAGCCGCGCCGGCGCCGACGAGGCCCGCTGCCTGAGCGCCTGGAACGACGGGCTCATCCCGATGTCCGCCGCGGTGCAGAGAGGGAGATCGGTGTAGGCGTCGGTGCGGATGAGCTTCCATCGGCCGTCCCGCACCGCGCGCTGGTGCTCGTCGCAGTCGTGCCAGTTCCGCTCGGTGAAGACGTACTCCTGCGGCGTGTACGAATCGGGCGCCGCGAGGAGCGATCGGAAGCTCCGGCCCTGCACCAGCGAATCGGGGGCGACCCCCGCCACCTCCAGCAGCGTCGGCATCAGGTCCAGCAGGCTCACCGGCGCCCGGTCGTACGCCGTGCCCGGGCGGATCACCCCGGGCCAGGAGATGAGCAGCGGCTCCCGGGTCCCGCTGTCGTAGAGCGTCCCCTTCTCCCGGGGAAACGGCGCGCCGTTGTCGCTGAGGAAGACGACCAGCGTCTTCTCGGCGAGCCCGCGCCGCTCCAGCTCCGCGGTCATCTCGCCGATCTAGCGGTCCATCGCCGCGATGGCGTCGTAGTACCGGGCGATGTCGGTCCGCGTCGCGCGCGTGTCCACCAGGTACGGCGTCACCACGCTCCGCTCCGGCGCGTGGCTCGGCGCGGCCGTCGTGTCGTACTGCCGGTGCGGCTCGTGGAACCCCACCCACAGAAAGAACGGCCGGGTCCCCGCCGAGTCGAGAAACGCCGACAGCGCGGCCACCGTCTCCGGCGAGTACCACTGGAACTGCCGCTCGGCGTTGGGCCCGAGGTGGGTCTTCGCCATCATCCCGGTGAAGTACCCGGCCGATTGCAGGTACGACGGCAGGACCCGCACGCCGGCCGGCGTCGGCGTGTGCAGGTCCTCGGTGCGGGTGGTATGGGGATAGCGTCCGCTCAGGATGCTGATGCGGGACGGGCTGCATTGGGGTGACGTGACGAAGGCATACCGCACCGTGAGCCCCGAGCGGCCGATGCGATCGATGTTCGGTGTCCGCACCGCTTGGTTGCCGTACACCCCGGTGTCGCGCCAGCCGAGGTCGTCGGCGACGTAGACCACGATGTTGGGACGATCGGGCGGACGCTGAGCGGCGGCCGGTCGAAGGGCACCGGCCGCCGTCAGCAGCAGCGTGAGGACTGTCGCGCGGGCCACGCTCCGACGAGCCCTAGTGGCTCGTCGAGCTGGTGTCCTTCATCTGCCCCATCGTGCTCGAGTCGGTCGGACCCGTCTGCACCCCGGGCTTGGCCCTGAGCGCGGTGTCGGCCGAGGCGCTGTCGCCCGGATTGATGGGGGCCTGACCCCGCGCCTTGAGCGCCGCGTTGGTGGACGCCCAGTCGATGCCGCCATGGTTCAGGCACACGTCCCCGGTCCGGGGTGAGGTCGAGCCATCCTTGCAGACCACCGTGTCGGCCGGCGTGGCGCTGGTCTGGCCGGTCTTGCTGCTGTCCTTCGCCGACGGGCCGGTCTGGACCCCAGGCTTGGCTCGGAGCGCCGTATCAGCGGGCGCGCCCTGGTAGCCGGCGGCGCCGGTGTCGGCCTGCCCGGTGGGCTGGCTCCGCTGCAGCGTGTCGGCGCCGTAGCCCTGGTAGCCGGAGGTGTCGGTGCGGGCCGACGTGTCGGCGCGGACCGAGCTGGTATCCTGCGCCCCGGCCGTCGGCGCCGCGCCGAGCGCGAGCGCGCCGATCAGTGCCAGGATCGGGGTAAAGCGAAGGTGAGTACCCATGATGCCTCTTCCTCTTTAAGGAGCCGTCAGTCGGGTTTAGTCCCGGATGGGCTGAGAGTTAAGGCCGGGGACAGGGCGGGGCTGTGATCCGCGTCAATAGCCGCCGGGCCGCGCCTCCCTGGCCAGCCGGAGCGACAGCCCGAGGTAGAAGGCGGGATAGAGCAGGGAGCCCCAGACCAGCGTTGCCGGCGCTTCCGGGTAGTCCCGCAGCAGCCCGAGCATGGCCCCGAGCCAGAGGACGGCGCCCGCGACCACCGGCACCCGCCAGGGACGGGGCGCGAGATT
>DASUFQ010000104.1:0-20347 GCA_036274515.1 Gemmatimonadales bacterium | reverse complement strand
GTCCCCCTGCGCGCTGTAGGCGGTGGCCCGGAGGGTCAGCCGCGTGCCGACCACCGCCCGGGCCGGCGCCGACTCGATTTCCACCCGCGCCGCGGGTGCGGGGACGATCCGCACCTCGGCCCGCCCGAGGGTGTTGCGGGTGCCGCTCACCACCGCCACGGCCGTCACCTGCGCCGTGCCGATGAAGCCTCCCTTGACCAGCCCGGTGGAATCCACGATGCCGCCGTTGCCGCCCGCAAACCAGCGGATCTGCGCGGCGGGCACCGGCTGTCCGTCCGCGCCGAGGGCGCGCGCATGCATCTGGAGAGTCTGCCCGACCTGCACCTCGGCGCTGGCGGGCGTCACTTCCACGCGCGCCACCGGCGACGGCGCCGCCGCCTGCGGCTGCGGCTGCTGCACCAGCATGAACAGCATCGGGACGAGCATGCGAGGCTCCTGGCGAGTGTTGGCATTCGAGGGGATCCGACCCGGACCGAACCGCCGGGCGGAAGTTGCAGGCGGTGATAATAGCCCTATTTTCACGGCATGCCTACGCCCCCCCCGTCCCGCCTGGTGTCCGTCGGACTGGTGCAGATGGCCTGTTCCGCCGACGCAGCCGACAACCTGGCCCGCGCCATTGCCGGAATCAGGTCCGCGGCGGCGCGCGGGGCGCGGATCGTCTGCCTCCAGGAACTCTTCCGCTCCGAGTACTTCTGCCAGACAGAGGACCACGCGCACTTCGCGCTCGCCGAGCCGATCCCGGGCCCGAGCACGGAAGCGCTGGCACCGGTGGCGGCGGAGCTGGGCGTCGTGATCGTCGCCTCGCTCTTCGAGCGCCGCGCGGAGGGGCTGTATCACAACACCGCCGCCGTCATCGACGCCGACGGCAGCTACCTCGGGAAGTACCGGAAGATGCACATCCCGGACGATCCCCAGTATTACGAAAAGTTCTACTTCGCCCCGGGCGACACCGGCTTCCGGATCTTCGACACCGCCGTCGGGCGGATCGGGGTGCTGATCTGCTGGGACCAGTGGTACCCGGAAGCCGCCCGGCTGACGGCGCTGCGCGGCGCGCAGCTCCTCTTCTACCCTACCGCCATCGGGTGGCTGCCCGCGGAAAAGGCGGAATACGGCGCCGCGCAGAAGGACGCCTGGACCACGATGCAGCGGAGCCACGCGATCGCCAACGGCGTCTTCGTGGTGGCGGTCAACCGGGTGGGGCACGAGGGGATGGCGGCGCCCAACGGCATCGACTTCTGGGGGGGCAGCTTCGTCGCCGACCCGTACGGCTCGGTGCTGGCCCGCGCGGGCGAGGGGCCGGAGGTGCTGGTCGTCGAGTGCAACCTCGCCCTGACCGACGTGGCCCGCACCCACTGGCCCTTCCTCCGAGACCGCCGGATCGACGCCTACGCCGACCTGACGCAGCGGTACCTCGACGGGTGACCAGGGCACCGACGCACCCCACGCCGGCGGCACTCGGGTACCGGATGCCGGCGGAGTGGGCGCCCCACCGCGGCACCTGGCTCTCCTGGCCGCACAACGAGGCCTCCTGGCCCGACAAGTTCGGCCCGGTGCCCGGCATCTTCGCCGAGATGGTGCGGCACCTCGCGCCGCACGAGGAAGTGCACATCAATGTGACGGGCCCCGACATGGCGGAGGCCGTCACCCGCCTCCTGGCCCCCCATCGCCTGCCTCCCGGCCGGGTCATCCTCCACGCCAATCCCACCAACGACGCCTGGTGCCGCGACCATGGCCCCTGCTTCGTGCAGTGCGAGGTGGGGGGGCGGCGGGAGGAGGCGATCGTCGACTGGGGCTACAACGCCTGGGGCGGCAAGTACCCGCCGTTCGAACTCGATGACGGAATTCCGACCCGCATCGCGGAGGAATACGGCATCCCCGTCTTCCACCCCGGGATCGTCATGGAAGGCGGCTCGCTCGACGTCAACGGCCAGGGCACCCTCTTGACCACCGAGGCGTGCCTCCTCAACCCGAACCGCAACCCCCACCTCGACAAGGCGGGCATCGAGCGCTACCTGGCCGACTACCTCGGTGTCCGGCACATCCTCTGGCTGGGCGACGGGATCGTGGGCGACGACACCGACGGTCACGTCGACGACCTCACCCGCTTCACCGACGCGAGGACGGTCGTCACCGTGGTCGAGGAGGATCCCCGGGACGAAAACTACGAGCCGCTGCAGGACAACCTGCGGCGGCTCGAGTCGATGACCGATCAGGACGGCGAGCGGCTTCGAGTGGTCACGCTGCCGATGCCCCGCGCCCTGTACCAGGATGGCCAGCGCCTGCCGGCCAGCTACGCCAACTTCTACATTGCCAACGGCGTCGTGCTCCTGCCGACCTACGACCCGGAGCGGGACGCAGCGGCCCGTGACACCCTTCAGGGCCTCTTCCCCACCCGCCGCGTGGTGCCGATCGACGCCGTGGACCTTGTGTGGGGACTCGGCGCCTTCCACTGCGTCTCCCAGCAGTGGCCGGCGCTCGGCTGAGCTAGAGGTCCCGCTCCACCAGCCCCTTCAGCACCTGCCACACCGTCGCCGCCGCCAGCCGCGCCGCGGCACTGTCCCGATCGTACACCGGATTCATTTCCACGATGTCGCAGGAGCGGACCGCCGCGGTGCGGCCCGCCCGGTACGCGGCGTGCAGCCAGAGGTCGGCGGTCAGGCCGCCCACCGTCGGCGAGCTGGCGCCGGGTGCCGCCGCCTGCTCCACCGCGTCGAGGTCGAAGCTCACGAACGACGGCCCTTCCAGGGCGCCGTAGATCTCGTCGATGCGCGCCGGGGAGAGGTCGCGCCGCCACACGAACCGGCCCCCGTGCGCCGCGAGGAACTCGAGGTGCGACCGTGCCACGAGGTGCGGCAGGAGCCCCGCCGCCACGAACTGGCGGCAGGCGCCGGAGGGATCGAGGATTGCCTGACGGAAAGGCGATCCGGCGTGCCCCAGGCCGTCCTGCAGCTCGCGCACGTCGGGGTGCGCGTCCCAGTTCAGGATGCTGACCCGCTCGCCCCCGGCTGCGTACGCCTGGAAGTGCCCGAAGGACGTCTCGTGTCCGCCGCCCAGCACGATCACGAACGAGCCGGCGGCCAGGAGCGGCGCCAGCGCCTCGCCGAGCAGCGCCTGGTCCTGCTCGACGTCGTCCGTCAGCTCGAGGTTGCCGAGGTCAAGGGTGTGCTCCAGCAGCTCGACCGATTCCTCGAACCGCTCCGCGTCGGGCGTGAGGCGGAAGAGCATCCGGCGGATCTCGTCCGGCGCCCCGGCGGCGCCGACACGCCCCCCGTTGCGATGGACGCCCTCGTCGGAGGGAAAGCCGACCAGGACCACCCTGGGCACCGACCCGTCGGCCAGTTGATTGCCAAGGAGGTGCCCGATCCGCGGATCATCCTCGCCGGTGGAGGGGAGGATCACGTCCGGCGCGGTGTAGCGTAGCATGGTGCTCCCTGCGTTACTGGAAACGCGGATCCCGCCAGCAGGTCCGCCCATTGGCGATGGTGAGGAGGCAGGCGTTCGGCCGGAAGTGATAGAGCCAGTGGTTCACGTCGGGGGAGTCGATCACGGCAAGGTCCGCCCGCCGCCCGACCGTGACCTCGCCCGCCTCGCCCGCGAGCCCGATCGCGCGCGCCGCGATGCTGGTGGCCCCCTTCAGCGCCTCCGCCGGGGTCATCCGCTGCAGGTGGCAGGCAAGCATCATCGCGAGCGGCAGGTCCCAGCTCGGCGCCGAGCCCGGATTGAAGTCGGTGGCCACCGCCACCGGCACGCCGGCGTCGATGAACTTCCGCGCCGGCATCGGCAGCTGGTGGAGGTAGAGCGTGGCCAGCGGGAGGCTGACCGCCACCACGCCGGCCGCCGCCATGGCGGCGATCCCGGAGTCGGAGGCGCACTCCAGGTGATCGGCGCTCAGCGCCCCGACCTCGGCAGCCAGCTCCGCCCCGCCGCCCGCCGAGAGCTGGTCGGCGTGGAGTTTCGAGGCCAACCCCGCCGCCTGGCCCGCGAGGAGGATCTCCCGCGCCTCGGCCACGCTGAACGCCGTGTCCTCCACGAACACGTCGCAGCACCGCGCCAGCCCCTCGGCGGCAACCGCCGGGATCATCTCCTCGATCACCAGGCGCCGGTAGGCGGCCCGGTCCTCCTTGAACTCCGCCGGGACGACATGCGCGCCCAGCAAGGTGGGAACGAGGCGGCTCGGCTGCACGGCGGCCAGGGTGCGGTACACCTGGAGGAGGCGGAGCTCGGTCGGCAGGTCGAGCCCGTAGCCGCTCTTGCACTCCACCGTCGTCACGCCGAGCCGCTGCATCCCTTCCAGCGCACTCAGCCCGCGATGCAGCAGCTCCTCGTCCGAGGCCGCGCGGGTGGCCCGGACGGTGGACATGATGCCGCCGCCGGCGCGCGCGATCTCGAGATACCCGGCGCCCTGCAGCCGACGCTCGAATTCGTCGGCGCGCCACCCGCCGAACGCCAGGTGCGTATGACAGTCCACGAGGCCGGGGATGACCAGCCGCCCCCCGGCGTCGATGGCCTCCGCCCGCGCCAGCTCCGCGGGAAGCTCCGACTCGGGGCCCACCCAGGTGAAGGTGTCCCCGTCCCACGCGACGGCGCCGTCCGGGATGATGTGCAGCTCCCCCTGGCCGCCCGCCGGCCGGCAGGTGGCCAGCCGGCCGATGTTCCTGAGGACGGTCACGCGAGGCTCATTCGTCCGCCAGCATGGGCAGGTCGATGCCGCGCTCCCGAGCGGTCTCGACGGCGAGCGGGTAGCCCGCGTCCGCGTGCCGCATGACGCCGGTGCCCGGGTCGGCGGTCAGGACCCGTTGCAGCCGGCGGTCGGCCATCTCGGTGCCGTCCGCCACCGCCACCATGCCCGAATGGAGCGAATACCCGATGCCGACGCCGCCACCGTGATGCAGCGACACCCAGCTGGCGCCGCACGCCGTGTTGAGCATCGCGTTGAGCAGCGGCCAGTCCGCGATCGCGTCGGAGCCGTCCATCATCCCCTCGGTCTCCCGGTTGGGGGAGGCCACCGAACCGGTGTCGAGGTGGTCGCGCCCGATGACCAGCGGGGCGTCGACCTTTCCCTTCTTGACGAGCCAGTTGAAACGGAGCCCCATCTCGGCGCGTTCGCCGTACTCCAGCCAGCAGATTCGCGCCGGCAGCCCCTGGAAGTGGACCTTTTCCCGGGCCTGGTGGATCCACCGCGCCAGCGCCTCATGCTTCGGGAAAGTCTCGAGGACGGCGTCGTCGGTGGCGGCGATGTCCTTCGGGTTGCCGGAGAGCGCCGCCCAGCGGAACGGGCCGGCGCCCCGGCAGAAGAGCGGCCGGATGAACGCCGGGACGAACCCCGGAAAGTCGAACGCCTCCGGCATGGCACGCAGGTCCGCCACCTGGCCCCGGAGGTTGTTGCCGTAATCGAACACCACGGCGCCCCGGCGCTGGAGCTCCAGCATGGCGCCGACATGCACCACCATCGAGTCGAGCACGCGGCTCTCGTAGCCGGCCGGGTCGGCCTCGCGGAGGGCGGCCGCCTGCGCCAGGTCCAGCCCCGCCGGGATGTACCCGACGCGGAGGTCGTGCGCGGAGGTCTGGTCCGTCACCACGTCCAGCTGGACGCCGCGGCGCACCAGTTCCGGCAGCACCTCGGCGATGTTGCCGACCAGCCCCACGGAGAACCCGCGCCGGTCCGCCCGGGCCTGTTCGGCCAGCCGCAGCGCCTCGTCCAGATCGGTGGCGATCGCGTCGCAGTACCCGGTGTCCACCCGCCGCTGGATGCGCGTCGCGTCCACGTCGACGCCGAGGAAGGCCGCGCCGTTCATCGTGGCGGCCAGGGGCTGCGCCCCGCCCATGCCGCCGAGCCCGCCGGTCACCACCAGGCGCCCGGCCAGCGTGCCGCCGAAGTGCTGGCGCGCGCACTCGGCAAAGGTCTCGTAGGTGCCCTGCAGGATGCCCTGGGTACCGATGTAGATCCAGGACCCCGCCGTCATCTGGCCGTACATCGTGAGGCCAAGGGCGTCGAGCCGCCGGAACTCGTCCCAGGTGGCCCAGCGCGGCACCAGGTTGGCGTTGGCGATCAGGACCCGAGGCGCCTCGTCGTGCGTCTTGAAGACGCCCACCGGCTTGCCGCTCTGGACCAGGAGGGTCTCGTCGTTCCCGAGGCGCTGCAACGTGGAGACGATTCGGTGGTAGCTTGGCCAGTCGCGGGCCGCCTTCCCGCCCCCGCCGTAGACGATCAGCTCCTCCGGCCGCTCGGCGACGTCGGGGTCCAGGTTGTTCATCAGCATGCGGAGCGCGGCTTCCTGGTGCCAGCCACGGCAGGAGAGGCCGGTGCCCCGCGGGGCACGAATGGGTGTCGCATCGAGGGTGGTGGTCATCGGCGAATCGCAGGTCAGGGATGAACCGGGGAATCTAGCGGACGATACCCGGGGCCGCGCACCACGCGCCCGGCGGCGGCCCCGGTCGGCTCGCCGTCGCGGAGGACCTGGATCCCGTTGACCCAGACCTGGCTCACCCCGGTGGCGTACTGGTGCGGCTCCGCAAAGGTGGCCCGGTCGGCAATCGTGGCAGGATCGAACACCACGATGTCGGCGTAGGCTCCGGGAGCCAGCCGGCCCCGGCGCTGGAGCTTGAGGTTGTCGGCCGGCTGCGCGGTGAGCCGGCGCACCGCCTCGGCCAGGGTGAGCAGCTGTTCCTCGCGCACGTACTTGCCGAGAAGGCGGGCGAAGTTGCCGTACGCGCGCGGGTGGGTGCCGCTCAGGAGGAAGACCCCCTCCGCGCTCATCGACCCGCCATCCGAGCCGAAGCTCATGTAGGGGATCTGGACCTTCCGGCGCACATTGTCCTCCGACATCGTGAAGAAGACGCAGCCGACCCGGCTGTCGTCCTCGATCACCAGGTCCATCGCCGTTTCCTCCGGCGAGGTGCCGCGCATCGCCGCCACCTCCGCGAGCGTCTTGCCGGTCAGCGGCTTGAGCGCCGGGTTCCGGAAGCTGACGAGCAGGATCCCCTCCGCGCCGCCCGCATTCACGAACGCGTTGTCGAAGCCGGCGTCGCCCCGCATCTCCTTCAGCAGCTTCCGGCGGGTCGCCGGGTCCTTGAGCCGCGCCACCCAGGCCTCGTGGCCGCCCTCCTGCACCCAGGTCGGCATCGTGGCGTCCAGCCCCGTGGAGCTGGCCGGATAGGTGTACATGTCCGTCGTGATCCGGAGCCCCGCGGCCCGCGCGGAGTCGATCAGCGCGATCAGGGTGTCGAGCTTGGCCCAGTTGGGGCGGCCGGACGCCTTCAGGTGGTAGATCTCCGCCGGCACGTTGGCCTCGCGGGCGATCGTGATCAGCTCGCGCGTGGCGGTAAGGAGGCCGCGGCCCTCGTCCCGCATGTGCGAGATGTACATGCCGCCTGATTCGCCCGCCGCCGCGGCGAGCGCGATGAGCTCGTCCGTGGTGGCGTAGTTGGCGGGGGCGTAGATCAGCGACGACCCGACGCCCAGCGCCCCCTCGGCCATCGCCTGCCGGACGAGGTCCTGCATCCGGCCCAGCTCGGCCGGCGTGGCGGGCCGGTTCACGTACCCGACCTCGTGGACCCGAAGCGTCGTGGCGCCGACGAACGACGCCACGTTGGGGGCGATGCCGCGCGACACGACGTGGTCGAGGTACTCGCCGAGCGTGGTCCACGGCACGTCGTACCGCAGGTCCCCCTGCCGGGCCAGCATGCGCGCGCGCATCGAGTCGGTGAGCGGCCCCATCGACGCGCCCTCCCCGAAGATCTCGAGGGTGACCCCCTGCCGGATGTCGCCCTGCGAGCGGCCGTCGACCAGCAGGTCCTCGTTGGCCCAGCTCAGCATGTTGATGAACCCGGGGGCCACGGCGAGCCCCGCCGCGTCGACTTCAACCCGGCCCCGCGCCCGGCCGAGGTCGCCCACGGCCACGATGGAATCCGCCAGCACCGCCACGTCGGCGGCGCGCGGCTCCTGGCCGCTGCCGTCGTAGACCATGCCTCGCCGGATGACGAGGTCGTATGCCGGCGCGGGCCGGCAGGCGGCCAGGACGACGAGGATGCCAAGCAGCACTCGGGGGAGACGTGGCATGAGGCGGTTCCGGGCGGGAGGGGGACGCAGGGGGCGCAGGGGGCCGGGAGGCCCTCAGGCGAGCAGGTCGAGCTCCGCGCGCATGTCGAGGGCGCTCGGCCAGCGTTGCTCACGGTCCTTGGCCAGTGCCCGCTGGACGGCGCGCGCCAGGCCGGCGGGGATTTCCGGCCGCAGCTCCGCGAGGTTGGGCGCCTCGGCCGTCTGCTGCAGCTGCAGCACCACCGCCTCGCTCCGGTGCACGAACGGGGGGCGGCCCGCCAGCGCCTCGAAGAGGACGCAGCCGAGGGAGTAGAGGTCGCTCCGGTGGTCGAGGTCGCGCACGGCGACGACCTGCTCGGGGCTCATGTAGGAGGAGGTGCCGACGGTGAAACCGGAGCGCGTCAGTTTTTCGTCGCCGGCCGCCTCGATGGCCCGCGCGATGCCGAAATCGAGCAGCATCGCGCCGTCGGTCGAGAGCACGATGTTGTCGGGCTTGACGTCGCGGTGCACCACGTTGTTGACGTGGGCATAGGAGAGGGCGTCGAGCATGTCGCGGGCAATGCGGACGGCGTCGTCGATCGAGACCCGCCGCACCTGCGCGATGTGCTCCTTCAGGGTCGGGCCGTCGATGTAGGCCATGGCGAGGTACACCAGCCAGTCGCGCTCGCCGTAGTCCAGCAGCTTGGCGACATGGGGGTGTTCCAGCCGGGACAGGGTCTGGATTTCCCGCAGGAACCGGTCGGCGGTGGCGGTGACCACCAGCTCGGGATGCAGCACCTTGAGCGCCACCGCCCGCCCTTCGAGGGTCCGCGCGAAGAAGACCCGCCCCGCCCCGCCCCGGGCCAGCTCGCGCTCGACGGTGTAGCGGTCCCGCAGGGCCTCCTGGACCATGGGCAGCAGGTCACGACGCATCATGCGGGGCTCCGAAACATCCTGTAAGGTCGGCCCGCGCGGGGGAGGGCGCAAGGCCGCCGATTGCCCCCCGCGGGGGCCGGTGCAACCTTTTCGGGCGTGGGGTGATCCAACCCCGTGCATGCCATCCTCAGCCTCTGGAGTCCCGGCCCTGTCCGTCGACCCCACGGAACCGCGGTACGCAGCCGACGCCGTCGAGGTGACCCTCGCCGCGAGCGGGGACGCGCAGGCCTTCGAGCGACTGTACCGGCGCCACGTCACCCGGATCCACAACCTGGTGCGCCGGATGCACGGCGCCGACGACGCCGACGACGTGACACAGGACGTCTTCGTCCGGGCCTGGGAAAAGCTCGGGACATTTCGCGGGGAATCGGCGTTCTCCACCTGGCTGTACCGGCTCGCGGTGAACGTGGTCCTCACCCGGCGCGAGGAGCGCGGCCGCCGCCGGAACCGCTACAGCGACGACGAACGGGCGCTGGCAGCGGCCCCCTCGCGCCGCACCAGCCCGGAGGCCGCGATGGACCTCGAAGTGGCGGTGAAACGGCTGCCGGATGGCGCCCGCGAGGTCTTCGTCCTCCACGACGTGGAGGGCTTCAAGCACGAGGAAATCGGCGAGATGCTGGGCCTCGCCACCGGCACTTCGAAATCGCAACTCCACCGGGCGCGCATGGCCTTGCGCACCTGGCTTGACTGAGCAGAGGACGGACACCATGACGGACACCTGGACCCCGCGGCTCTCCGAGTACATCGACGACGACCTCCCGGCCGCCGAGCGTGCGGCGCTCGAGGCGCACCTCGCCGCCTGCGCCGACTGCCGGGGCGTCCTGGCGGACCTCCGCCGGGTGGTGACCGGGGCGCACGCCCTGGTGGACCGGCCGGTCGCCGCCGAGCTCTGGAGCGGGATCGCCGAGCGGATCGGTGCCTCGGGCACCCCCGTGGTTGCGCTGGCCCCCTGGCGCCGGCGCCGGCTGTCGCTGAGCCTCCCGCAACTCGCCGCGGCCGCGGCCCTGCTGCTGGCCGTCGGCGGGGCGGCCACGGCGCTGGCGCTCCGGCCGGCCGGGACGGCCCCGGTGGCGCTGACCGCCGCGCCTCCAGCGCCGACCGTTGTCCAGGCGGGGCTGTCCGGCAAGGCCGAACTCAGCTACGACACGGCGGTCCGGGACCTCGAAGCGGCGCTGGACGCGGGCCGCGACCAGCTCTCGCCGGAAACGGTGACGGTCCTCTCCCGCAACCTCGCGCGGGTGGATGCCGCGATCGCGGAGGCGCGCCAGGCGCTCGCGGCGGACCCGGCGAACGCGTACCTCACTTCCCACCTGGCCACCACCATGCGGCAAAAGCTCGCCCTGCTCCAGCAGGCCGCCACCCTCGCCCGCGCGGCGAGCTGAAAGGGACCACGCCATGCTGTTCACGACGACCGCGCTGCTCGCGACCTTGCTGGCCACCCAGTCGGCTGACACGACGATTGCCGTCGCCAAGGGGACGCGCCTCTCGGTCAACAATCACGAGGGGCAGATCACGGTCACCGGGTGGGGCCGGGACGAGGTGCAAATCCGCTCCACCACGAACGACGGCGACGCCGGGGTGCGGGTCGAGCGGACAGGCAGCGAGCTCCTGGTCTCGCAGCGGATGCGCCACGGACCGTCCGAGATGGCCCTGACCATCAGCGCCCCCGCCTGGATGGCCCTCGACCTCCAGGGTGTCGAGGTCGGCATCACGGTGTCCGGGATGGCCGGCCCGATCAAGGCGCGGTCGGTGGACGGGGACGTGACGCTCAGCGGCGGCGCGGGCAACGTCTCGCTGAGCTCGACCGATGGCAGCGTGAGCGCCACCGGCGTGCGCGGCAGCCTGGACATCCAGGCCGTCGACGGCGAAGTGCGGGTCCGCAACCTGGTGGGGCCGCTCAACATCCAGGGCATCGACGGGGACATCCTCCTCGAGGACATCACCTCCCCGTCGGTGCGGGTGAACACCGTGGACGGCAGCATCTCCTACAGCGGCACCTTTGCCCCGTCCGGCTCCTACAGCCTCAAGACCCACGACGGCGGGATCACCATCCGGCCGCAGGGTGCCTTCAACGCCACCGTGTCGGTGGCCACCTGGGACGGCGAGTTCGAGTCGGCGTACCCGATCACCATCACCGGCAACCAGGCGGGCAAGCGCTTCACCTTCACGCTCGGGACGGGCAGCGCGCGGGTCGAGCTCGACTCGTTCGACGGCCTCATCCGGATCGACAAGTAGCGGCCTCACTCACCATCGAGAGGAAGATTCCCATGCAGACACTCACCACCCTGGGGCTGGCGCTGGCGGCCTGGGCAGGCTCCACCACGGCGGCGCACCTGCTGCACGCCCCCGGCACGCCGGCGGCCGTGGCCGCCCAGGATCCCGACTGGACCTGGAAGGGCACCGTGGCCGCGGGGAAGACGATCGAGATCAAGGGCGTCAACGGCGACGTCCGCGCCACCGCCACCAGCGGGTCCGAGGTGGTGGTCACCGCGGTCAAGCAGGCGCGCAAGTCGGATCCCGCGGACGTCACGATCGAGGTGGTGAATGGCGCGGCCGGCGTGACCATTTGCGCGGTGTACCCGAGCGACGGGAAGCAGCGCAACTCCTGCGCGGCCGGGGACGGCGGCCACATGTCCACCCACAACAACGACGTCAGCGTGCACTTCACGGTCCAGGTGCCGGCCGGCGTCAAGTTCGCCGGGAACACCGTGAACGGCTCGGTGACCACCGAGCGGCTGGGTGGCGACGTCGACGTGGCCACCGTGAACGGCAGCGTGCGTGTCGTGGCCGCGGGCGTCGTGCACGCCTCCACGGTCAATGGCTCGGTGGACGTGTCCATGGGCCGGGCGGACTGGAGCGGCAAGGTCGAGCTGAGCACGGTGAACGGAAACATCCGCGCCACCCTGCCCGCCACGTTCAGCGCGGTGGTGAACGGCTCGACGGTCAATGGCAGCATCGAATCCGAGTTCCCGCTGACCGTCCAGGGCAAGTTCGGCCCCCGCAGCGTGCACGGGACGATCGGCACGGGCGGCCGCACCCTCGACCTCGAGACCGTGAACGGCAGCATCACGATCGCCAAGGGCAACTAGCCGCTGAAACCACGGGCCGATCGCGCTCGTCTGGTGTGGATGCCTTCCATTGCGACGCAGGGCCGTCGCGCCTCCGCGCGACGGCCCTCGTCGCGCCCCGACGGGATTCCGATGCCACCTCGCGCGCTGCGGGTGCCGTACTCGTGCTGGATGCTGGCGGCGGTCCTGGCCGGGGGTCCGCTGGCGGCGCAGGCTCCCGATCCCGGCGCCGGCAAGGTGGCGCGCGCGGTGCGCCTCAGCGGCCCGGCCCCCGCCATCGACGGCCGCCTCGACGATTCCGTGTGGACCACCGCGGCCTGGTTCCGGGACTTCGCCCAGAAGGTCCCGGTGGAGGGCGGCGTGCCGGAGGACACGACCGAGGTGGCGTTCCTGTACGACGACGACGCCCTCTACGTCGGCGCCCGGCTCCAGAGCGCCCGGGTGGCGGAGATCCCACGCCCCATGACGCGCCGCGACCAGTACAGCAACGCCGAGTACTTCATCGTGGCCCTCGACCCGTACCGCGACCGCCGCACCGGCTACAGTTTCAGCGTCAGCTCCGGCGGCGTCCAGGGAGACTCGTACCACCCCGCCGACGAGGAGGACTTCCGGGACCCGGCCTACAACCCGGTCTGGCAGGTGCGCATCTCGTTCGACAGCACGGCGTGGTATGTCGAGATGCGGATCCCCTTTTCCCAGATCCGGTTCAACAAGCAGGCGGTCCAGGAGTGGGGGCTCAACGTCAACCGGTGGCGGCCCGGGTTCAACGAGGACATCTACTGGGTCGTCATCCCCCGGGCCCAGACCGGGTTCTTTTCGCACTTCGGGGCGCTGGAGGGGATGAACGACATCCAGCCGCAGCGGACGGCCGAGGTCATTCCCTACCTCGCCGCGTCGGCGGATTTCGTGGGAGCCCCGGGCGAGGGCAACCCCTTCACCGAGGGGACCCAGACCGGCATCCGGGTCGGGGCGGACTTCAAGCTGGGGCTCGGCCCCAACCTGACGCTGGACGCCACCGTCAACCCGGACTTCGGGCAGGTGGAGGCCGACCCGGCCGAGGTCAACCTGACGGCGTTCGAGACCTTCTTCCCGGAGCAGCGGCCCTTCTTCATCGAGGGGAACCAGCTGCTGCAGGGCAACGGGCCCGGCTACTACTATTCGCGCCGCATCGGCGGGCAGCCCCGGGGCACACCCACCGGCGGCACGGTGGACGACGCCAATTTCGTGGATATTCCCGGATACGCCACCATCCTGGGCGCCGCCAAGCTGACGGGGCGGACGTCGTCGGGGATGTCGGTCGGGGCGCTCGCGGCGCTCACCCAGCGGGAGTACGCCACCACCTACAACGTGGACTCGAACGCCTACGACAAGGTGGCGGTCGAGCCGCTCACCGCCTATGCGGTGGGCCGGCTGCAGCAGGAGATCGGGAGCTCGGCCTCCACGATCGGGGTGACGCTGACCGGACTGTCCCGGAGCTTCGCCGACGCCGCACCACTCGAGCTCCAGCTGGCGGGGCAGGCCTTCACCGGCGGCGCGGACTGGCTGGCACGGCTGTCCGGCGGGACCTACCAGGTCGGCGGGTACGCCGGATTCAGCTACGTCCACGGGTCGACCCAGGCCATCACCGACGTGCAGACCTCGTCGGCGCACTACTTCCAGCGCCCCGACCAGACCTACGCCCCGCTCGACACCCTGCGGACCTCCCTGGCCGGGTACACGCTCGGGCTGTCGGCGGTCAAGGCGAGCGGGCGCCACTGGACCGGGGGGGTGGAGGGAAGCCTGGAATCCCCCGGCTTCGAGCTGAACGACGCGGGGCGCCTCTCCTCCGCCGACGACGTCGACGCGGAGGCGTACGTCAATTACCGCGAGAACGTGCCGGGGCGCGTCTTCCGGTTCTACCGGATCGGCTTGGCCACGGCCACCGGCTGGAACTTCGGCGGGACCCGGACCTACTCGGTGCTCCGGCTCAACACCAACTACCAGTGGCGCAACTGGTGGAACACCTACGTCGGCGCCTGGTTCAACCCCCGCAGCACGAGCGACGACCTGACCCGCGGCGGGCCGCTGATGGGCACCGGCCAGCAGGTGGGGGTCCAGGCCGAGCTGTTCACCAACGAGGCCAACGCCTACCGGGTCGGGGGCAACATCACCCTCAGCAAGTCGGAATTCGGCGGCTCGAGCCAGTCGTACGGGCTCAACCTCATCGGCCGCCCGGGCGACCGTTGGCAATTCTCGGCCCGGCCCCAGTTGCGGCACGTGGTGAACCCGAGGCAGTACGTGGCCTCCGTCGCGGGCGGTTACGCCGACACCTATGGGACCCGGTACGTCTTCGCGACCGTGGACCAGAGCACCCTCTCGATGCAGCTGCGGCTGAACTACTCGTTCACCCCCCAGCTCACGCTCGAGCTCTACGCCGAGCCGTTCGCGTCGAGCGGCGACTATGCCGATTACGGTGAACTGAGCGCGGCGGGCGCGTCGAGCCTCGTGCAGTACGGCACGAACAACACGACCATCGTGCAGGACCCCGACGGCAACTATACGGTGACGGACGGGAACAACGGGCAGGTGTTCCAGCTGACCAACAACAACTTCAACGTGCTCAGTTACCGGAGCAACCTGGTGCTCCGGTGGGAGTGGCGGCCCGGGAGCGCGCTCTTCTTCATCTGGCAGCAGAACCGGAACTCCTTCTGCTCCGGCGGGTACGATTCCGGCATCTGCTACCAGACCGACGATGTCCCGGGGAGCGGCCTCCAGCCCGGCGACCTCCTCCAGACCGTCAAGGCGCCCGGCGACAACCAGCTGGTGGTCAAGGCCACCTACTGGCTCTCGATCCACTAGGCCGGCGCCCGCGCCCTCCGGGCCGCCGGCTGGTCAGAGGCGTGCGGCGATCGCCTCCGCAAACCGCCGCGGCGCCGCTGGATCCCAGGTGAGGAACATCGACGGCTCCGTCACCTCGAGTTCGAGGAGCCGCAGCTCGCCGTCGGCGGTCGGCAACAGGTCCACCCGCGCGTAGAGCGTGTCGGCGTCCATCGCCGCCAGCACGCGCGCGCCCGCCATCAGCTCCGCCTCGCTCGGCGCCACCGACAGCACCCGACCGCCATGCTCCGTCTGGACCCGGAAATCCCCCGCGGCGGGAATCTTCCGCACGGCGTGGCTGAACCGCCCGTTGAAGTAGAGCAGCGAGAGCTCTCCCGCCGTCGACACCTCGACCACGTAGGGCTGGAGCATCATGGCGCGCTGGGTCAGCTGCTCCGCGAGGAAGGCGCTCCCGTCGGCCAGGGTGTCCGCATCGACCATCCGCGTGCGCCGGGCGCCCGCCGACACGACCGGCTTGAGCACCGCCTCGCCCCACCCCTCCTCGGCAAGGATGCCGCCGAGGTCGGGCATGCTCCCGCGGGCCAGCCACCGGGTCGGCACGATCGGCACGCCCCGTTCGGACAGCTCCCGCAGGTACTGCTTGTCCGTGTTCCGCCGCAGCAGGGGCGCGGGGTTCCAGAGCGGCCGCCGGGCGCCCACCCGGTCGATCCAGTCGAGAAATGCCCCGATCTTGTTCGGATAGTCCCACGTGGTGCGCACCACCACGGCGTCGTAAGTGCTCCAGTCGACCCCGGGATCGTTCCAGACGAGCGGAACGCCCTGGATGCCCGCGTCGCGGAGCGCGGGTACGAGCGGCGCGTCCTCCGCATCCAGCTCGGGAAGGGCGGCGCAGGTGGCGAGGGCGACTCGTTTCATGGGCGGGGTGTCGATCGAAGAGGGTGACATGGCAACGGCCGGCCCAAGGGCCGGCCGCTGAATATCGGGACGGCGGGATTTGAACCCGCGACCCCTGCAACCCCATTGCAGTGCGCTACCAGACTGCGCTACGTCCCGTCAATCGAGGCCCAAAAGTAGTCGTCCCGCGCGGCTTGGGGAAGGGCCGCGACCGCGATATGTTGCGAGACCCCCTCGCACAGCCTCGGAGCCGACATGGATCGCCGCACCTTCGTCCATCGCACCGCCGGCGGGCTGGCCGCCCTGGGCGCCCTCCGCACGCTCGCCAGCTGCCGACCGGACACTCCCCCCGCGGCGGAAGACGCCGATTTCATCACGATCCGGGAGCAGTACTTCCTGAAGATGCTCGAGCTCAACCCGGTCACCTCGACCTACCTCGGGGGCGCCGGCTACTCCCCGTCGCTCGTCGCGACCGATGGCCGGCTCCGGGACTTCAGCCCCGCGGGCGTCCAGGCCGAAGTGGCGTTCCTGCAGTCCATCCTCACTGCGCTCGGTGCCATCCCGGTGGCCACCCTGTCGTCCCGGTCCCGGATCGACCACGCGGTGGTCCAGGCGCAGGCGGACTACATGGTGCACCAGCTCAGCGAGGTTCGGCACCAGGAGCGCTGCGTGGACACCTACGTGGCAGAGCCGTTCCGCGGCATCGACTGGCAGATCCAGGGGATGACCGACGCGGGAGACGGACTGCTCGGCACGGAGGCCGAATGGGGCCTGGTGGTGGCCCGGGCGGGCGCGGTCCCCGCCTACGTGGAAATCGCCAAGGCCAACCTCCTTGCCGGCAAGGCGGTGGGCAACATGCCCGACCGGCGGCTGGTCCGGCGCGACGGGATCGAGGGGGCGCGGGCCAACGTCGAGTACTTCACCAAGACCCTCCCGGCGCTTGCCCGCACCTACATCGGCGCGCGGCCGTTCGGCGACGCCATCGCTCGCGAACTCGCCACCAACGGCGCGGCGGCGGGGAAGGCGTACGCCTCGCTCGCCACCTTCCTCGCCGGGACCTTCAACCTGGACGAGGCAATTGATCGTTTCGCCGCCGGCGAGGAGGAGTACGCCTGGCGGGTGCACAACTGCCTGCGCGAGTCGCGCAGCCCGGCCGAGCTCTACGAGTACGGTGCCCGGCAGGTCGAGGAATACGAGGGCAAGGTCTTCCGCGTGGCGGCCGAGGTCTCGAACGCCGCCGGGCTGGGCCTGCCGTTCGGGACCGATGCGGACAAGCGTGCCGGCGTGCGCGCCGTGATGGATCACCTGGCCGGCGACTCGCCGAAGGACGACACCGAACTCTTCGCCTGGTACCGCGAGGCCGGGGAGCGCGCCGTCGCGTATGGCCGGCAGCAGAAGATGTTCGACATCCCCGCCGACTACCGCCTCGTGGTCACGGAAACCCCGCCCGTGCTCCGGAGCACGACGGACGCGTCCTACTACCCCGCCCCGCCCTTCAAGCCGACCGGGGTCGGGCGGTTCTACCTGACACCCACCGGGAACGATCCCGGAGCGCTGAAGCTCAACAACCGCAGCTCCGTCGCCACCACGGCCATCCACGAGGGCTTCCCGGGGCACGACTGGGACTACAAGTACATGACCCAGCACGCCGCGGACATCAGCAACATCCGGTGGCTCACTCCCGGCGCGGTGGAGGACTCGTTCTCGATGTGGGAGGACTCGATGTCCTCCGAAGGGTGGGCGCTCTATTCCGAGGAACTGATGGCGGAGGCGTCGCCTGGCCGGCCCTACGGCTTCTATGAGCCGGGCGAATACCTCTACATGCTCCAGGCCCAGCTGATGCGGGCGGTGCGGGTGCGGGTGGACGTCGGGATCCACACCGGCCGGATGACGTTCGACGAAGCGGTGGACTACTTCGCGGCGCACGTGGACTTCTTTCCCGACGCCCGCGCGCGCCGGGCCGCGGATCCGGTGGCCAGGGCCGCCTTCGATACCGCCAACCGCGCCATCTACCGCTATTCCAAGTGGCCGACCCAGGCCATCACCTACAACCTCGGGAAGAACAACATCCAGGGGCTGCGCGCTGCCGCGGAGCAGCAGGATGGGGCGGCCTTCGACCTCAAGGCCTTCCACGAGCGGTTCATGGGGATGGGAACGATTCCGACCGGGTACTTCCGGGACAGCTTCCTTACGCGATGACCGGCGGCGGGAATTTCCGCCAGAGCCAGCCGGCCACGAGGAGGCCGAGGATGCCCGCCACGGTGACGTCGCTGAGGAAATGCGCGCCGGCGGCCAGCCGGCTGAACGCGCAGCCGGCGGCGAGCAGGTAGCAAACCGGGCGCGTGCGTGGATAGAAATACCCCAACATGGCGAGCGCGCCGAAGGCCACGCCGACGTGGCTGCTCGCCATGCCGAACCCGGCGGTGCTGAGCGGGCGGTCGCTCCAGGCCCGGAACAGGTACGCTCCGGCGGCCGCGCCGGGCCGCTCGCGGCGCACCACGATCTTGAGCAGTTCCGCCGCCGCCCCGCCGGCCGCGGCCGACCCCACCAGCAGCACCCCCCTCCGCCACGCGCTCCAGCCCCCGTCCAGGGCGCGGCGCGGCCAGTCGGTGAGCACCAGCGCGGCGGCCACCGCCACCCAGGTCGGGAGGAACCCCTGGATCCGCAGCAGCCGGCCAAGGTCCGTGTTCTGAAACGCGGGATGCATCAGGTGGTGGTAGGTCCAGCGGTCGAGCAGGTGCGCGAGCAGCACCGCCACGACGGCGGCGGCGAGAAACCGGCGGGTGATGAGGGGTGGGCTGGAGTTCAAGAGCCACTGATCGGATTCGAACCGATGACCCCCGCATTACGAATGCGGTGCTCTACCGACTGAGCTACAGTGGCCGGACTGGGAAGCAAAGAGGCGCACATCTGTGCGCCCCGGTCCGGATGCCCTGGCGCGGATTCGAACCGCGACGCCTTTCGGCACTACCCCCTCAAGATAGCGTGTCTACCAGTTTCACCACCAGGGCGGGCGGCGGGGATAATACCGCGGCGGTGGGGGCGGGTCAAGGATCAGTTGACGGTGTGCGAGACCCCCGGGGAGGCGCTCCCGGCAAAATTCGGGCTCCCCGCATAGGTCGCCACGAGGGTGCGCGTGCCGACGGTCGTGAGGGCCGCGATGGTGCAGCCGCCGACGGTCGCGTCCGCGGTGCAGGAGTCCACTCCGTCCGAGACGGTCACGTTGCCGGTCGGCGTCCCGGCGCCCGGCGCGGTGGGCACGACGGACCAGGTCACCGCTACCGCCGCGCCGGCCACCGACGGGTCGGGGGTGTGGGTCAGGAGGGTGGTCGTCGTGGCGGCCGCGTTGACCAGGTGCGAGACGCCGGTCGAAAGGCCGCTCAGGTAGTTCAGGTCGCCGCCGTAGGCGGCGGTCAGGGTCTTCGCGCCGGCGGTCGGGAACACCAGCACGCACTGGCCCACCGCGACGGTCGCGGCGCACGAGACGGATCCTCCGTCGGACACGTTCACATTCCCCGTCGGCGTGCCGGCCGCGCCGGTCACCGTGAAGGTGACCGTCACCGACTGGCCGGTCACCGAGGGATCGGGAGTGTCGGAGGTGATGGTGGTGGTGCTCGCGCCGGGCGCGACCGTGTGCGCGGTGCCCGCGGAGGCGCTGCCGCCGAAGTTGGCGTCGCCCGAGTACGTCGCGGTCAGGGTCCGGGCACCGACGGTGGTGAGGGCCACCGAACAGCCGCCCGCCGCAACCGCGGCGGCGCAGGAATCGACCCCGTCGCTCACTGTCACGGTGCCACCGGGAGTCCCCGCCCCGGGTCCCACGACCCCGACCGTCCAGGTGGCCGCCACGAGGGCGCCGCGCGGGGACGGGTCGGGCGTGTGGGCACCGAGGGCCGTGGTCGTTGCGGCCGGGTTAACCACTTGGATCAGGGTATTCGAGGTGCTCGCGGCCCGGGTCGCGTCGCCGCCATAGGCCGCCGACATGGAGTGAGAACCTGCGCTCAGCGTAGAGGTGACAAGCGTTGCGACACCGCTTCCGTTCAGCGCGACGGGCGCGCCCACGTTTGCCACGCCGTCCCGGAACTGGACGGTCCCTGTCGGCGTCCCGATTCCGGAGGTCACCGTCGCCGTGAGGGTGACCGATTGACCAAAGGTCGATGGGTTGAGGGAGCTGCCGAGCACGGTCGCGCTTACGGCCGGGTTCACCACTTGTGTCACAACGCTGGAGGTGCTGCCGGTATAGTTCGCGTCCCCCGTGTAGACCGCGGTTATCGGGTGAGAGGCCACGGTCAGGGCAGACGTGGCCAGCGTTGCCACCCCACTGCCATTCACTGAGACCGGTCCGCCGAGGTTCGCGGCTGCATCCTTGAACTGCACGGTCCCGGTCGGCGTGCTGCCTGGCCCGGATACCGTCGCCGTGAAGGTTACGGACGTCCCGGGCGTCGACGGGTTCAGCGAGCTGACGAGGCCTGTCGTGCTCGTCGCCTGGGTCACGGCCTGGCCCACCGAGCCGGAGCTGCTCCCCCCGAAATTGGCATCGCCACTGTAGATCGCCCGGATGGGATGGTTGCCGACGGTGAGACTCGAGATCGGGTAGGTCGCGACCCCTCCCACCAGG
>DASUFQ010000103.1:0-13121 GCA_036274515.1 Gemmatimonadales bacterium | reverse complement strand
CCCGCCTGGGCCATCCTCTTCTCCCTCGTCGCCACTGAAACCTCGGCCATCACCGTCATCTCGGTGCCCGGCCTCGGCGCGCGCGGCGACCTCACCTTTCTCCAGCTCACCTTCGGATACCTGATCGGACGGTTTGGCGTCGCCCTCTGGCTGCTGCCCGGTTATTTCCGCGGCGACCAGGAAACGGCCTACCAGCGGATCGAAACGCGGTTCGGCCCCACGAGCCGGCGCCTGGTGTCGGTGGTCTTCCTCCTCACGCGGCTCCTGGGCGACGGCGTCCGGATCTTTGCCGGCGCCATTCCCCTGGCGCTCCTCACCGGCTGGCCGATCCCGGCGGCCATCATCGCGATGGGCGGGGTGACCCTCCTCTACACCCTGCTGGGGGGACTCAAGGCCGTGGTCTGGTCCGACGTGATCCAGCTCGCGGTGTACGTGACCGGCGGCCTCGCCGCGCTCATCATCGCCTGGGAATTGGCGGGGGGCGCGGACGCGGCGCTCGCGGCCGCCGGCGCCGCCGGAAAGCTCCGCATCCTGAACCCGGTCATCAGCTTCACCCAGACCTATACCTTGCTCGGCGGCATCATCGGCGGGGCGCTCCTCTCGGCGGCCTCGCACGGGACCGACCAGCTCATCGTGCAGCGCCTCCTGGCCACCCGGTCGCTCCGGGACGCGCGCGTGGCGGTGGTCGGGTCCGGCGTGGCAGTGATCCTCCAGTTCACGCTCTTCCTCCTGGTCGGGTCCGCCATCTGGGCGGCGGGGCTGGCGCCGGAAGGCATGCCGGCGGACCAGGTCTTCTCGCGATTCATCCTCGACCAGCTGCCCGCCGGCCTGGCGGGGCTGATGGTGGCGGGCATCCTGGCGGCGGCGATGAGCACCATCAGTTCATCGATCAACGCGCTGGCCAGCTCCGTGACCCACGATCTCTATGCCTCGTGGACCGGCGTCACCGACGCCGTCCGGCTCCTCCGGGTCGGCAAGCTCTTCTCCGCGCTCTGGGGGCTGGCGCTGATCGGGGCGGCGCTCTTCTTCTACCGGCTCTCGCAGGGCGCCGACACCCCGGTCGTCGTCCTGGCGCTCTCGATCGCCTCGATCACCTACGGCGCCCTGCTCGGGACCTACCTCCTTGCGGGGCAGGTGGCGCGGGCGCGGGGGCGCGACGTGGTCGGTGCCGTGCTGGTGTCGGTGGCGGTGATGCTCGTGGTCGTCTTCTCAGCGCGGCTTTCGACCGCCGCGGGGCTCGGCTGGCTGGAGCCGGTCGGCCGGCTGGCGTGGCCCTGGTACGTCCCCGCCGGCACCGCGCTCACCGTCCTTGCCGGCCTGGTGCTGAGCGCCCTTCCCCACGCGGAGACTCCGGCATGACCCTTCCCCTCATCGGTGCGGACGTCGGCGGGTCGAAGACGGCGGTGGCGGTGGGCACCGCCGAGCACGTCATCGGCCGGGCGGTGGGGCCCGGCGCCGCGGTGCGGCCCGGCCGCGCCATCGCGTCGGCGGCGACGATCGCGGAGACGGTGCGGAAGGCGCTGGCGGCGTCGGGCACCAGCCGCGGATCGGTGCTGGTGGTGGGCGCGGCAGGGGCCGGAAGGGAGTCGGAGCGCCGGGAACTCGAGCAGGCGCTCCGCATCGAGGCGCTGGCGGAGCGGGTGCACGTGACCACCGACATCGAGATCGCGCTGACCGCCGCATTTGGCGACGGCCCGGGGATCGTGGTGGTGGCGGGGACCGGAAGCGTGGTGCTGGGCCGCGACCCCGAGGGCCGGATGCTGCGGCGGGGGGGCTACGGGTGGCAGATGGGCGACGAGGGGAGCGGCTACGCCATCGGCCGGGCCGCGCTGGGGGCGGTGAGCCGGGCGCGGGACGGCCGCAGCCCCGAGACGGCGCTGACACCGGTCCTGCTGGAAACGACGCGGAGCGTGGATTTCGACGCGCTGGTGCGGTGGGCGGCGGCGGCGGGGCCGGCCGAGGTGGCGGCGCTGGCGCCCCACGTGCTCCACACGGCGGAACGGGGCGACGCCGTGGCCCAGGGGATCGCGGACTACGCCGCGCGCGAGCTGAGTGCGCTGGTCCTGCAGCTGGCGGAGGAGTTTCCCACCGGCGAGCGGGTGGGGGTGGCCCTGATGGGCGGGATGCTGGCCGAGGAGCGCTCGCTGCGGAGCGCGGTCCTGGACAAACTGGCGACGGAAGAAGCCCTCCGCCCCCTCGCGACGATCGTGGACCCGACGCTCGGCGCGCTGGTCCAGGCGGCGCGGCACTAACCCCTCACCCCTCCCCCTCTCCCTGCGGGCGAGGGGGTGTTTGCCTACTCCTCGGCCGCCCTTGCCGCCGCATCATCCTTGATCCGCAGCCGGCTGTGCCGCATGCTGTACAGGAAGTAGATCGCCAACCCCGCCACCAGCCAGAGTCCGAACCGCTCCCACGTGACGCGCGGCAGCTTGAACATCAGGTACACGCAGGCCACGATTGAGATCAGCGGCGTCCACGGCACGAAGGGCACGCGGAAGGGCCGCACCCGGTCCGGATCCTTGTACCGCAGGACGATCACGCCCAGCGACACCAGCACGAAGGCGAAGAGGGTGCCGATGTTGGTCAAGTCGACCACTTCGGCGATGTTGGCGAACGCCGCGAAGATCCCCACGAACAACCCCGTCAGGATGGTCCCGACGTAAGGCGTCTTGAACCTGGGGTGCACCTTGGCCAGGAAGGGCGGGAGGAGGCCATCGCGGGCCATCGACATGAAGATCCGCGGCTGGCCGAGCTGGAAGACGAGCAGCACACTGAACATCGCGATGACGGCACCGAGGGAAATGATGAACCGGGAGGCGTTGATGAGCGCCGGGGGCCCGTCGGCGCCGGCGAGCGCCGTGATCATCGGTTCGGCGGTGCCGAGAGTCTGCCAGGGCGCGATGCCGGTCATGACCGCCGACAGGGCGATGTACAGCACGGTGCAGATGAGCAGGCTCATGATGATCCCGAACGGCATGTCCCGCCCCGGGTCCTTCGCCTCCTCCGACGCCGTGGACACGGCGTCGAACCCGATATAGCTGAAGAAGATGATGGCTGCGCCGGCGCCGATGCCCGAGATCCCGTTCGGGGCGAAGCCGCCGGTGGCGGGGTTGGTCCAGTGGTCGGGCTTCAGCATGGTGAAGCCGACCGCGATGAAGAAGAGGATGATGCCGATCTTGAGCACCACCATCGCGTTGTTGGAGTTGGCCGACTCCTTGATGCCGATCACCAGCAGGATGGTGATGAGCATGACCGACACGAAGGCCGGCACGTTGGCGATGAACGGGAACCCGAAGAGTTCCGGCGCGCCCGACACCGCGGAGGCGAGGTAGGCGGTGTTGGCGTCGGTGGCGCCGGCGGCCATCGCGTTGACGGCGTCGTACGCCGTCCGGTAGTCGGTGGCCAGCCAGGCGGGGAGGGAGAGCCCGAAGTGGCTGATGAGCTCGCGGAAATGGCCCGACCACCCGATGGCCACCCCGATGTTGCCCACCGCGTACTCGATGATCAGGTCCCACCCGATGATCCACGCCACGAACTCGCCGAGCGAGGCGTAGGCGTAGGTGTAGGCCGAGCCCGAGATCGGCACCATCGCCGCGAACTCCGCATAGCAGAGCGCCGCGAAGCCGCAGGCCACCGCCGTGAGCAGGAAGGAGAGGATGATGGCGGGCCCGGCGCCGGGCCGGACGGCATCGCCCACGATGGCGGTGCCGGTGGTGGCGAAGATGCCGGCGCCGATGGTGGCCCCGACCCCGAGCGCCGTCAGGTGCCACTTGCCGAGTGTCCGGCGGAGGCCGCCGCGCGACGCGAGATCGTCCTCGCACTCCTGGACCGACTTGAGGCGGAAGAGCTGGCTCATCGGGTCCTATTTCGATGGAAGGGTGAAGGTCATGACGTACACCCCGGGCACGGCGGTGCCGGCGGCGTCACGGGCGGGCTTGAACCGGTAGCTCATGGCGCGTTCCTCGAACCGGCGGGCGTAGTCGCCGTCCTCGATCTTCGGGACCGTCTCGACCTTCGCCACCCGGCCGTCGGCGCGGACGGAGAAGCTGACCCGGAGCGAGACGCCCCGCAGCTCCTTGGGCGGCTTCTCGGAGAAGAGGGTGCCGTAGGTCCACTGCGGCTCCCGGCCGGTGCCCCCTCCGCCTCCGCCGCCGCTGCCGGGCCCGCTGCCCGGACCGGTCCCCGGGCCGCTGCCGCCCCCCGACCCTCCCCCGCTGCCCCCGCCGGAGCCGGGCCCCGAACCCGCCGGTCCGGGTGACGCGCCGGGCGCGGGCAGGCTGTCCGCCGGCGACACGACGGCCACCGGCGTGGGCGCGGTATCGGGCGGCACAGGGGTCGGGACGGCCACTTCGGTTGGCACGACGACAGGCGGCGGGACGGTCTGCTGCTGCGCGGCGGCCCTGGGCAGCGGCGGGAGCGTAATATATCGGACCTGCTGGTCCCCGCCACCCCCGCCGCCGCCGCCGCGCGGGAGCGACAGGCTGCCCGCGGCCGGCGTCTGGATGAACGCGTCCACCGCGCCCCGGAGGACCAGCACCAGGAGCGCCAGGTGGACGACCAGCGAGACGGCGGCCCCCACGAGGCCGCGCGGGTCGCGCTCGGGCTCGAGGAGGGGGTGGCGTCGGAAGTGAGGCTCGGTCACGGCTCCCTGATGCATCCGCGGGCGCCGGCACCACCGCCAGAAGCGGGGGCCGACGCCCGTCGGAAGAGGCTATGAGTGATCGCTACCGCCGGCACCCGGGAGACGTCCGGGCGGCCAGGTTCCGCACGGCCTCCAGTGCTACTGGGTGTCCTTCGGCGTGAAGCCGATCACCTGGACCCCGGCGCCGCGGGCGATGTCCATCGCCTCGATCACTTCCTGGTAAATCCGGTTCGGCCCCGCCTTGATGAACATCAGCTTGGCCGGACGCTGGTCGTAGATCGCGTGCAACTGCGCGTCGAGCTGGTCCTTCGGGTACTGCTGCGTGTTGATCGCGTACGTGCCGTCGTCCCGGAGCTCGAGGACGATCTGGAACGAGGGCGGCTGGTTCGTCTGCGGCGTGTCCTCGGGCGGCACCTGCACGTCCATGGCCATCCGCGAGAGCGGCTGCGTAATCATGAAGATGATCAGCAGCACCAGCAGCACGTCGATCATCGGGGTGACGTTGATCTCGGAGGAGACTTCCCCGGGGTTGCTCCCCCCAGCTGACATGGCCATCGGTCACTCCTCCTTGGCGGTCAGCAGCCCGGTCTTCTGGGGCTCGGTGATGGCCGCCATCACCGCGACACCGGCCCGGCGGGCCAGTTCCACCGCATCCTGCACGCGGGCGTACTTCACGCCGACGTCGGCCTTGAAATAGAGGATCTTGTCCTCGGTGCGCGCCGCGTACACGCCGCGGAGGTAGTCCTCCAGGACGGCCTCGTCCACCGGCTTGCCGTCGAGGAAGAACTTGCCGTTCCGGTCGATGCCGAGGACGACGTCGGTTTCCTCTTCGGGCCGGGGGTCCAGGTTCTTGCCCTTGGGCAGGGTGGCCTGGAAGCCGGCGGCGATGAGCGGCGTCACGATCATGAAGATGATGAGGAGCACCAGCATCACGTCGATCATCGGCGTGACGTTGATGTCCGCGTTCACCTTCCCGCGGCCACCACTACCCGTGGAGATGGCCACTGCCGGTCACCGCTTTCTGGGCCTGGAATTCCTTGGTGAAGATCGACCGGCCCTGCGAGGCGCCCACGTTCTTGATCAGCTGGTCGATGAGTTCCTTCGAGGCGTACGTCATCTCGACGGAGAGGTTCTCGATCTTCGTGGTGAAGTAGTTGTAGAACCACACCGCCGGGATGGCCACCAGGAGGCCGAAGGCGGTCGTGATGAGCGCCTCGGCGATACCGGCGGAGATGCCGGCCAGGCCCCCCGACGCGCCCGCGGCCGCCATGCCGGTGAAGGCGTTGACGATACCCATCGTGGTGCCGAGCAGCCCCACGAACGGGGCGGTGGAGCCGACGGTGCCCAGCACGCCGAGGCCGCGGCGGAATTCCGAGAGCATGATGAGCATCTGGCGCTCAATGGCCCGCTCGGAGGAGTTGATGTCGGCGGCCGTGATGGTGGCACGGTCGCTGATGAGCGGCTTCATCTCGGCCAGGGCGCCGCCGAGGACGCGCGAGATGTGGCCGATCTTGTGCTGCTCGGAGAGCTTGATGGCCAGCTCGAGGTTGTCCTCCATGATGGCCTTGGACAGCTGCGGGGCGAACTTGGCCGTGGCCTTGGTGCTCCGCTTGATCTGGATCAGCTTGGTGACCGCGATGGTCAGCGAGTAGATCGACATGATGGCCAGTACGATGACGACGCCCTTGGCGAACGCGCCGGACTGGGTCCACAGTTCGAGCATGGAAACATTCATCGGTCGAGCCTCCTGAGTGCCTGCTGCGGGCTGCCGGCGGCGCCGGCAGCGGGAATGAAGCCTGGGTTACGGGTTGAACGCGACGGCCTGCTGCACCACCACGCGCACCGGCACCCCGCGCACCTTGCCGGGCCGGTACACGCTCTTCATGATCATTTCCTTGGCCGGCTCGTTGAACGCCGGGTTGGTCGTCTTGAGGATCTTGAACCCCGCCGCTTCGGCGTGGCCCGTGGTGTCGACCACGAACTGGACCGACACCGTGCCGCCGATCCCGGCCCGCTCCAGCACCGGCGGGTAGCGCCGGGGGCCCTGCGAGACCATGCTCGGCGGATCGTCCACCTGCGCCTCGAGGTAGGTCTCGCCGGTGACGGGACCGGTGCCGCCCACCACCCCGACCGATACGCCACCCGCCACGCCCGTGCCGGTGAAGTCCTTCGGGTCGAACCGCTCGTTCAGGTTGATCGGCGGGATCTCGGTCGGGATGTCCTGGATGGCCACCACCGTCTGGAATCCCTTGGGCGGGGGGTTGGCGCTGACGATCGCGTCCGGCGGCGGCTGCTCCGGCGGCGGCGCCGGCTTCGGCGGCTCCAGGAACACCATCGTGGTGTCCATCAGCCGCTCGCGCACCACCTCGGCGGCCCCCTTGGTGGCCATGACCGCCCCCGTGATCAGCACGCCGTGCACGACGACCGACACGACAAGCTGACCGGTGGTGCGCTGCTTCGGGGGTTTGGATTCGACCAGGATCTCGAACACGGTCCTACCTCCGTGGTGAGTCGGGCATGGGTTGGAAACTACGCAACCTCTCTTGCCCCCGTGTGGCCCGAAGATGACAATACGATGACAACCGTGTGAGGAGTCGCCACATACGCGCCCCCCGGGCCGATTCGGCAATCTACCCGCCGGCCCCCTCGCCGCCAGCCCCGGCGCGCGGCAGGGTCACCACGAAGCTCGAGCCCCGCCCCGGCCTGCTCTGCACCGTGATCGTCCCGCCGTGCGCCTCGGCGATCCACTGGGTAATGGCCAGTCCGAGCCCCACTCCCGGGCGGTCGCCGGTGCGGGACCGGGCGGGGTCGGCGCGCCAGAACCGGTCGAAAATGTGCGGCAGGTCCACCGAGGCGATGCCGATCCCGGTGTCCCGCACCACCACCCGCGCCCCCTCCTCCACATCCTGCAGGGCCAGCGACACCGATCCCCCCGCCGGGGTGTACTTCACGGCGTTGGTGACCAGGTTGAGGAGGAGCTGCTGCATCCGGTGGTCGTCCACCCGCACCTCGACCGGGTGCTCCGGCACGGTGACCTCGGTCGTCAGGCCGTGCTGCTCGCCCAGCATCTCCGCCGTCTCCCCCACGTCCACCACCAGCGCCCGGAGGTCCCGGACCTCGAGGGCCAGCGGCGCCCGCCCCTCGTCGGCGCGGGCCAGCATCAGCAGGCTGTCCACCAGTTCGTTCAGGTGGTTGAGCTGCCCGAGGGTGGTGTCCATCGCCTCCAGCACCTCCGCCGGCGTGCCGGGGTGGGTCAGCGACCGCTCCACCCCGGTCCGGAGGACGGTGAGCGGCGTCTTGAGTTCGTGGCTGGCGTCGGCGGTGAACCGGCGCAGCTGGTTGAAGCTCTGCTCCAGCCGCGAGAACATGGCGTTCAGGGTCACCGCCAGGCGGGCGAGCTCGTCCCCCGAGGTCGGCACCGCCACCCGCCGGTGCAGGCTCCGGCCGTCGGTCACTTCCTGCACCTCGTCCATCAGGCGGTCGACCGGCCGCATCGCGCGGCCGGCCAGGAACCAGCCGAGCACACCGGAGGCGAGCAGGATGAGGGGGACCACCAGCATCATCGACTGCAGGAGATCGGCCGGGCCGAAGGCGACCGCCGAGAGCGGCGCCGCCACGACGATCGCCCCGACTTCCGCGCCGGCACCGTCCACCGGCAGCGTCACGAACCGCATCGACTCCTCGCCCGCGGGGAGGAGGGCGGTGCCGGTGGAACTCGGCACGGGGGCGGGGCCGGCCAGGGCGGTGAGCCGTTCGATGGCCGCAAAGTTGAGCTGCCGGACCGGGTCGTTGATGTAGAGGGTCCGGCCCGCGCGGTCGAAGACGAGGAGGAGGTCGCGGACCCCCTCGAAGTTGGCGGCCACCCCCTGCTGCAGTTCCTGGGGATCGTTCGGCCGCACCAGGGTGGAGAGGACGTTGTAGGACTCGTTGAGCCATCGGCGGGCAAAGTCGGCCTCGAGGGCCAGCCGCTGGTCGAGCTCCCGGACGCTCGACTGCCGGCGCTCCAGGTAGAGCGCGGTCCCGAAGACGAGGACCGTCGCCGTGAGGGCGACGGTGTACCAGAAGGTCAGCCGCCCGCGGATGGTGTTCACGCCTTGACCACGTACCCCACGCCGCGGACGGTGTGAATCAGCTTGGGGCCGCTCCCGGCGTCGACCTTCTTCCGCAGCCGGTTGATGACGACGTCAACGATGTTGGTGCCCGGGTCGAAGTGGTAATCCCAGGCGTACTCGGTGATCAGCGTGCGGCTCATGACCCGCCCCGCGTGCCGCATCAGGTAGGCCAGCACCGCGTACTCCTTCGGCGTCAGGTCCAGGAGCTCGCCGCCCCGCTTCACCTCGCGCATCCCGGTATCGAGGGTCAGGTCGCCCACCTGCATGATGGGCGGGGCCACCTGCTTCGGCCGCCGGCCGATGGCCTCCACCCGCGCCAGCAGCTCCTCGAAGGCGAAGGGCTTCGTCACGTAGTCGTCGGCGCCGGCCCGCAGCGTCTGCACCTTGAAGTCGACCGCGTCCTGGGCCGTGAGGATGAGGATCGGGGTCGTGACGCCGCGGTCCCGAAGGGTCCGGACGATCTCGATCCCGGTCATCCCCGGCAGCCGGAGGTCGAGCACCATCAGGTCGTAGAGGCCGCCCGAGGCGAGGCGCAGCGCCTCGAGCCCGTCATCCACGAGGTCCACGTGGTTCTGGTGCTCCTCGAGGCCGCGCTTGACGTAGGGGCCGACCGTCGGGTCGTCTTCGACGACGAGAATCTTCATGGCAGGGCCGGAAGGAAGACGCGGAAGGTGGCGCCGAAGCCGGGCTGGCTCTCGACCTCGAGCCGCCCGCGATGGTCCTCGACGATGCCGTAGCAGATGGAGAGCCCGAGGCCGGTGCCCCGCCCCTGCACCTTGGTGGTGTAGAACGGCTCGAAGATCTTCGTCAGCTCGGAGCGGGGGATGCCCACACCGGTGTCCTGCACCTCCACGAGCACCTCGGCCCCGCGGTGCCCCCCCATGCGGCTCCGGACCGTCAGGGTGCCGTTGCCCGCCTCCATGGCGTCCAGGGCGTTGAGCATCAGGGACATCAGCACCTGCACCAGCTGCTCGGCGTTGGCCTGCACCCGGGGCAGGTCGGGCGCCAGCTCGCGCTTGACCATGAGCTTCTTGAAGCGGGTGTGGTGCTTGAGCAGGAAGAAGGTGTCGTCGATGACGGCGTTGAGGGCGACCGGGGCCTTTTCCTTCCCCTTCGGGCGGCTGAAGTCGAGGAGGCCGTCGACGATGTTGGTGCACCGCTCGACTTCCTTGTCGATGATCTGGATGTACTCGCGGAAGGCGGCCTGCGAGGAGGGGGTCACCTCGGGGAGCCGGCCCTCCATGGCGGCGGCGCACGCGCCGATGGTGGCGAGCGGGTTGTTGATCTCGTGCATGACCCCGGCCGCGAGCTGGCCGACCGCCGCCAGTTTCTCGTTCTGCATGATCCGGCGGTGAATCCGCGACCACTCGGTCACGTCCTCGCCGATCGTGATGACGTGGGAAATCTGGTCGCCGCCGAGGCGCATCGGGATCTTGCTGATGCGGTAGAAGCGGTCGCCGGCGGGGTCGGCCACCTCGATGTCCATCTGGGACATCTGCCCCGACTCGAAGATCTGGTCGAACTCCGCCTTGAGCTGGTCCGCCGACTGCCGGGTCAGCACCTCGAACACCGGCCGCCCCACCACCTCGTCGCGGTGCACACCCTGGGTGCCGGTTTCCCGCTTCCGGTTCCAGATCTGGATCCGGTACTCCCGGTCCACCACGTACAGCCCCACCGGCAGGGAGTCGATCACGAGGCCGGTGAAGCGGCGCTGCTCCTCGATCTGCCGGGCGCGCACGGCCACCTCGAAGGCGAGGTCCTGCGAGAGCTCGATCAGCGCCACGTGGGGCGCCAGCAGGTCGGCCACGATGGTGGCCGCCTGCCGGCCCGGCCCGTTCCCGACCCCGGCCAGGTCGAGCAGGCCGACCATGGAGCCGTCGTGCTCGAGGGTCAGCCGGAGGCCGGAGGCGTCGATCGGGGGGAGCGCGTCGAGGGTGGGGAGCGGAAAGGGGGCCGTCGGCGGGGCCGGCGAGGTGAAGGGGGTGAACGCCGCGCCGCTCGGCTGGCGCACCCAGACGGTGACCGACCCGGCCGGCACCCCGCGGCGGAGCAGCTCGGCCACGCGGCCGATCGCGTCCTTCGACTCGCTGCCGTTGAGGAGGCGCGCGACCGCCGCCACCAGGCCGAGCGCTCCCGCCGTATCGGTCGTCACGTCTGCCACCGGGGCCTCGTCATGGCCGAAATAGAACCCGCGCCGCCGCCGCGCGCCAATCGCCCGCCGGAACGGTCAGCGGCCGGTGCGCGTGGGCGAGCCCTCGAACTGGATGGCCCACCCGGCCACTTCCCGGCGCAGGACGAGGAGGGTGATGCGGTCGCCCTCCCCTTCGCTGGGCGGCGGCGAGGTGACCAGCCAGACCGAGGCGAGGTCGCGGTCCTGCCGCACGTCGGTGCGGAGGATGCGGGCCCACGGCGCCGACTTGGCCAGCGACGCGGCGACTGCCGACCGGATCGCCGCCTCGTCGGCGGGGACACCGGCCGGGGGGTGCGACTCGAGCCGGCAGCCGGCCAGGGCCAGGAGGCCGAGGCCGAGGGCGGGAGTCCAGCGGGTGCGATTGGGCATGGCGGGACAACTCGTCGGGAACGGGTGGACAGGAAGTGGAGAGCCGCGCGGGCTCCCGTCGGTCAGCCGTGCCAGATAAGGGCGTGCTTGCCTTCGCCTTCAAACGCCACACGCCCGGCCGGCAATTCAACATCGTCAAGGTGGAGCGTTCCCCCGGGGGGCGCCCCGCGCAGTTCGAACTCGACGTGAATGCGCGGGCCATGCGCCCGCTCGATCCGGGCCGCGACCTGGCCGAAGCGCCGCCGCAGTGACACGTCGAGGACGGTTCGGCCGACCCGGAGGCGCTCCAGCGCCATCGCGTCCCAGTCCGGCGGGAACCAGGGGGCAATCCTCACGGCCCCCTCCAGCGCATCGGGCGCGACCCCCCAGAGCCCCTCCATGGCGAGGGTGGTCACGACGGAGGGCTGGGCGTCGCCCGCCGCGGAGTGTCGAAGGGCGTCGAGCCCCGCGGCGAACCGCCCCGCCCGGAAGTCGACAAGGCCGGGCTCCGCATCAAACGTAGCCGCCCCTGCCCCCTCCCGCGCCGCGGCGGCATGCGCCGCCACCTCCTCGGCCACTTCGAGATGACCGAGCGCTTCGGCCAACGGGAGGATCGCCTCGAGGGCCGCCGCCCAGCGCGCGCCGACTTCCGCTCCACCTTCCCACAACCGCGCCGTGATTCCGGTGTCGAGCGCGCGCCGGATCGCCGCCCACCGCTGCGCCAGGAAATCGAGCTCCCCGGTCCATGCGGCGTACCGTGACGCCAGGAGCAGGTACCAGGGGATGCTCCACGAGTCGTCGAACAGCGCCAGCCCGCTGGTGGAGCACCGCTCCACGATGCGGCCCGCAGGGTCCTGCGTGAGCGAGAGGAACTTCAGGGTGTCGCGTGCGGCGCCGCGGTCCCCGACCGCAAGCTGCGCCATGCCGACCCGGCACCCCGCCGGCCCCGCATACCACGCCGGCGCGGGGCGGTCGGCCCGGAGTGGAGCCGCGAGCCCCCCCGCCGCAAGCGCTCGCCCGACGCCGGGGGTGCCGGTCAGGCATCCGTCCATTTGCGCCTTGGCGCGCTCGAAGGCGGGGCCGAGCGTTGCCTCCGGGGTCTCGATCGAGGTCAGGTAGGCGGCGAGCTCCCGCGCGTGGTCGGTGCGCTGCCGCCGCAGGCCGGCGAGCTGTCGCCGTGCCAGCACCTGGCGGGAACGGTCGAGGTCGGCTTCGTCGGCAGCGCCGATCAGGTGCACCCGGCAGCGTCCCGCTGCGCGGATGGTGAACCGCACCGCGGGGCCCTCGGCGGGCTCGGCGGTGAGCGTTCCCCCGTCGACCGACACGATCAGCCGGAAGGGGTCTCCCGCGAGCGCCACCAGGGCGCGGCCGCCAGCTGTGTCCGCCGAGAATTGGAGGTCGCCACAGCACCCCGCCGGATAGGGCCAGGCACGGCGCAGGTCGGTCGTCCACTCCGCCTCGACCGGCCCGCCGCCTTCGGACACCAGCTCGCAGGAGAGGATCGGGTGCTCCAGTGCCACGAGCCAGCGCACCGCCGCACCGGCGGGAGTCACGCGGAAGTGCTCCACGACCCGAAAGGGGTGCAACCATGCTTCGGTGCGGGCCGGGGTCCCTTCGCCGACTGCCAGCGCACGCCGGCCCGTCACCCGGCGGGACGATCGGGGCGAGTCGTCTTCACCATCGGCGCGGGCCGGCGGTGCGGCATCCCGCGGGCCCTCCAGGCTTGGAAGGTCGGGAATCCGGCCCGCGACGTGTCGAGCGTAGCGCTGGGCCGCCGGCGGCCAGACCGGGACCGGGCCCTCCCGATCGCGATGAGGGATAGCCCTTC
>DASUFQ010000102.1:0-8152 GCA_036274515.1 Gemmatimonadales bacterium | reverse complement strand
CGGATGGGCCGGCGGGACGTATGATAGGAGGAGGTTGCGGCCAGGCGAGAAACGATTCTCCGCGGCCCCCCAGACGTGGAAAGGTGTCATGCGCCTGTCGCCCCCTCATGCCGAGCGTCGCGGTGCCGGCCTGCTGCTGTTGCTGCTCTTCGGGGCACTCGCTGCCGGCGGCTGCTCGCTCAACTCGAAGCCGGTTCAACCGGCGGTCATGAGTCGCACCAACGTGACCGCCCCCGTGGAGGCGCTCCGCTCCGTCGTCCTCGGCCGGTCGCAGCAGGCGGCGAACGAGCTCGAGCGGGCCGCGGACACGATCGCCGCCGTCACCGACAGCACCCCGGTCCGGATCAACACCCTCCAGTGGAAGCTGGTCTCCAGCACGGCGATCCAGAGCGCCGCGCTGGCCCGGGATCCGACGGTCGCGCTGGCCGACCTGATCATGTTCCTCCTCCAGATGCAGACCTACCTCACGACGGGGCCGGGACGGGACCTCTTCGGCGCGGAACAGCCGGTGGCGGTGCAGGCGGTCGAGCGGAGCCTGGCCCGCCTGCTGGACCTGGTCGACGAGATCGCGCCGGCCGGGGCGTCGGGGCGCTGGCTCGCGGTGCTCGAGCCGCTGGCCGCCGCGCACCCGATCCGTTCGCCATTGGTCGGGCGGACGAGCGTGGCCGACACCGTCCTCCAGCAGTTGTCCACCGATCGCTCCGCGCTCGCCGCGGTGGGGGACATCGAGCTCACGGTCCGCCTCCTCGACCAGCGGGTCGACCAGATCCAGCGCAACCTGCTCAAGCAGGCGCGGTGGCAGGCGGAGCTCCTGCTGGCGAGCGCCGGCAGCCAACCGGTGGTCGACACCCTCGTGCGCTCGCTGACCAGCGTGACCGCCTCGGTGGACCGGATGGCGGAGGTCGCCGAGGGCGTGCCCTTCCTGGTGACGTCCGAGCGCCTGGCGGTGCTCCGGGCGGTCACCGCCGAGCGGGAGGCGCTGCTCGCGGCCCTCTCCATCGAGCGGGACAGCATCCTCGCGCGTGTCACCGCCGAACGGATCGCCACCCTGGCCGACGCGGAGGCGGCCGCCGGGCGCCTGGTGGATCATGCGATGGACGGGGCCCTGATCGACCTGGTCGACCGGATCCTCTGGCGGATCTTTGCGGGGCTCGCGATCCTCGGCCTGCTGGGGCTCGCGGCGGGGGTGGTCCTGGTCAGGGCGATGCGGTCGCCGCCGCCCCCGGCCCCGCTGCGCCCGGCGGCATGACGGCACATCCGATGCCTGGTGCGGCCGACCGCTGAATCCAGGGTGCGAGCCGGCCCGTAGAGGAGCAGACCCTCCTCGATGAGCGCCGAATGACCGCTGGCCTGGCTGGAACACTCCTGATCCTCGCAGTGCAATCGCCCACCGTCGTGACCCCAGCGTCGCCCCGCCTCCAGCCGTCGTGCGCGCCCGCGGCCGTCGACACCTTCGAACTCGTCCTGCTCGCCCCGGGCCAGCCGGAGCGGGTCGTCGCCACCCTGCGCCGAACATGGGCTCCCTCGAGGGAGGGCGGGGCCCAGGTATGCGTGCTGGAGCAGCACTACTCCCGGAGCGGATCCTCCGACCTCGACTCCTCGATCGTGAACGCCGGCACCCTCGCGCCGGTCCGGTACTGGGCGCAGGTGGACCAGGAAATCCAGCGGTTCCGCTTCAGCGCCGACAGCGCCACCGGCACGGTGCAGGCAGGAGACT
Source organism: Gemmatimonadales bacterium (assembly GCA_036274515.1). Taxonomy (GTDB): domain Bacteria; phylum Gemmatimonadota; class Gemmatimonadetes; order Gemmatimonadales; family GWC2-71-9; genus SPDF01. The sequence goes on along the minus strand of DASUFQ010000102.1, from coordinate 6,435 downwards.
CCACCCCGCGGGTCGTCGCCGAGGGCGCCCCGAGCCCCTACTTCCTCGGCGTGGCCGATCTCGAGGTGCTTCGGGCGCTCCCGCTCGCCGCCGGATTCCACGCGCGGTTCATGTCCTACAACCCGCCTCGTGGATTTCACGATGTGGAGGTCCAGGTGGAGGGGGTGGATTCGATCGCCGTTGGCGGGAAAACGACGGCGGCGTGGCGGCTCGGCTACCAGGCCGGTGGGGCGCCGACCGTCCTCTGGTTGCGCCGGGACAACGGCGCGCTGCTCCGCTCGAAGAGTGTGCTCCGGAACGGGGCGGTGTTCTGGCGCCGCCGGCTCGGCGACGTGGTCGGGTGAGGACATACGCGATCCATGGTTGCGCTCCCACCCGGAATGACCTAAGGTACCTGTTATCGGCACCGTAACCGACCGCAGGAACGGTGCTCGCTGCAATGACCGCTGTGCCCGCCTCGGCGCCCGATGGGCCGCCTCCTCGCAGTCTTCTCGCCGTACGCCAGCCCCTTCCTCCCTCGTCTCCCGGAGAACCCCGTGCGAAAACTGTTCATTGCTGGAGCCCTGCTTGCGACCGTCGTCGCCGGAGCCTGCAGCGACGAGCCGACTGGCCCGACCCCGCCGGTATATCTCGTGTCGAACGGCACCTTTGAAACGGGGGACCTGACGGGCTGGACCGATTCCGCGGTGACGACCGTGAGCGGCGGCGTGTTCGCCACTGGCGACACAATGACGCCCATGAGCGCGCGCCCCGTGCCCCTCCCGGCCGAAGGGGCGTTCTGGGCGCTGTTCGACCAGGTCACTGACAATACGACCATCCTGTACCAGGACATCGCCATCCCCGCCGGCAAGACGGCGAGCTTCACCGCCAGGATCTACCTGAACAATGAGTACACCGACTATGTCATCTCGCCGACCACCGGGCTCCTCACGGGAGGCCTGGTGCCGAACCAGCAGTTCCGGATCGACGTGATGGACCGGGCGGCGGATATCGATGATGTCGGGGCCGGGGTCCTGCAGAACCTCTACCAGACGATGCCTGGCGATCCCCTCAACGCGAACGTCACGGTGGCTGCCGACTTGAGCGCCTTTGCCGGCGACACCGTCCGGTTGCGGTTTGCGGTCGCCGTGGGCGAAAACTTCTTCCAGGTCGGCATCGATTCGGTGCAGGTCACCGGCACCTGATCTGCGGGCGGCACTCCCGCAATGCCGAAACCCCGCCCGGTCCGTGATTGGACCGGGCGGGGTTTTGTCGAGTGTCGGTATGGGCGATGAGGGGCTCGAACCCCCGACCTCGCGCATGTGAGGCGCGCGCTCTAACCAGCTGAGCTAATCGCCCGGTGTTTCGGGAGCGGGAGTCTAATCGCGCCGGGGGGTGCCGGGCAAGACCGCGCCGCCTAGATCAGGCCCCCGCGCCGGAGCCGCCCGATCTGGTCGAACCGCTCGTCGTGCATCGCCAGGACCTCCGCCGGCGACACGGTGGCCACCCCCGCCTTCCCGACCTCGATGCCGGCCGCGATGTTGGCGAGCTGTGCCGCCTCGCGCACGGCGGCCCCCGCGGCCAGGCAGGTGCCCACCCAGGCCGTGACCGTGTCACCCGCGCCCGACACGTCGTACACCTCGCGCGCCAGCGACGGGAGGTGGATCGTCTTCTTGTCCTTGGTGACCAGCACCATCCCGTCGGCGCCGAGGGTCAGCAGGAGATTGTCCACCTTCAGCCGGCTCAACGCCGCGGGCAGGGCATCGCGGTGCTCGAGGTCCACCGCCGCGCCGAGGGCCGCCTCCATTTCGCGGCGATTGGGCTTGAAGACGGTGGCGCCGGTGTAATCGAAGAACTGGCGGAACTTCGGGTCCACCACGACGGGGATCCCGCGCTTCTTCGCGAGGTCCATCGTGGCCCGGATCAGGGCGGGCGCCAGGAGCCCCTTGTTGTAGTCCTCCAGCAGCAGCGCGTCGGCGTCGGCCAGCGCCTCCTCCGCCCGGTCCGTGACCCGTTTCAGCTCCGCCTCGTCCAGGAGCCGGTCGACCTCCTCGTCGATCCGCACCACCTGCTGCCCCCGGGCCAGCACGCGCGTCTTGGACGTGGTCGGCCGCCCCGCGATGGTCTCCACGAATTCGTCGGTCAGGCGCAGCGTGGCCATCTCGGCGCGAAGCGCACGCCCCGTCGCGTCGTCTCCCAGGACGCCGATCAGCTGGCAGGTGGCGCCCATCGCGGCGACGTTGGCCGCCACGTTGGCCGCGCCGCCCAGCGCGGAGCGGTGGTGCCGCACGCTCACCACCGGCACCGGAGCCTCCGGGGAAAGCCGCTCGGTGTCCCCGATCAGGTAGCGGTCGAGAATGATGTCCCCGACGACCACGATGCGGCTCTTCGCCATCCGCTCGATGAGCTTCAGGACGCGGTCGCGGGGCATCGGCGGGGGAGGGGTACTCGAGCGCACGGGCGGTCCTTGGGAGCGTGGAAGGGGAACGGTCTCGAAACGTGCGCCCGGCGCGCCCAAAGGGGAAGGGGAGCGCGCCGCCCCGGCGCTGCCGCGGTCGGCTATCTTTGACCCCCATGCCATCCACCCCGTTCCGCGTCGAACTCACCCGTGGCGACCTCGTCGAGTCGGTGCATTCGGTGGCGCTCGCCGCGACCGACTCCGCCGGCGCCCTCGTGGCCACCGCGGGCGACCCGGATCTCGTGACCTTCTGGCGCTCGGCCGCCAAGCCGTTCCAGGCGATGGGCATGGTGGCTGGCGGGGCGGCGGACCACTACGGCCTCGGCCCCGAGGCGATCGCCCTGGCGTGCGCTTCGCATTCAAGCGAACCGGTGCATGTCGCGCTCGCCGGCCGGATGCTCGAGGCCATTGGCTGCCGGGAGGAGGACCTGGCCTGCGGCCCCCACCCGCCGATCTCGAGCACGGTCCACGAAGCGGCCCTTCGAGCCGGGACCCCGATCACTCCTGCCTGGAGCAACTGCTCCGGCAAGCACGCCGGAATGCTGGCGCTCGCCCGCCATCAGGAGTGGCCGACCTCCGGTTATGAGCGCGCCGGGCATCCGGTCCAGGAGCGGATTCTCGACGAAGTGGTGCGGTGGACCGGGGTATCGCGCGACGAGGTCGTGCTCGGGGTCGATGGCTGCACCACGGCCTGTTTCGCGCTGCCGCTTCGCGCCATGGCGCTGGCGTACGCGCGCCTCGGGGTGAGTGTGGAGCCTGCCGCCGTCCGGGTGCGGGAGGCGATGCTGCGGCATCCGGAGCTCGTAGGCGGCACCCGCCGACCCTGCACCGACCTGATGCGGGAGTCGGGAGGAACGATCCTGGCCAAGATCGGTGCGGAGGGGGTGTACAGCGCCGCGTGGCCTGCGCTGGGGCTCGGCCTGTCACTGAAGGTGACCGATGGCGACTCGCGCAGCGCCCCGGTGGCCCTGCTCGGCGCCCTGGCGCAGGTCGCGGAACGATTCGGCGTGGAATTCCCCGCCGAGGCACTGGCGTGGCACGCCCGACCGGAACTCCGGAACACCCGGAGGCAGCCCACCGGGGTCATCCGGTCCGCCGGCGACCTGCAGTTTCACGGTACGACGGGCGTTCGTCGCGTGCCCTCGAACCACTGACAGCGGACTATTCTGATGCACGCTTCGGCCCTCCTCGATGACCGTACGGTGGCGCTGCTCCGGGCCGCTGCGGCCACAGCGGGCGGGAAGGAACCTGCCATCCGGCGGGCGCTCACTGCGGCAATTGACGCGGGTACGCCGCCGGAATGGGTGGAGGAGCTCCTGCTGCAGTCGATCCTGATGGTGGGGTACCCGCGGGCGCTCATCGCCTTTGGCATCTGGAGGGCGGTGAGCGGCCGTCCGGCGCCCGCCACCGATGCGGACGCCGAGTACGCCATGGTTTCCACGTGGGAGCAGCGCGGCGAGGCAACCTGCGGCGCGGTGTACGGCGCCAACTACTCCAAGCTGCGGAGCAACGTGCGGGCCCTGCACCCGGCGGTCGATCGCTGGATGCTGGTGGAGGGCTACGGCCGGACCCTCGGTCGCGCGGGGCTCGACCTGATGCGCCGCGAACTCTGCACCGTGGTGCAGACCGCCGTCCTCCGGACGCCGCGCCAGATGCATTCGCACCTGCGCGGCGCCCTCAACGGCGGCGCCACGGTGGCGCAGGTGGAGCAGGCGCTCGCGCTCGTCACCCCGGAGCTCGACCCCGCGGAACGGGCGGAACTCGCAAGACTCTGGTCGGCGGTGCGCGCCGGGTGGATGGAGGCAGGCTGATGTTCATCGATCGGGCGGTGGTCAAGGTCATTGCGGGCACCGGCGGGTCGGGCGCGTCGTCATTCGCCCGGTTCAAGTTCAAGCCGAAGGGGGGCCCCGACGGCGGCGACGGCGGGCATGGCGGGCATGTCTTCATCCGCGGCGACGCGAACCTGGCCACCCTCCTCGACTACCGCTATCGGACCATCTGGAAGGCGGGCCGGGGAGAACACGGCAAGGGGAAGACGAAGACCGGCGCCTCGGCGGAGGACATCTACATGCCGGTGCCCCCGGGCACCGTCGTCCGGGACGCCCAGAGCGGGGAGCTGCTGGCCGAGATCCTGGAGGATGGCGACCTGTTCCGGGTGGCACGGGGCGGGCGCGGTGGGCGGGGCAACGCGCGCTTCACCACTCCCACCCACCAGGCCCCGCGCGAATGGGAGCCGGGCGAGGAAGGCCAGGAGCGGGACATCGAGCTGGTGCTCAAGCTGATCGCCGACGTCGGGCTCGTGGGCGAGCCGAACGCCGGGAAGAGCACCCTCCTCTCGGTGCTCAGCGCCGCCCGGCCCAAGATTGCCGACTATCCCTTCACCACCCTCGAGCCGAATCTCGGCGTGGTCCAGCTGTCGGGCTCGCGGACGTTCGTGGTGGCCGACATCCCGGGGATCATCGAGGGCGCGCACGAAGGGAAGGGGCTCGGCCTCAAGTTCCTGCAGCACGTCGAGCGCACTCGTGTCCTCGCCTTCCTGGTGCCGCTCGACGCCGAGGATCCGCAGGCGGTCTTCGACCAGCTACGCGCGGAGGTCCGCCAGTATTCCGACACGCTGGCCGACCGGCCGCATGTCGTCGTCCTGAGCAAGCGCGATCTCCTCCCCGAAGGGGACGACGTCCCGACCCTCCGCGCGCCGGACGCCGACCGGCAGCTCACGATCTCCAGCGCCTCGGGGAGCGGGCTCGAGGAGTTGAAGGCGTATCTCTGGCAGTTCGTGGCCACCGCCAAGGCGCAGGAGCCGCCCCCCGTCGACGAAAGCTGGCTCGACGAGTGACGGTGCCTCCGCCCTCCGACCAGGAGCGGGCCGCTCAGGTGGCGCTCGCCCTCGTCAACGGGATCGGGCACGCCCGCCGGACCACCCTGCTCGACTCCTGCTCCACCGCCTACGGCGCCCTCTCGGCGCCGTTCGAGTTTTTGTGCGCCCTGCCCGGGATTTCCCGCGCCTGCGCGAGCGCCATCAAGGGCACCTCGGTGGCCCAGGGGGAACGGGTCCTCCGCGAGGTCGAGTCGCACGGCGGGGTGTGCCTGGTCCCGGGAGACGCCGCCTACCCCGGCATCCTCGCCGACATCCCCGAGCCGCCCGCCGCGCTCTTTGTCCTCGGGCGGCTCGAACTCCTCGGCCGCGCGGCGGTGGCGGTGGTCGGGAGCCGAAGCCACTCGGCCTACGGCGCCGACGCCTGCGGGCTCGTCGTTCAGGCGGCGGTGGATGGCGGACTCTGCGTGGTCAGCGGGATGGCCCGCGGGCTCGATGCCGTGGCGCATCTCGCCGCGCTGGACCACGGTGGAGATTCGATCGGCGTCCTCGGCAACGGCTTCGGCGTCATCTACCCGTCGGCCAACCGGCTGCTCTACGAGCGGATGCGCCGGGAGGGGCTGCTCCTGACGGAGTTTCCGCCGGGAAACCGGCCTACCGCCGGCAGCTTTCAGCGGAGGAACCGGCTCATCAGCGGTCTGGCGCGGGTGACGGTGGTGGTCGAGGCCGCGTCGGGCTCCGGCACCCTGATCACCGTCGAGGCCGCCCTGGCCCAGGGCCGGGATGTCATGGTTGTCCCCGGCGCCATCACGAGCCCGACCTCGGTGGGCACCAATCGCCTCCTTAGGGACGGCGCCGCCCCCTTCCTGGTGGCTGCCGACCTCCTGGCCGCGTACCCGGAGGTGGCGGCGGTCCGGCCACCCAAGGACAGCGGAGGCGTCGCCGCCTCCGCTCTGGCGTCCGTCCCGCTCACCCTCTTCGAGCGGCGGGTGTTCCAGACGCTCGACACGACCCCCCGTCATCTCGACGCCCTGATCGAGGTCATCGGCGCGCCCGCCGCCGAGCTCCTGCCGGCGCTCTCGGTACTCGAACTCCACGGCGTCGCGCGGCAGGAGCCGGGGCGGCGCTTTGCCCGCGCCTGACTTTCCTCCCATCCGGCCGGGCGGTACCCTTCCTCCGTGAA
>DASUFQ010000101.1:0-2520 GCA_036274515.1 Gemmatimonadales bacterium | reverse complement strand
CGGGGGCGGCTACTACCAGCGCATCGAATCGGGTGACACGCTGTCTGCCACTTTCCTGGCGGACGGACGCCGCGCGAGAGTGCTGGGCTTCAACCGGCAGTGGACGGCCACTCGGCCCGGACGGCCCTACCTCTATGGTGGCGCGGTCGGAGGTCTCACGCTTCGGCCCCGGCTCCGCAGCGAGATCGAGGCCGCCGTCGACGCACTGGTCGCCGAGACCGGTCTGGTCGGCCTCAACGGCCTCGACTTCATCCTGCGGCGGGAGAAGTGGCTGGTGTTGGAGCTCAATCCGCGGCCCACGGCCACGTTCGAGCTGTACGACCCGGATTACCGCGGCGGACTGCTCCAATGGCACCTGCGTGCGTGCGGTGGAGAGCTGCCGCGCCGCCCGGCGGTGCGCCGCGCGGTTCGGGCTCACGCGGTCGTGCATGCCGACGCGCCGGCCGAGGAAGCGAAGATGCGGTTCCCCCGCTGGTGCCGCGATCTGCCGATCCGCGGGACGCGCTTCACCGCGGGCGACCCGGTCTGCACCGTGCACGCGACCGGCCCCGATGTCCCCCGGACGATGGCCCTGCTGCGGCGACGCCTCCACGCTTTCAGCCGGTCGCTCGGCCGGCAGGCCGCGTGAGCTGGCGATGAGAATCTTCGCCTTCGAGTTCTTCAGTGGCGGTGCGTTGCTCGGTCAGCCGCTTCCCCCGAGTCTGGCTCGCGAAGGCGACCTGATGCTCGGTACGCTGGTCGGTGAGCTGGCCGGCATCGAAGGGGTTCACGTCATCGCGAGCCGCGATCCACGACTCCCCCCGCTCGCGGGGTGTGAGACGCTGTACCCTTTGCCCGGCGAGAACCCGGAGGAGCTCTTCGTCCGCGGGATGACGGCGGCGGACGCCGTCTGGCCGACTGCTCCCGAAAGCGGAGGGGCCCTCGAGCGCCTCGGGGCTTCCGTCACGGCCGCCGGACGGACGCTGCTGGGGTGCACCCCGGACGCAGTTCGCCTGGCGGCCAGCAAGCTGGCCACCGCCCGAGCGCTCGCTGGACGAGGCGTTCCGGTGGTGCCCACCTGCGGTGCGGGGGACCCTGTCCCATCGCTTCCAGGCCCCTGGGTGGTGAAGCCGGATGACGGGGCCGGTGGCGATGGCCTCGAGCCCCTCGATGATGCTGCGGAGGCGGAAACCCGCCTTCGCTCGGCGGCGGGCCGACTGGTGGCCCAGCCCTGGATCGAGGGCGAGCCCTGGAGCCTCTCCCTCCTCTGCGCCGGCGGCCGGGCGCGCCTGCTCGCATGCAACCGGCAGCGGCTCACCTGGCGCGGGGGCCGGCTCCATCTCGATGCGCTCGCCGTCAACGCCCGGCCTCCGGCGGATCCGCGCGTCCATCGCCTCGGCGGGGAGGTCGCTGCCGCGATCCCGGGCCTCTGGGGCTACGTCGGCGTTGATTTCCTGATCGGTGCCGATGGGCCGCTCGTGCTCGAAGTGAACCCCCGCCTCACGACCTCGTATTGCGGCCTGCCCGCGGCTCTCGGCCGGAACGTGGCGGCCAAGGTGCTCGACCTCCGGCGCTCCGGTGAGCTTCCCGCCCAGCGCCCCTGGTCGGGGACCGTGGTAGAGCTCGCACTCCAGCCCGAACATGCCGCCTGACAGCGTGATCGGATGGGACCTCGGCGGCGCCCACCTGAAGGCGGCGCGTCTCGGCTCGGACGGACGGGTGGAGGGTGTGGTGCTGCTCCCCTGTGCCCTCTGGCGCGGCCTGGCCGAGCTGCACACCGCGCTGGACCTTGCCCTCACCGAGCTGGGCACGGGCGAATTGCACGCGGTCACGATGACCGGAGAGATGGTGGACCTCTTCGCGACTCGCGCCGAGGGTGTGCGCACGCTCGTAGTGGAGATGGAGCGGCGCTGCGGCGCCGGGCAGCTCCGGTTCTTCGATACCGGTGCGGGCTTCTGCTCCGCCGACGAGGCCGCGGCCGACCCGCTTCGGGTAGCATCGGCCAACTGGCTGGCCTCCGCCGCGGTGGTCGCGATGTTCGAGCCCGACGCCCTGTTGGTGGATGTGGGCAGCACCACGACCGACCTGATCCCGGTTGGCGGAGGCCGGATTCGGGCGCGCGGCCGGGACGACGCAACGCGGCTGGTCTCGGGCGAGCTGGTCTACGCCGGGGTGGTCCGGACACCGGTGATGGCGATGGCCGAAGCGGTGCCCTTCGGGGGAGCGCGAGTGCCGCTCATGGCGGAATGGTTCGCCACGACGGCCGACATCTATCGGCTGACCGGGCAGCTGCCCGAGGGCGCCGACCAGCATCCCACCACGGATGGCGGCGAGAAGTCCACCGCGGGAAGCGCCCGCCGGCTCGCCCGGATGATTGGTCGCGAGGCGGAGAGCGCGGACTTGGAGCACTGGCGGGAGCTCGCGCGCGGGCTGGCCGGAGCCCAGGCACACCGGCTCCACGCCGCGGCCGAGCGCCTGCTATCGGACGAGCCGATGCCGCCCGATGCCCCGGTGGTGGCCGCGGGAGTGGGACGATTCCTG
>DASUFQ010000100.1:0-7619 GCA_036274515.1 Gemmatimonadales bacterium | reverse complement strand
AGCGGCGTCAATCGTCGCCGTCGGCGCCCCCGGAGGAGATGACATCCGATTCCTCGGCCACGAGGGAGCGCAACTCCTTGCTGGGCTTGAAGACAGGGACCGGGCGCGCCGCCACTTCCACCGGTTCTCCAGTGCGAGGGTTGCGAGCCATCCGCGTCTTCCGGCGTCGGATCTTGAAAGTGCCAAACCCGCGCACCTCAATGTTATGCTGCTCCTTGAGCGCTCCCTTGACGGCGTCGAGAAACGCATCGACGACGCGCGCACAATCCTTCTTCGAAATCATGGGCCCGGCGGTGCGGGCGATCGATGCGGTCACCTGCTCAACGAGGTCGGCCTTGGTCATGCATCCCCCAGGAGGGTCTCATGAGGCGGGCGTTGAATACACGCCGGACAGGCCGATAATATGGGCTTACCTGTTGTCTGTCAATGGGTTGGGGGTCAGCCGGTCCCAGCTTGCCGGAGGGACCGGACAAACTCCGCAAAGTGGGGGTAGGCGTCGTGGGGGCCCGGGGCGGCCTCCGGATGGTACTGGACGGCGAACACCGGGAGGCTCCGGTGCCGCAGCCCTTCGACCGTCTGGTCGTTCAGATTCAGGTGCGTGACGGCCAGGTCCGGGGCTCCCGGCACCCCGCCCTCCCCTCCCGCCACCGCAAAGCCGTGGTTCTGGGTCGTGATCAGGACCTTCCCGCTGGCCAGGTCCTTGACCGGGTGATTCCCGCCCCGATGCCCGTACGGCATCTTGACGGTGTGCCCGCCGAACGCCAGAGCTAAGAGCTGATGCCCCAAGCAGATACCAAAGGTTGGAAGACCGCTTTCAGCGAGCTCGCGAATGACCGGAAAGGCATAGGTGACCGCCGCCGGATCCCCAGGCCCGTTTGAGAGGAAGACCCCGGCCGGCTTGAGCGCCCTGACGTCGGCCGCCCCGGTCGTGGCCGGAACAACGGTGACCCGACACCCCGACGCCTCGAGCATCTCCACGATGTTCCGCTTCATTCCGAAGTCGAAGGCCACAACATGTGGCCCGGCCGTTCCCTGGGTATAGGGCTCGGCCACGGTGGCCCTGGAGGCGAGGTCCAACCCCTCCATGCTGGCGGACTTGAGGAGATTCCTTCGCGTCGCGTCGGCGGGCGCTTCCCCCTCGGCGATGACCCCCCGCATGGCGCCCTTCGACCGGATGTGCCGGGTCAGGCGCCGGGTGTCCACCCCGGAGATGATCGGGACCTCGTGCGCCGACAGCCACCCGTCGAGCGACTCCGTGGCCCGCCAGTTCGAATGCCGCCTGGCCAGCTCGCGGACCACCACGCCGGACACCTGCGGCCTGCCGGACTCCAGATCCTCGGTGTTGACGCCGTAATTGCCGATCATGGGGGCCGTCATGACGACGATCTGCCCGAGGTAGCTCGGATCGGAGAAGGTTTCCTGGTATCCGGTCAGGTTGGTCGTGAAGACGACCTCGCCGTACGCGGGCGCCGCTTCCCGGCCGACGAATCCGGGGAACCAGGTGCCGTCCTCCAGCAATACGAAAGCGGGGCGGCCGGTCATCCGGCCACCCCGCCCTGGAGAGGACACAGCGTCATTATGGCTGAGGCTGGGGCTGCGGCGTGGTCGGCGCGCCCTCGGCGGGAGCCGCCTCGGTGCCACCAAGCGGGAGCGGAGCCCCTGCGGCGGGCGCCGCCTGCTGTTGCTGCTGCTGCTGCCGCAGGAGCCGCTCGACGTCCGACGCGGCGGAGGTGCGCCCGGCCGACATGACCGACAGGATGAGGGAGAGCGCCAGGAAGGTCCCGCCGAGCCACCAGGTGGACCGCGTCAGGATGGTGACCGCCTGCCGGCCCCCGACGAACGATTCGGTGCCGCCACCGCTGCCGAGCGCGGCCAGGCCGCCGCCCTGCCCCGCCTGGAGCAGCACGACCACCGAGAGCAGCAGGGCGTCGATGATAAGTAGCGTCAGAATAAAGCCGAACATGCCTGGTTTCCGTTGTGAGACAGTCTGCAAGAATAATCGGGCGTCCCCCGAGGTTCAACTCCCCAGCCCGACGATTTCCGCCCAGACATCGGGGTCGAGGCTCGCGCCCCCGACGAGAACCCCGTCGATTTCCGGCCGGGCCAGGAGGCCCAGGGCGTTGCCGAGATTGACGCTCCCGCCGTAGAGCACCGGCACCCCCTCGGGAGCCCCCAGGTTCTTCAGCTCCGCGCGGAGGACGTTGTGCACCCGAGCGGCGTCTTCAGCAGTAGCGTTCTTCCCCGTCCCGATAGCCCAGACCGGCTCGTAGGCCACCACCAGCGCCCCGAGCGCCGCCGGCTCCACGCCGGCAATCCCGGCGCGAAGCTGCCGGCGCACCACGGCATCGGTCTTCCCGGCGTCGCGCTCCTCGAGTTTTTCCCCGACGCAGAGAAAGGCGGTGATGCCGGCCCCCAGCAGCGCCCGTACCTTCCGGCCGATCTCCTCATCGGTCTCGCCGAAGACATGGCGGCGCTCCGAGTGACCCACCAGCGCCCCAACCGCCCCTGCCCCCCTGGCGAGCGGAATCGAGGTGGCGCCGGTGAAGGCGCCTTTCGGTTCCCAGTGCACGTCCTGGGCACCGACCCGTATGTCAGGCCTCCCCTTGAACGCCCCGGCGGCCGCCTCGAGCGAGACGGCCGAGGGGAAGAACCAGAGCGTCCTCCCGCTCGCCGGGGAGGTGGCTCCGATGAACTCGGCGGCGAATCCTCTCGCCTCGGCGGGGTCCACCTGCATCTTCCAGTTGGCGGCGAAGAGGAGCGGGCGCATCGGCTACTGCTTCCGGACCGGGGTCAGGTGGAGGTCCTGGAAGTCGAAGCTGAAGTCGACCTCGTCGGAGGCCGGTTTCATGCTGGCGGACGCCACCTTGCCGCTCTCGTCGAGGGTGAAGGTGACGTAGGCGTCGGCGCGGAGCTCGCGGTCCCGCCAGCGCACCAGGAAGGTCTCATACTGCCAGTGCTCGAGGTCGCCGACCAGCGCCGGGGTGTGGTCGAACCGCATGACCAATCCGTTGCCCTCCAGCGCGACGGTGATGGGGCCGTACCACGGGTCTTCGTATGTGGCGGCGTAGCCGGCCAGCGGGAGCGAGGGCCGCGAGGCCGTGTCCCGGCTCGCCACCGCTTCCTTCTGCTGCGCAGCGATGATCGAGTCGAACCGCGCTACCCGCGCGGCGTACCCTCCGAGCCAGTCGAAGGCAGGGGCCTTGAGGTAGTAGTCGAGCACATGCAGGCCGATCGACTGGAAGGCGGCGCCCGACTCTTGGTTGGTGAGCACCACGACGCCGAGTTTCTGGTCCGGAAGCATCATGAGCAGGGACACGTACCCCGGGAGGCCGCCGGTGTGGGTCACGAGCTTCACCCCGCGGTAATCGCGCACGAAGAACCCGAGGGCGTAGCCGTTGAAGTTCTGGCGGAGGGGCGCCAGGTCCGGCGGCGGGTTACCGAAGGCCACCGGCGTGACCAGCGTCCACTGTTGGCGCGTCGTGCTCGCCTTCCAGAGCCGCGTGTCTCCCACCCGTCCGGAATCGAGCTGGGCGATCATCCACCGCGCCATGTCGGCCGCGCCGGCGTTGATGCCGCCGGCCGGATCGGTGTTCGGGTCGTCGAACGGCTTCACCACCACCACCTTGCCGTCCACCCGTGCGTGGGTCGCGGCCACGTTGCCGCCGGTCTCGCCCGCGGAGGCGTGGGTCGTCGTGGCTTCCTTCATGCCGACGGGCCGGATGATGCGCTCCGTGACGAAGTCCGACCAGCTCTTGCCCGACACCGCCTCGATCAGCTGCCCCGCCACCAGGTACAGCACGTTGTCATAGGCGTACGCGCTGCGGAAGCTGGTGGCCGGTTCGATATACCGCAGCCGCCGCATGATCTCCTGCGGGGTGTAGGTGCTCGGGGGCCACCAGAGGAGGTCGCCGGCGCCGAGCCCGAGCCCGCTCCGGTGGACCAGGAGGTCGCGGACGGTGATCTGTCGCGTCACCCAGGAGTCCCACATCATGAATTGGGGGAGATAGTTCACCACCGGCGCGTCCCACTCCAGCTTCCCCTGCTCCACCAGCATCCCGATGGCCAGCGCGGTGAACGCCTTGGTGTTCGACGCGATCCCGAAGCGGGTGTCGGCGTCGACCTTGTCGGGCGACCCGAGCCGCTTGACGCCGTACCCCTTGGCGAGGACGACCTGGCCGTCCTTGACGATGGCGATGCCCATGCCGGGCACCTCGAACTGCCTCATCACCTTGGCGACATAGTCGTCGAAGCCCGGCGGCGGTGCCTGCCTGGCCTGCGCGGCGGCGGTCAGCGGAATGAGGAGGGCGGCGACCAGCGGGAGTGAGCGCATCGAATCCTCAGCTTTCGTCGAGGGCGGCGACACCGGGGAGCACCTTGCCCTCGAGGAATTCGAGGGAGGCGCCACCGCCGGTGGAAACGTGTGTCATGCGGTCGGCCAGCGACGCGGCCGCCACCGCGGCGGCGGAGTCGCCGCCGCCGACCACGGTCACGGCGCCGGCGTCGGTGGCCCGCGCCATGGCGTGGGCAATCGCCATCGTGCCGTGGTCAAAGGGGGGCGTCTCGAAGACGCCCATCGGGCCGTTCCAGATCACGGTGCCCGCCGCGGCGATGCGGGCGGCGAATTCCCGCTCGCTCGCGGCGTCGATGTCGAACATGGCCCACCCCGGGGGAATCGCGTCTCGGCCGACCGAGCGGGTTTCCGCGGCGCCGTCCAGCTTCCGGGCCACCACCGCGCCGACGGGGAGGACAATCCTGCCCGCCGCACGGTCCATCAGCGCCCGCGCCATCTCCACCCGGTCCGGCTCGACGAGGGAGGTCCCGACCTCCAGTCCCATCGCCCGGAAGAAGGTGCAGGCCATGGCGCCCCCGACGAGGATCGCGTCCACCCTGGGCAGCAGCGCCTCGATGAGGTCGATCTTGCCCGAGATCTTCGCCCCGCCCATGACCGCCACGAAGGGCCGCTTCGGCTCGGAGAGGGCCTGCCCCAGGTACTGCAGCTCCTTTTCCATCAGGAATCCCGACACGGCCGGCTTGAGCAGCTGCGCCACGCCGGCGGTGCTCGCATGCGCGCGGTGCGCGGAGCCGAAGGCGTCGTTGACGTAGAGGTCTCCCAGGGCGGCGAACCGCGCCGCCAGCCCCGGGTCGTTCTGTTCCTCGCCGGGATAGAAGCGGGTGTTCTCCGCGACCGCGATGCCGCCGCGCGGCAGGTGCCGGGTCGCGGCCACCGCCGCCTCGGAGGTCGGGTCGGGCAGGAAGCTCACGGGTGAACCGAGCAGCCCCTCAAGGGCGCGGACCACCGGCGCCATGGAGTACTTCGGGTCCGGGGCGCCCTTCGGCCGCCCGAGGTGGGACAGCAGCACCACGCGCGCGCCGTGGTCCCGCAGGTAGCGGATGGTGGGGAGCGCCGCCCGAATCCGGAGGTCGTCGGTGACCCGCCCGTCGGCGATGGGGCAGTTGAAGTCGACGCGGACCAGCGCCCGGCGGCCCTCCAGCGCGGCCGGGTCGAGCGAGGCCAGCGTGCGCTTCACAGGCGGGCGCCGATGTACCGCAGGAGGTCCACGCAGCGCGCCGAGTACCCCATTTCGTTGTCGTACCAGCTCGTGATGTTGACCAGCGTCCCGTCCACGACGTTTGTGGAGGCGAGGTCGATGGTGCTCGACGCCGTGTTGCCGATGTAGTCGACCGACACCAGCGGCTCGTCGCTCACCGCCAGCACCCCCTTCATCGCGCCGTCGGCGTACTCGCGGAACGCCGCGTTGACCGCCTCCGCCGTGGTGGCCTGCTTGACCTCCGCGGAGAGCGCCACCACCGAGACATCCGGCGTCGGCACCCGGAGCGACACCCCGTCGAGCTTGCCCTTGACCTCGGGGAGCACAAGCGAGGTGGCCTTGGCCGCGCCGGTGCTGGTCGGGATGATCGACACCGCGGCGGCCCGCGCCCGGCGGAGGTCCTTGTGCGGCAGGTCGAGGATCTGCTGGTCGTTGGTGTAGGAGTGCACCGTCGTCATGAACCCATGCACGAAGCCGAACCGCTCCAGGATCACCTTGACCACCGGCACCAGGCAGTTGGTCGTGCAGCTGGCGTTCGAGATGACGTGGTGCTTGCCGGCGTCGTACTTCTCGTGGTTGACGCCGTACACCACCGTGATGTCCTCCTGCTTGGCCGGCGCCGAGATGACCACCTTTCGCGCCCCCGCCGCCAGGTGCTGCGCCGCCTGCTCGCGGTCGGTGAAGCGGCCGGTGGACTCGAGGACCAGGTCGACGCCCAGCTGCTTCCAGGGCAGCTTGGACGGGTCGCGTTCGGAGAGGACCTGCATCCGGTCGCCGTTGACCACCAGCGCGCCCTCCGCGGCCTCCACCGTGCCGTCGAACCGCCCGTGCACCGAGTCGTACTTGAGGAGGTGGGCCAGCGTCCTGGTGTCCGTCAGGTCGTTGACCGCCACGAAGTCGAGGTCGGTCGCTCCCAGCTTCTTGGCCGCCCGCACGACGTTGCGCCCGATCCGGCCGAACCCGTTGATGCCGACTTTGACCGCCATGATGTCTCCTGTGAGGGGAACAGAACGCCGGAAAAATAACCGGAATCAGCGGGACCGCATCCTCAGGCCAGCATCGTGGCCGGCGGCCGCGCCCGGGCAAAGGTCACGGCGTCCACCCGCGTGGCCCCCGCCGCGATGAGCACCGCGGCCGCCTCGGCCAGGGTGGCGCCCGTGGTCAGCACATCGTCCACCAGGACCAGCCGTCCTCCCACCGCGCCAGGTGCCTCGAAGGCGCCGCCGACGTTCGCGCGGCGGGCCTCGGGGGTCAGTCGGGTCTGGGTGGCGGTGTCCCTCCTCCGCCGCAGGAGGTCGGCCCGGACGCGGTGCGCACCCCCTCGTGCCAGCGCCTCAGCCAATCGCTCCGCCTGGTTGTAGCCGCGGCTCCGCTCCCGCCGCCGGCCGAGGGGAATCGGCACCAGCACGGCGGGCTGGGTCAACAGCGGCACCGGCCGCATCCCGGCGGCAAGCGCGTCGGCAATGCGCCACCAGCCGCCGTACTTGAGGTGATGCACCGCGCGCCGCGCGCCCTCATCGAGCCACACCGCGGCCCACACCGCGCCGAGCGCCTCGGGCCACGCGGCACAGAATCCGCAACTGCCCGAGGGCGGCGCGGTGGCGCCGCATCTGGTGCAATGCGGGGGCGCCACGCGCCGCCACCGCCCCCGGCAGAGGCCGCACACGAGCGCATCGCCCTCAGAGGACGGAACCGGCTCCTCGCACAGCAGGCACTGCGGTGGGAGCAGGACCCGCTCCAGGGCGCGGAGCGCGCCGCGGGCCTCAGTCGAGAGCTGCACGGAGCGCCGCCCGCATCACGTCCACCGGCGGATCGAGTCGCGGGAACCAGCGGGTGAACCCCGCCGCCCCCTGCGCCAGCAGCATTTCCCGACCGTCGGCGGCACGCCGCCCCGCCTGCCGCTGGGCCAGCACCCATGGGGTTTCGCCGCGCCGATAGACCAGGTCGAGGGCGGCCACGGCGCGGGGGGTGGCTTCCGGGCGGGTGGGCAGCGGATCGTCCGGCCGGAGGCCGAGTGGGGTGGCGTTGATAACCAGAGCCGCCTCCTCGGGCGGGGCGGCGGCGACGCCG
>DASUFQ010000099.1:0-5468 GCA_036274515.1 Gemmatimonadales bacterium | reverse complement strand
GTGTGCTCCACGTTCCGCTCGACGGCGCCGACCTGCTGATCAGCCGGAAACCCGGCATTCCCACCGTGACGCTCGGCGCCTATGCCACGCGGGACGGCGCCGAGGCGCCGGGGGAGTCCGGCCTCGGATCGCTCTCCCTCCGCAGCGCGGTCCGCGGCGCCGGCCCCTACGACGCCGGGCAACTGGCGCTCGCGTTCGAGCGCCTCGGCGGCAGCCTCGGCGCTTCCGCCGCGCTCGACTGGCTTGGCATGAGCACCACGGTCATGTCCGACCACCTGGCCCCGGCCGCGGCGCTGCTCCGCCTGGCAATGGACGAGCCGCGGTTCTCGCAGGAGGAAATCACGCGGGAGCGAGGGCTGATGATCGAGGAGGCGCGCCAGGTCGCGGACGACACCTTCCGGTATCCGTTCCAGCTGGCCTTCCGCGGCGCCTTCGGCGAGAGCAGCTACGGCCTTCCCTCCGACGGGCTGGAGGACACCCTTCCCACCCTCACGCCGGCCCGGGTCGCCCGGTGGCATCGCGAGGCGGTGCGGGGCGCGCGGCTCACGGTCGTCGCGGTCGGCGACCTGGAGCCGGACCGGGCAGCCGATGCACTCGCCGCCGCCTTCGGCAGCCGGGCGTCCGGATCCGGCGCCTCGGTCGGCCCGGCGGCATGGGTGCCCACGACCGCGCCGGTGGAGCGGGTCGCCGAGCTCGGCAAGGCGCAATCGGCGTTCGCGATGCTCTTTCCGGGGCCCGGTCGGCGGGATCCGGCGCACTACGCGGCCGAGGTGTGGGCGGCGGTGGCGAGCGGGCTGGGCGGTCGGCTCTTCGACGCATTGCGCGAGCAGCGCTCGCTGGCCTATACGGTCCTGGCGTTCGCCTGGCCGCGGCGGCGTGCCGGTGCGCTCGGCGCCTACATTGCCACCGCGCCCGAACGCGAGGCCGAGGCGCGGGAGGCGATGCTCGATGAGCTGGCGAAGTTTGCGCGCGAACCGGTCACGCCGGCGGAACTCCAGGGCGCCATCGGATACCTCGCGGGGCAGGCCGCGGTGCAGCGACAGAGCGCGGGGCATCTGGTGTCGGAAATCGTCGACGCCTGGCTCCTCGGCCAGGGGCTCGAGGAACTGGAGGATCCGGGGGCACCGTATCGCCGGGTGACCGCCGAGGCGGTGTGGCAGGTGGCGCGGGAGTCGCTCCGGCGGGAGCGACGCGCCGAAGGGGTGGTGCGCGGGACGGGCGGGGGGCGCTAGAACATCGACATGGCGAGGATGGACCGCAGGTTATCGTTGGTGGCACGGAGGCGGGTCGAGAGCAGCCCGACCATGGCGCGCAGCACCTTCGTGGCGAGTTCCGGGTCGAGATCCAGCACGATTTCCAGGTCGGCACGGCTGATGGTGAGGAGGCGGCAGCCGCCGTTGCTGATCGCGTCGGTGGACCGCTCGGAGCGATCGAACACCGCCATCTCGCCGAAGCAGGCGCCCGGCTTGAGGATGGCGAGCGCCTCCTCGCCGGAGCCGGGGATGTCCCGGCTGATCCGGACATCGCCCTCGAGGATCAGGAAGAGCCGGTTGCCCGGCTCGCCCTCCTTGAAGATCGTCTGGCCCGGGTGATAGCGCTGTTCGCGGCAGGTGTCCGCCACCCGGGCCAGTTCGGCGTCGTCCAGCGTGGCGAAGAGGGCCACCTGGCGGAGGAGCGGGTGATGCATCGGCGTCTCGGAATCCAGGGGGAGATCGATTGACCGAAGCTAGGCCGGACCCCAGACCGGGGCAAGCGCGCCGCCCGCGGTTCACGGTGGCCGACGCGTTCACCGTGGTCCGCCTCCCCCTCGGCGTGGCCTTCCCGATGGTGAACGATTCGTGGCGGCTGGTGGTGCTGGGTGTCGCCGGCGCCTCCGACCTCCTCGACGGATTCCTTGCGCGCCGGATCGGCAGTTCGCGCTTCGGCCCGTTCATCGATCCCGTGGCCGACAAGCTCTTCATGGCGGTGGCGTTCGGCACCGTCCTCTTCTCGGGCCAGCTGGCCTGGTGGGAGCTCCTCGGCGTGCTGGCGCGGGACATCGCCGCGACCATCGCCTTCCTCGTGACCTCGGTGCGCGGCCATGCGAGCGCCATCCCCGCGCGCGCCGGCGGCAAGGCCGTCACCGTGCTCCAGGTGGCGACACTCTTCGCGTTCGTGCTGGAATCGCCCCTCCTCCGTCCGCTCGCCTGGGCCACCGCGGCCGTGGCGCTCTACGCCATCTGGGACTATGTGCGGGCGGCGGCCACCGCCTCCCGCCCCGTCTAGGAAACGCCCATGACCACCCAACCCGAGACCAAGCGCGTCACCCTTCGCTGGCTGGACCACCTCCGGTTCGAGGGCGGGGAGCCGGGAGGGCCCACCGTCGTGATCGACGCCGACAACACCACGGCGCCGGGCCCGATGCTGCAGGTCCTGCTGGCAACCGCGGCGTGCGCCGGCGCCGACGTGGTCCCGATGCTCGAGAAGATGCGAGTCAAGGTCACCTCGCTCGAACTCAGAATGTCGGGCCTTCGTCGCGACGAGGCCCCCAGGCGCTACCTGGCCATCCACTACGCCTGGACGATCCGCGGCGACGGCCTGGACGAGACCAAGGCGCGGCGCGCCATCGACCTCTCCATGGAGAAGTACTGTTCCGTGCTGCACTCGCTCGCGCCCGACATCGCCACCAGCTACGACCTCGATGTGGCGTAGGCTGCTGGCCGGCGCCGCGCTGTGCGGCATCGCCCCCGCGGCCGTGGCGGCCCAGGGCACCGTGCGCGAGTGGGGACTCCAGGGGGTGGCCGCCTTCGCCTCGCCGGCGGACTACACTGCGGGACTGGTGGCCGCGGTGCGCCCGGCCGCTCGGACGAGGATCGCGCTCTTTGCCGGGGGTGGCCTCACCAGCGACGGCGGTGGCGTGGGGCGGGCGGAGCTGGTGGGGCACTTCCTGCTCAACCCGCGGAGCCTGCGGCCCGGGCTCTACGCCGGCGGCGGGCTGGCGGGGGTGTTCGCGTCGGGCGACGCCAACGGGTTCATCGTGGTGCTGGTCGGGATCGAGTCGCGCCCGGGCGGGCCGGGGGGGTGGTTCGTCGAGGCGGGGGTGGGTGGCGGGACGAGGGTGTCGGCGGGATACCGGTGGCGAAAACTCCCGCCGGGGTGGCGGCCGAAGGGGTAACGCCAAACCGCCCCGGGCAGGGTGCCCGGGGCGGTGCGACTTACTCGGCGGATCCGCTGCCGACGGTTTCCGGTTGGCGCTGCACCACCGGCTGACAGTACCGTTCGCCCAGCAGGCGAAGGTTGGCGCGATCCTCCTCGGCGAGGTCGGGATAGCGCTCCGTCAGGTACTGCATGGTGTCGTCGAACCAATCCTTCTGGTGCTCGAGTTCGGCTTCCATCACGCCGCACCGCAGGATGTGGCTGAAGAGTTCGTCGCGCGCCTGGTCGAACGAGGCGGGCGGCGCCGACCGCTGGGTCTTTTTCTTGGTCATGCACCTTCCTCTGGGTGAACCGATGCCCCGGCGTCCTGTGCGCCGGGCGTGCCGAAAGATAACAGGGGCGAGGGGTGGTTGGCAAAGGTTTCGTGCCGCCCCGCGGCGCCGTAATCCATTACATTCCAGCCGGTTGATGGCCCCGGCCCCCCCGGCCGGCCCCGAATTTCCGTCACGATCTGACTCAATCAAGGACATTGCTCCATGGCCGGCTCCACCTCCCTCAATCGCTTCTACATCCTGCTCCTGGTCATTGCCGCCGGCGGAGGCGGGGTGCTGTACTGGCAGGCGCGCCGCGGCGTGCCGAGCATTCCGGCCAATGTCGTGGTGACGGCGGCCGACACGGCGGGTTTCCAGGGGTACTTCCTCGGCGACCCGAACGCGCCACTCGTCATCACCGAGTACGCCGACTATCAGTGCCCCTCGTGCCAGGACTTCGACCTGGTCCAGTTTCCCGAAGTGATGCGGCAGCTCGTCGAGACCGGCCGGGTGCGGTGGCGCTACCGGGATTACCCGTTGGATCACCTCCATTCGTTCGCACGCCTGGCCGCGCATTCCGCCGCCTGCGCGGACGACCAGGGCCGGTACTGGCAGCAGCACGCGCTGATCTACCAGGGGCAGGCGCAGTGGTCGGCGGAGTCCGAGGCGTCGGGGACGTTCCGCGACTACGCGGCCCGGGCGGGGCTGGACCTGCCCGCCTACGACGCGTGCATGCAGTCGGCCAAGTACGCCGGCCGGATCCAGGCGAGCTATGACGAGGGACTGCGTGTCGGGGTCAACGGGACCCCCACCTTCCTGATCGGCGACCGGCTCTATGGCGGGCGGTCGAATTCCGACGCCCTCAAGCGTATCGTGGACTCCCTGGCCCCGATGGCGACCCCGACCCCATGAAGCAGCGGATGGGGATCGCGCTGCTCTCCCTGGCCGGGATGCTGATATCGGCCTATCTCTGGATGTTCAAGCATGGGTACATCGGGACACTGGCCTGCGGGACGGGCGGCTGCGAAACCGTCCAGCTGAGCCCGTACAGTCGTTTCATGGGCGTCGACGTCGCGCTCCTCGGCTTCGCCGCCTACGCCGTGCTGTTCGGCCTCGCGATGCTCGGCCTCCAGCCGTCCTGGGCCGGGCGTCGTGAACCGACCCGGGCCGCGCTCCTCCTCGCGGGGGGCGGGGTCCTCTTTGCCGGGTACCTCACCTGGCTGGAGCTGTTCGTCATCCACGCCATCTGCCGGTGGTGCGTGGCCTCGGCCGTGATCATCCTCCTCGTGCTCGTACTCACCCTCCTCGATCATCGCCGGCTGACCCGCGCCTGACATGACCACCGCCGAAGCGACGCCGGGTCACGGCCGGAAGGCGGGGTTGGCGGCGCTCTCCCTCGGGGCGCTCGGCGTGGTGTACGGCGATATCGGCACCAGCCCGCTGTACGCGATGAAGGAGGCGTTCACCGGCGCCCACGGGCTTCCCCCGACCGCGGCCAACGTCTACGGCGTCCTCTCGCTCATCTTCTGGTCGCTGAACTTCGTCATCTCCTTCAAGTACATCGGCTTCGTGATGCGCGCGGACAACCGCGGCGAGGGGGGCATCATGGCGCTCCTGGCCCTGGTCCGGACCCGCAAGGTGAAGGGCCGCGGGCAGGCGGTCCTGGTCGGCCTCGGACTGCTCGGCGCCGCGCTCTTGTACGGAGAGGGGATCATCACCCCCGCGATCAGCGTCCTCGGCGCGGTCGAGGGGCTCGCCGTCGCCTCGCCGGCCTTCGCGCACATCGTGGTGCCGATCGCAGTGGTGATCCTCGTCGGCCTGTTCTGGTTCCAGCACCATGGAACGGAACGGATCGGGCTCGCCTTCGGCCCGATCATGGCGGTCTGGTTCGTCTGCATCGCCGCGCTGGGCGTCCGGGGCATCGCCATGCACCCGGAGGTCCTCCGGGCGATGAACCCCTGGTACGCCGTCGAGTTCTTCGTCCACGACCGGCTGGAGGGGTTCCTCATCCTCGGCGCGGTG
>DASUFQ010000098.1:0-2582 GCA_036274515.1 Gemmatimonadales bacterium | reverse complement strand
CCCCGTCGCGATCGACACGACCGCGGGCTCCTGCAGCCCGAAGATCGCCAGGAGCTGCCGGGGGATCCACAGGAAGAGGATGCCGACGAAGATCGCCACGCCGACGCCGATCCGGGCCGCCACGTGCACCGCGGCGGCGGTTCGGTCCGGCCGGCCGGCGCCCAGATTCTGCCCGGCGACCGCCGCCGCGGCACCCATCAGCCCGATCGAGGTCCAGGTCACGAAAGAGAACAGCTGGGTGTAGGCGACGGAATACGCCGCCTGCGCCGGCGCGCTCTCCGCCAGCGATCCGACGAAGCTCAAGAGGAACACCCCTCCGATGTTCATCGCGATGCCCTGAAAGCCGGCCGGCAGGCCGAAACGGAACAGCGCCCGGATGATCTGCCAGTCCGGGGCGAACCCGTGGCGGTGGGGAAAGCGCACCACCCACCCGCCTCGCCAGAGTCGGTAGACGGCGTACGCGGCCACCAGCCCGGAGGCCAGCGCGGTCCCGATGGCGGCGCCGGCGGTGCCCAGCGAGGGAATCGGGCCCAGTCCGCGGATCAGGACCACATTGAAGGCGACGTTGAGCGCCGTGAGCACGAAGCCCAATACCATGGGCGTGCGGGCGTCACCGGCGGAGCGGAGCGCGCCGCTGAGCATGAAGAAGATCAGCATGCCGACGCTGGTGACGAACATGATGCGGAGAAACGGCAGCGCCTGGACCTGCACCTCGGGTGAGGCATGCACCAGGTCGAGCAGGGCGGGCCCGAGGAAGTACCCCAGCGGAGCCATCACCAGGACGGCCATGCCGACGGCGGTGATGAAGGCCTGGTAGACGGTGCGGTCCACGTTCTCGCGGTCGCCCGCGCCGGCGAAACGCGAGACCAGGACACTCATTCCGGTGAAGATCGACCCGATGAAGATGAAGACCGCGATGAAGATCTGGTTCGCGACCCCGATCGCCGCGTTGCCGGTGTATCCGATGATGTGCCCGACCAGCACCTGGTCCACCAGGCTCTGCAGTCCGCTGATGATGTTGACCAGCATGGTGGGCCACGCCAGCCGCCAGACCGCGGCGGTGAGTGGCCCATCCACGATGGAACGATCGTAGGCTGGAGGAGGCGTCATGGCAGGCGGAATCTAGAACGCGCCTGCCTCCGCGCTACCGGTCGGACCAGACGGCCAGCTCGTTGCCGCTGGGGTCGGTGAAATGAAACCGCCGGCCTCCAGGGAAACTGAAGGGCGGCGTCACGATCGCGCCGCCCGCGCGGCGGACCCGCGCTTCGGTGTCGGCGAGGTCGACGGCGAACAGCACGACCAGCGCCCCGCTGCCCATGCCGGTGGTCTTCCGAGCACCGTCACCCGCATGAAAGCCGCCGTCCAGGCGGCCGTCCTCGAACGAGGCGTAGTCGGGCCCGTAGTCGGTGAACTTCCAGCCGAAGACCTCCTGGTAGAATCGCTTGGTCGCCGGGAGGCCGACGGCGGGGAACTCGATGTAATCGATCCGGCGGTCGTGCTCGGCGCTCCTCTGGGGTTCGGCCATCGTCCGGCTCTCCGGTGAAGGGTGGCCCGAATCTACCCCGTCGGAGTTTCCTCGTATTGAACGAATCCGACGGCCCGCCGCTCCCGCAGGTAGGCCGCCGGCGTGACCCCGGCCAACGCTCGGAAGTCACGAATGAAGTGTGGCTGGTCGGCGTAGCCCGCCAGAGCCGCCAGCCGGGCCCAGGAGACGGGTTCGCCTCCCGCCTCATCGAGCCCGCGCAGGGCCCGGCGAAACCGGAGGACACGAGCGAGACCCTTGGGGCTCAGGCCGACCGAACGATCGAAGGCCCGCTGCAGACGTCGCTCGCCGACCCCGAGCGCGGCGGCCGCCTCTCGCACCCCGATGCCTCCCCGGGCTCGGCGGAACAGCTCCACCGCACGCTCCGCGAGAGGCTCGTCGCTCTGGGGGCTCGTCTCGGCGCCGACTAGGCGCTTCGCCAGGATGCGCTCCGCGCGCCGGGTCCCGGTCGGCCCGGTGGCCTGCGCCAGCGCCGTCGACAGCTCGTCGGCGGCGGAGCCCCACAGGGCGTCCAGCGGGATCCGGCGGTCGGTAAGCTCGGTGAGGGGAGTATCGAAGATGCGGAGGGCCGCGCCCGGGTGGAAGCGCACGCCGAGGAGTGTGGCGGGTCCCGCGAGCGGCACGACCAGGGCGGTGCGCATGGTGCCGACGATCATCGCCGCCAGCGACCCTCCGACCCCCACGATCAGGTCGCTGCAGCCATCCGGCAGAACCCGATTGAGCAGCGACGGACCGGGGCCGGCGTGGATCGACCAGAAGCACTCGATCCAGGGTGTCAGGCCGGAGCTTGGCCGCACCTCGGTGTAGCTGGGCGGGTCCGACCGGGTAAGGGGCTCGGTGGAAGTGCTCACCCGGTCAAATCTATCGCTCGCCCAGGCGGGTGCCCGGGCGAGCCGGACCGCCTAGCGCCCCGCGGGGGCCGTGCCGGTCCGCAGGCGCTCCAGGCGCCGCAGGATCTCCAACTGGGCCAGACACACCGCCTGCTGTACGCTCGCTGCCGCCGGCAGCCCTTGGTAGACACTGTACATGGCCGACTCCT
>DASUFQ010000097.1:0-2927 GCA_036274515.1 Gemmatimonadales bacterium | reverse complement strand
ATGATGTTCGGCGGCGGAAGCCAGACCTGGATGGCGGAGGCGCTCGATCAGCTCACCCGGCGCCCCGAGCTCCTGGCCTGCAATCCGCTTCCCGGCCCACCACGGCCCGACGGCAAGCTATTGTCGCAGCGCGTTTCGCCCACTGCTGAGCCGGGCGCCTCGTACGTCTACCGGTTCCCCACGCTCAGCTATCGCGTCTTCCTGCTCGACCGCCGAGCCATGGCGGAGCGCCTGGCGCCGCTGCGTACCGAATGGCCCTCCCCGCTCCGGTCCGTCACCAGTGTGCTCCGGACCCACCGACGCCCCCGTGCCCTGCTGGAGCAGGTGATCACCCACGCCATGCGTCGGCAGGGCCAATGGCGTCTCGATTTCCTCGGAGTCGGGCCGGGGATGTGGTCGCTCCATCCCCGGATCCGCGGCTCGCGGCTCAAGCGAGCCCTGCCGGAGCTCCTCCGCCTGGTGGAGGCGGAGCAGGTTCATCCCCGACAGCGGGGTGAGTACGACCTGACGGAGGAGATGCTCCGGATGGCGGAATCGGGCGGCCGGGTGCCGGCGCGCCGGGCCGGCTAGCAGCCCCCGAGGCTCGCGACGGTGCCGGCCGCCGCTCTGTAGGCCGCGACGCGCTGCCAGGACGCCGGGCTACCGGGACAGACCTGATAGAAATCGTAGTCCCCGACCGCCCGGTCGCCGGCGGCGTTGAGCTCGGTGTTCCCCGTCGCTCCGGTATAGGCGGCGGCCTGCTCGAGCAGCGCCGACCGGTACGCCGAAATGGATCCGAGGCCCACGTCCCCGAAGGCGAGCGCGGCCACGTGCAGCGCGTCGTAGGCCGCGAGGGTGAACGCGTCGGCCGGGAGGCCGCTCCTCGCCTCGATGGCATCGATCAAGTCGGCGTGCTCCTGGAGCAGCTGGTCGTCCAGGCCGTAGGTCGGCGCCCGGAACTGGGTGGCGGCGGCGAAATCCGCGGCGTCGGCGTCGGCAAGCACCAGCGAGCTCTGCACGACTCCGTCCCCGCCATACCAGCGGACCTGAGCGAACGCGGGATCCGCCCTGGCCGCGGCGAAGATGGCGACGGCGCTCTCCTCGAACGAGGCGAAGTAGACGGCGACGGTTTCGGCGCCGCCCTGGGCGACCGCGGCCTCGATCTCGGAGCGGATCGTCGCCAGCGTCGCCGTGAAGTCCGTCGTTCCCGGCGCGTAGCTGGCTCCCGCGGTCACCGTGCCGCCCGCCGCCTCGAACAGCCGCTCGACGGCATCGTGGAGACCCTGATTGCCGGCATCCTCCCGCCACAGAGGGACGACGGTCTCGATGCCGTCCTCCTCGAGCAGCTCGACCATCGCCGCGCCTTCCGCGGCATCGTCCGGCACCAGGCGGAAGACGTTGTCGTCGGGGATGGAAAGCGCGCCGGCCGTGCTGCCCTGGCTCAGAATAATGACGCCGGCGCTGTCGGCGAACACCTTCAGCGCGGTGACCTCGGAGCTGGACTGAGGTCCGATGAAGATGCGTACCCCCTCGCCCGCCAGGGTGCGCAGGCGGTCCAGCGCCCGGGTCGGATCGAGACCGGTGTCCTCGACCCGGAGGCTCACCCGGACCGGCGAGCCCTGGTCGGTGAGCCGGGCGTTGACGTCGTCGGCCGCCAGTGCGAGCGCGGCTTCACTGGTGCGGCCGAGGGTCTGGCCGGGGCCGGTCAGCGAGAGCAAGGCGCCGACGACGAGCTGGTTGCCGGTGTCCGGCCCGGAGGAGTCGTCGTCACCGCAGCCCGCCACGCCGAGCAGGAGTACCAGGACGAGTAGTCGCTTCACGCATCCTCCAGGCCAGGTTCGAGTGCCGACGCGATCTGCCGGCCCACGGCCGCCGCTATTTGCGGTTCACCCGCGCGGCCGACTCGGCCCGCACCTGGACCGCGCGATGCTCGGCGAGCAGGGTGTAGGCGAGGTAATACTTGTAGATGTTGCTCACGTAGTCCACCGTCTCGCGGCCGATCTCCCGCGCCGCGATGAGCTCCACGTTCTGGAACCAGCGGTCGGCATCGAGGCCGGCCTTCCGGGCCTCGCGCCGGAGGCCCGCCACTCGCGCCGGGCCCGCGTTGTACGAGGCCATGGCGAACAGCTCACGGTCCAGCGGCGTGATCGTCGAGTCGCTGTAGTAGCGGTCGATGATGAAGCGTAGGTACTTGACGCCGGCACGGACGTTGTTCTCCATCCGATCCACGTCGGGGATGCTGATCGGTGCCGCCGCCGCGGTGGAGGGCATGATCTGCATCACGCCGACGGCGCCCGCGCGGCTCTTTCGGCTCTGATCCAGTCCCGACTCCTGGTAGCCCTGGGCCAGCAGCAGGAGCGGATCGAGGTCGAACTCGGCGGCCGATGCCCGGAAGGCGCCGATCACGGCCTGGTAGCGCGCCAATCCGCCTCCGGCGGTCGGATTCCGGAGCCAGCGGTTGTTCTGCCAGTACCGCTGAATGATGATGTTGCCGAACGTCGTCCCGCTGCGGTGGCCGCGCACGAAGCGGTCCACCGCTTCGCGCAGCCGGGGCGTGTTCTTGCGCAGGGCCCACGCATAGGACCCTCCTGACGCCACCTCCAGGTCCTGGTGCACCACCAGCCCGGGCATCACCGAGGCGTACGCCGCGGCATCCCCATCGCTGACCACGGTGATGGACACGATTCCGCTGCTGACCATCTCCAGGATGTCGCCGTCGTCGAGGTGCTCGTCGGCGGGACGGATCACGATCTCCGGCCTTCCGCCCGCGTGCCATTGCTGGTTGAGGCGGCGGAGACTCTCGGCGGTGCTGCTCGACTGGCGGACGTACACCTCTCGGCCGGCCAGGTCCTCCCGCCGCTGCAGCGGGGGCGCGCCGGGCCCGGTCACCACGACGTCGCGGACGCCTTCGTAGACCGGCGCCGAGAAGTCGAGCCGCGCCCGGCGCT
>DASUFQ010000096.1:0-2194 GCA_036274515.1 Gemmatimonadales bacterium | reverse complement strand
AGGCCCCCCTGCAGGTTCGTGCCCGTGGCATTGAGCGCCGGTGCCAGCCCGAAGAGGACGGCGCAGGCTACCGCGGCCGCCAGCAGGGCGAGGTACACCCGTCCGTCCATGTGCAGGTCGCTGGTGCGCGGGAGGACCCCGGACACCAGCGGGGCGAGGCCGCGCACCGCCAGCCATGACAGCGCCGCGCCGACCGCCGCACCGCCCAGCGACAGGAGGAGGCTCTCGGTCAGCAGGTAGCGCACCAGCCGGCCCCGGCTCGCGCCCAGCGCCAGGCGCACCGCCAACTCGTGCCGCCGGGCGCCGGCGCGGGCCAGCAGCAGGTTGGCCACATTCGCGCAGGCGATGAGGAGGACGAGCGCCACCGCCCCCATGAGGATCAACAGCGTCGGGCGCGCATTGGCGACGCTGTCCTCCTGCACCGACCGCAGCCGCGCGCCGCGGCTCGGGTCGACCTCCGGGTGGTCCTGCCGGATCCGGGCGGCAATCGCCTTGAGGTCGGCGTCGGCCTGCTCCAGCGTCACCCCCGGCCTCATCCGGCCGATGACCTGGAGAAAGTGGCTGTCCCGCGCCTCGGCACGCTCCGGCGACAGCACCAGGGGCATCCAGACCTGGATCGCGGTGCTGGTGGCCGCCGGGATGATCCCGATGACGGTGCGCTGTTGGCCGTCGATCAGCAGCGGCGTGCCGACCAGGGCCGGGTCGGCCCCGAACCGGCTGCGCCAGAGGCGTTCGTTGAGCAGCACCACCGGCTGGCCGCCGGCCTGCGCCTCGCCCGGGTCGACGTCGCGCCCGAGGATGGGCGTGACGCCGAGCGTCGCGAAATAATGGGCGGTGACGAGGTTGGCCGCGAGGCGCTCGGTGGACTCGGGGCCCTGCAGGACCACGCCGGCCCGGAGCGAGGCGGCGAACGACTCCATCGTCCGGCTCTGCGCGACCCAGTCGCGGTAGTTGGGATAGGACACGCTGCCGTACCCGTCCCCGCCGGCCCAGTAGAAGGTTTCGTAGGCGTTGACCAGCCGGTCCGGCGCGCGGTAGGGGAGGGGGCGGAGGAGGACGGCATTGACGACGCTGAAGATGGCGGCGTTGGCGCCGATGCCGAGGCCGAGGCAGAGCACCACGACGAGGGCAAACCCGGGAGAGCGCCGCAGCGACCGCGCGGCCTGCCGCAGGTCGCCCAGCCAGTCGGTGAAACTCCGTCGCATGTCGCGGCCCTCGGCCGGGGTGGAAACCGGGATGGCGGGTGCGGAACGGCGCGCCGGCGCCCGGACCAGCGAGCGAGGCGACCTGGACGCCGGGTGCCGCGGGAGGCGGCGTCACCGGATCATGGAGATAGACGGGCGGCGAGCGGAAAGGGTTGCAGGTGGCGGGAACGCGGCGACGCTATCCCTCCGGACGGGGGAGGACGGTGTACACCCGCGTGATGAACTGGTGGAACTCCGACATGAAGGTCCGGAGGAACTTCTCGGTGGACTCGCGGGTCACCGCCCCGTCGTCGGTGATGAGCCCCGGCGTCATCTGGATGTACGCCTCGGGCGTGTTCATCTGCGGCGAATTGAGGTGACTGAGGACGCTCCGCAGCTGCTGCTGCGCCACCGCGGTGCCGATGGCGCCGGTGGAGGCGCCGATGACCGCCGAGGGCTTCCGGGCAAAGGCGTTGGCGCCGCGGGGCCGGCTGGCCCAGTCGAGGGCGTTCTTGAGCGCGCCCGGAACACCCCGGTTGTACTCCGGGGTGATGATCAGCACCGCGTCCACCGCGGCGAGGGCGTCCTTGAATGCCCGCGCCACCCGCGGGTAGTCGGCGTCGTAGTCGTAACTGTAGAGCGGAAGGTCGCCAATCGGGATTTCAGTGAGTCGCAGCTCCGGGGGCGCCAGCTTGACGAGGGCCCGCGAGAGCACGCGGTTGATGGACTTGGCGGCCAGGCTGCCGACGAGGTACCCGACGTCGTACCGGGTGGCCGTCACGTCGGCATCGACGGCAGCAACAGCATCTCAGAGTGCATGTCGCCTCCGGGGGGAGGGAGAAGGAGTCCGGACTTCCCCGCAACTTAACGAGTACTGAGGACTGAGATCCCGCGTCCCCCCTCTCCATATCATGGAGAGGGGGTCAGGGGGTGAGGTGAGAGGAACGAGGACTGGGGACTGATGACTGAGATCCCGCGTCCCCCCTCTCCATATCATGGAGAGGGGGTCA
>DASUFQ010000095.1:0-11032 GCA_036274515.1 Gemmatimonadales bacterium | reverse complement strand
GTCGCGATCGGGTTGGTGGCGGAGGCGCGAATCGCGGAGGCCGTCGGGGTGGCGCCCGGGGGACTGGCGATGCAGGTGTCAGCCGGACTCGAGCGGCTCTCGCTGCCGGTGCGCATTCCCGTCGGACTCGCGGCCGATCGGCTGCTCGACGCGATGCGACTCGACAAGAAACGGTCGGGCAACGAGCTGCGATTCTCGCTCCTGCGCGACCTCGGGATTGCAGCACGTGACGGAGATCACTGGACGGTCGCCGCACCCGACCGCGCGGCGATTCTGCAAGCACTTCGCGACTCCGGCGCCGCCTGAGTCCACACTCATCCACAAATTCGATCCTTGATGTTGATTGGTAACTCATTGTATTACAGTGAGTTATATCAATTTATCAACTCCGTGTGAATACGGCTACCCGGGCCGCGTGGACGGAATTCGCAACTCGTTCCTCTGTGTGAATTTGTGATGTGGAAAGAAATTTTTGCTTGACCAGTTTCTGGTCGTGTCCTATATTCGCACACCTGATGGCTCCACCTCCTGCCGTCGGCTCCACTGACAACTCGTCTCGTTCCGTTCGCGCCACGACCCACGGGGATCGCTATGGCTCACGGCAGTGCCACCAAGGCTAAGGCCCTCTTTCGCGCGGTCCCGACCGGGGCCTTCGATCAATACCTGCACGACATCCAGAAGCTGCCGATGATCTCCGACCCCGCGGAGGAGAAGCGGCTCGCCAGGCTGGCCCAGAAGGGTGACGAGCGGGCGGCGGAACGGCTCGTCACCGCCAACCTCCGCTTCGTCATCTCCTACGTGAAGAAGTACCAGGGCCACGGACTCGACCTCTCCGAGCTGGTGGCCATCGGCAACGAGGGACTGCTGAAGGCGGTCCGCAAGTTCGACCCCGACCACGGCGTCAAGTTCATCTCCTACGCCGTCTGGTGGGTGCGCCAGGCCGTCCTGAAGGCGCTGGCCGAACAGACCCGCAGCGTCCGCATCCCCCTCAACCAGAATTCCGCCCTGATCAAGATGTCCCGTGCGGAGAGCTTCCTGGCCCAGGAAATGGGCCGTGAGCCGACCGACCGCGAGGTGGCCACCGCCCTCAACGACTCGGTGGAGAACGTCCGCCTGGCCCGGCGAATGAGTTCGGGGGAGATGTCCCTCGATGCGCCGGTGGAGCGGACCGACCGCGGTTCGAGCACCTTCGGCGAACGGTTTCCCGGCACCCGCGGCTCCGACATCGAGGAGCAGACCGACGCCCGCCTCACCAGGGAATTCATCGACCGGCTCTTCGACCAGTACCTGACCCCCCGCGAACGCAAGATCCTCTATCTCTACTATGGCCTCGAGGAGGGCTCCGACGCGCTGACTCTCGAGCGCATCGGGGAGCTCCTCGGCGTGACACGCGAGCGCATCCGGCAGATCCGGGAGCGCGCCTTCGAGAAACTCCGGCAGGCGCCGGACGTCAAGGGACTCAACGGCATGTGGGGCGCCGCATAACCCTGCCCTCCGGGGCGCCCCCGCGCCGGGCATGGCGCTAGATTCCTCCCATGCCCGCCCGGCTTCCGCTCTTCCCGCTTGAGGTGGTGCTCTTTCCGGGCACGCCGCTCCCGCTGCACATCTTCGAGCCGCGCTACCGCGCCATGCTCGCCGACTGCCTTCGTACCGACGAGCGGTTCGGGCTGCTTCCCCCCTCGCGCGACGGCTCGCCCCCGCGCGCCGGCACCGTCGGCTGCATCGCCCGGATCCGGGCCTCCCACCAGCTTCCCGACGGCCGGTCCAACATCGTCGTCGTCGGCGAGCGGCGATTCCTGCTCCGGCAGACCCTCGCCGCCGAAACCCCGTACCTCGTCGGCGTGGTCGACGCCTTCGACGACCTGGCCGGCGCCGCGGTGCCGGACGAATCGCTCGCCGCCCTCCGCGAAGTCGCCACCACGTACGTCGGCGCCATGGACATCCTGGGCGGCGGCGCCGACCGGGCCCCGTGGGCGGACGACGCCGAGTCGCTCTCCTTCCAGGTGGCGGCGGCGGTGGATTTCGAGTTCGACGTGAAGCGGCGCCTGCTGGAATCGCGCACCGCCGCCGAGCGGATCGCGCTGCTCCTCGAGCTCCTCCCCCCGCTCGCCGCCGAGGCCGCCGGGCGGGCGCGCGTGCACTCGCGCGCCCGGAACAACGGAGAGGGCGGCCCTCACCCCGACATCGCCGTCGCCCAGTGAGGGCGGCGCTCGCGGCGGAATTGGCCCGGCTCGTCGGGCCGCGATGGGTCCGCGAGCGCGCCGCCGAACTGGCGGCCTACGAGGCCGATGGCCTCCCGACCCACGCCTCCCGACCCGCCCTCGCCGTAATTCCCGGCAGCCGCCGCGAGCTCATTGCCGTCATCCGCCTCCTCCATCACGCCGCCGTCCCCTTCGTGGCGCGGGGCGCCGGCACCGGCCTCTCGGGCGGTGCGCTCGCCGACGCCGACGCCGTGCTGGTGGTGCTGACCCGGCTCGACCGGATCCTGCACGTCGACCCGGTGCGCCGGCGCGCCGTGGTCGAGCCCGGGGTCGTCAACGCGCGGCTCTCCGCCGCGGCGCTCCCCCACGGGCTGCACTACGCCCCCGATCCCTCGAGCCAGAGCGCCTGCACCCTCGGCGGCAACGTCGCCGAGAATGCCGGCGGCCCGCACTGCCTCAAGTACGGCGTCACCACCAACCATGTCGCGGCGCTCGAGGTCCTCCTCCCCGACGGGCGGCTGGTGCGGCTCGGCTCGCGGAGCAGCGAGGCGTGGGGGCCCGACCTCGTCGGGCTCTTCGTGGGGAGCGAAGGGATGTTCGGCATCGCCACCGAGATCACCCTGCGGCTCGAGCCGGTTCCCGCCGGCGTGCACACCCTCCTCGCCGCCTTCGCGTCGATCCGCGAGGCGAGCGAGGCGGTCAGCGGCATCATCGCCGCCGGGATCGTGCCCGCCGCCATGGAGATGATGGACCAGGCCTGCATCCGCGCCGTGGAGGCGTCGATCTACGCCGCCGGCTACCCGGCCGACGCCGCCGCCGTGCTGCTCGTCGAGGTCGACGGGTCTCCCGAGTCGGCCCGGGAGGAGGCGGCGCTCGTCGAGGCGCTGCTCCGGCGGCACCGTGCCACGGAGGTGCGCACCGCCACCGCCGCCCCGGAGCGGGCCCGGCTCTGGCAGGGCCGCAAGAAGGCCTTCGGCGCCATGGGGCGGATCGCCCCCGACCTCGCGGTGCAGGACGCGGTGGTCCCGCGGAGCGCCCTCCCCGACATCCTCGACCGGGTGGCCGCGATTGCCGCCGCATACCGGCTCGACGTGGCGAACGTCTTCCACGCCGGCGACGGCAACCTGCACCCGAACATCAGCTTCGACAGCCGCGACCCCGACATGGTGGCCCGGGTCCACGCCGCCAACCACGACATCATGCACGCCTGCCTGGCGGCCGGGGGGAGCATCACCGGCGAGCATGGCGTCGGCTCCGACAAGCTCGAGTACATGCCCGCCGCCTTCGACGCCGACACCCTCGGCGCCATGCGCGCAGTGCGCCAGGTCTTCGACCCCGCCCTCCGCGCCAACCCGGGGAAGGTGATCCCGACCCATGCCTGCCGCGAGTGGCGGCGGGGACGACCGCGATGAGCCACGACGTCCTCCACCGCCTCCGTGCCCTCCTCGGCGACGCGTCGGTGAGCCGCGATCCCGACGGGATTCCGCGCGCCGTGCCCGACTCCGCGGAGGGGGTGGCCGCCACCCTTCGGCTCGCCGACCAGGCGGGGTGGCGCGTCCGCCTCGAGGGGCACGGCAGCTGGGTGCCCCCCGACGCGCAGGCCGACCTCGCGCTCACCACCCGTGGCCTGGACCGGATCGTGTCGGTCAAGCCCGCCGACCTGGTCGCCACCGTCGAGGCCGGCGTGCCGATGGACGGGCTGCAGCGCCGCCTGGCGGACGACGGGATGTGGCTCGCCCTCGACCCCCCGGGCCGGCCCGACCGGACGATCGGGTCGGTGGTGGCCACCGCCACCGCCGGCGCCCTCCGGGCGGGCTACGGCCCGGTTCGCGATCACGTCCTCGGCTGCACCGTCGTCACCGGCGACGGCCGCCTCATCCACCCCGGCGGCACCGTCGTCAAGAACGTGGCGGGCTACGACCTGACCAAGCTCCAGGTGGGCGGCTTCGGCGCCTTCGGCGTGCTGAGCACCCTGCACCTGCGGCTCCGCGCCCTGCCTGCGGCGGAGGCCACCCTCGTGGCCCGTGCGCCAAGGGACCACCTGACCAGCGCCGCCCGCGATGTGTCGGACGCTGGGGTGCAGCCTCACGCCCTCGAACTGCTTTCGCCCGCGGTGTCTGCCGAGCCGGAGTGGACCCTTGCCGCGCGCTGCGTCGGGTCCCCGGCGGGGGTGGCCGCGGAGAAGGGCCGGATCCTCGACACCGCCGACCTGCCGTGGGAGGAACTCCCCCCCGAGCGGGCACATGCGTTCTGGCACCTGGTGACTCATGCCGGCAGCGGCGCCGCCATGACGCTCCGGCTGGGCGTCCTTGCCCCCGGGCTCGACGAGATGCTCGACCTCCTCGGGCAGCAGCTCGACGAGGGACTGGTCTGGGCCGGCGCCTCGCAGGGAGGGATGCGCTGGGCGGGCGACGCCGAGCCGGACCGGGTCCGCACGCTCCGGAACCTCGCGGCCGAACGGGAGGTGCCGCTCACCCTCGAGCGGGCGCCGTGGGCGGTGCGCCAGGCGGTGGGACACTTCGGCGCCTATCGGGAGGGGGTCGGGCCGCTCGTGACGCAGCTGCGCGAAGTCTTCGATCCGACCGGGCGCCTCGTGGTGGCGATGGACGGGCTCGAATCGTGACGGGAGGAGCCGCGGAGGGTATCCTCGAGTCCCTCGCGCCCTGCGTCCACTGCGGGTTCTGCCTCCCGGCCTGCCCCACCTACCTGGCCACTGGCGACGAGAACGACAGCCCGCGCGGACGCATCGTGCTGATGCGCCAGCTCGCCTCCGGGGCCCTCGCCGCCACCGACCCCACGCTCCGCCACCACCTCGACCGGTGCCTCGGCTGCCGCGGCTGCGAGCCGGCCTGCCCCTCCGGCGTGGCCTATGGCGACGGGCTCGCCGCCGCCCGCTCCGCCCTTGCCGCGACGGGTGGGCGCTCGCTGGCTGCCCGCGCGATCCTGCGGGTGTTCTCCACCCCGCTGTTCTGGCGGCCGCTCCTCACCCTGGCCCGGTGGTTCCGCGCCACCGGCATCCCGCGCATGCTCGCCGGCGACGGGCGGCTCTCCTTCTCGCTGGGAATGCTCGCGGCCACCTCACCTCCTCTCCGCGTCCCCGCTTCCCCGCCTCCCCGCCTGCGTCGGGCGAAGCCCGGCGCACCCACGGTCGCCCTCTTCCGCGGCTGTGTGATGGACACCCTCTTCTCCCACGTGCACGCCGCCGCGCGCCGGACCCTGGAACTGAACGGGTATCGCGTCGTGGAAGTGGCTGGGCAGGCGTGCTGCGGAGCCCTGCACGAGCATGCCGGAGATCACGCCGGCGCCTGCGCGCTCGCGAGGGTCAACGTGGAGGCGTTCCGGGGCCAGGCGGATTTCATCGCAGTGGACAGCGCCGGCTGCGGCGCGCTGCTCAAGGAATACGGCCGGCTCCTCGGCACGCCGGAGGCTGCGGATGTCGCGGGGCGCACCCGCGACGTGTCGGAGCTGCTGGCCGACGCCGGACCGAGGCCCGCCGGGCCGCTGGAGGAGGTCATCGCCTACGACGCCCCCTGCCACCTGCAGCACGCCCAGCGGGTGCATGCGGCGCCGCTGGCGGTGCTGCGCGCCGTCCGCCATGCCGACCTGCGTGAACTCCCCGGCTCGGATCGCTGCTGCGGGAGTGCCGGCATCTACTCGCTGCTGGAGCCGGCCCTCGCGCGCGACGTGCTCGCCGCGAAGGTCGCGGCGATCGGCGATGCACGGCCGCTCCCGACCGTGGTCGCCACCGGCAACCCCGGCTGCCTGATGCAGGTCGGTGCCGGGCTGGCGGCCGCCGGGATCATGGCGCGGGTGGCGCACCCCGTCGAGCTGCTCGACGAGGCCTACCGCCGCGACGGCAGCTATGACACGGCGGGAACCGCGCCCCGCTAACTTCCCTGCATGCATTCGATTTCGATCCCCGACCCGGAGCGGCTGCACCGCCTGCGGGGCGGCGCCGTCATGGCGCCGGCACCGACCGCGATCTTCCGCGTGGCCGGCCCAGGCGCGCTCACCTGCCTCCAGGGCCTCTGGACCAACGACCTCCTCGAACCGGGACCGAACTCGCTCGTCTATGGCGCGCTGCTCACCCCCAAGGGGATGATCGTCGCGGATGGCTGGGCGGTGCGGGACGAGGAGCAGGTCTTCCTCCTCCTCGCCCCCGGCGCGCGCGAGGCCGTTGCCCTGATCCTGCAGCGATCGCTCCCGCCGCGACTCGCCACCGCCACCGACCTCTCCGACACCAGCCGGGTCCTCCACCTCCTCGGCGACGCCGCGCTGGAGCGGTGGCCCGTGGTTCCCCTCGGACGGCTGCCCGACGCCGGGGCGGTGGCCCGTGGAGAGGCCGCCGACGAGGCCTTCCTCGTCGGCACCCCCGCCGCCGGCCCGTTCGCCGCGCTGCTGCTCGGCGAGTCGTCGGCGATCGACGCGGCGGAATCGGTGCTCGCCGCCGCCGGCCTGACGGCCGGGAACGAAAACGACAGGGAGGCGGCGCGGGTCATCGCCGGGTGGCCGGCGCTCGGCGCCGAGATCGACGACCGGACGCTGCCGCAGGAGGTGCGGTTCGACGAGCATGCCGGCGTGTCGTACACCAAGGGGTGCTACACCGGGCAGGAAACGGTGGCCCGGCTGCACTTCCGCGGGCACACCAATCGCGTCCTCCGCGGGTTGCGGTGGAGCGCGCCGCCGGCCGAGGGCGACATGGTGCAGGCGGGGGAAAAGCAGGCGGGGAGGGTCACTTCCATCCTCGTCCTGCCCGACCGATGCCTCGGCCTCGGCGTCGTGCGCCGCGAACTCGACCCGGGCAGCCGGGTCACCGCCGGGGGATCCCCGGCCATCGTCACCGACCTGCCGTTCGGCACGGGAGATCTCGAGGGATGAAGGTGTTCGTCACCGGCGGGACCGGCCTGGTGGGCGAGCCGGTCGTCAGGGCGCTGGTGAACCGGGGGGACGAGGTCACCGCCCTGGTGCGCAACACCTCCTCCGCGGAACGAATGCGAGCCCTCGGCGCGGTGGCGGTCCACGGCGCGGTCGAGGATCCCCGGCTCTGGGAATCGCTGGCCCCCTTCGACGGCATGATTCACGTGGCGGCGCTCATCGCCGCCCGCGTGCCGTGGCAGCGCTTCTTCCAGGTGAACGCCGAGGGTACCCGGCTCGCCGCGTCCTCGGCGCGAAGGGTCGGGGCTCGGCTGGTGCACCTGTCGTCCGTGGCGGTGTACGGCCGCCAGGCGGCCGACGATGCGCCCGGCACCCGCACCGAGCACTCCCCCTTCGGACCGGTCGAGGATCACGACTTCTATGCCCGGAGCAAGCGGCTCGCGGAGGAGATGGTGCGCGCCGAGGTGGCGCTCGGCCTGGAGGCGGTCATCCTCCGCCCGTGCGTCGTGTACGGCAAGGGCGACCGGCTCTTCCTCCCGCGGCTCACCCGCCTCGCCCGACACGGATGGCTGCCACGCGTGGGGGCCGGCAATGCGCCCCTCGCGCTGGTGCATGCCGAAAGCGTGGCCGCGGCGGCGCTGCGGGCGCTCGACGTCCCGCGCGCGGCAGGACGGATCTATCAGGTGACCAACGACGGCGAGATCAGCGCCCGCCAGCTGACGGCGGCGATCGCCGGGGGGATCGGGCGGCGGGTCCGTGCGGTGCCGGTGCCCGAACGCGTGGCGCTCGCGCTGGCCGTCGGGCTGCAGGGGGCGTTGCGTGTGGCGGGGCCCGGGCTCTACCCCGGGACGATCACGGGCGCGGTGCGATTCTGGCGCGGCGGAAATCCCTACACCTCACGGCGCGCCAATGACGAGCTGGACTGGCATCCGGCGGTCCGGCACGCGGAGGTGGTGGCCGCCCTCGCACGCGGGTTCGTGCCGGCCGCCTGACGGCCTGTGGCGCGCTACGGAATCCGCGCCGTGTCTCTCACCATGATGGTGTCGCCCGCCGCGCGGCTGGTGTCCGGTGCCCCGAGGGAATCGCGGGCCATCGAATCCCGGCCCGCGGCCGAGTCCGCCACCGGCGGAGGTGCCTCCTCGTTTCCCCTGCATCCGGCCGCCGCAACGACGGCGAGCAGCGTCACCAGTCTCCATTGCATCCGATCACCCTCCTGATCCCCGCCGCTCCGGTCGACCCCCCGCCCACCCCAGGCGGCGGGCATGGTCGATGATCACGGCCCCTGCTCCATCATACCCCAGCAGGCCGGTGTTCACCACGAGATGGAAGTGGGCCGGGTCGGCCCAGTCGCGGTCGTAATACTCCCGGTGGTACCGCTGCCGGTTGCCGTCGGTCTCGTCCATCAGCCGCTCGGCGGCGGCGGGGTCGAGCCGGTGCCGGGCCATGACGGCGCGGATGCGATCGGCCCGCGGCGCCACCACGCGGACATGCAGCGCGTCGTCCTTCCGTGCCAGGACGGCCGGCGCGGCGCGGCCGACCAGGACGACCCGACCCTCCGCCGCGAGGTCGGCCACCACCGCCTCGGTCACCTTGACGAGCGCGGCTTCCTCCAGTTCGGCGGGCGCCGACTGCCCCGTCGGCGCGAGCAGCTCGGGCGCGGCGCGCGAGAGGGCGCGCACCAGCCATTCGCGGAAACCGGGGGCGCGCTCGTCGCGCTCCGCGACGGTTGCCTCCGACAGCCCGGCCCGCGCCGCGACCCGCGCCACGAAGTCGTTGTCCACCACCTTCCAGCCGAGGGCGTCCGCCGCGTGCCCCGCCACGAGGGAACCGCCGGCGCCGACTTCGCGCGAGATGGTGATCAGCATGCTCACCCCGTCGGTGGAGGAGTGGTGGCCGGCCCTGCGGGCAGGACGGGGGAGCGGGAGCGGCGCCATCCCAGGAGCGCCGCCGCCACGCAGAGCATCCCGCCCAGCGCGAGCGACGACTGGACGCCGAAGTGCTCCGAGACCCAGCCCGCCTGCAGCGCGCCGAGCGGCGCCATGCCGACGACCATGAAAGAATAGAATCCCATTACCCGCCCGCGCAGGTGGTCGGGCGCCTTGGTCTGGAGCAGGGTGTTGGTCAGGATGCTCGTGAGCGCCCAGGTGCATCCGGCCAGGGTGAGCAGCAGGAACGCGGCGGCGAACCCGCCCGCCAGGCTGGTGGCGATGAGCACGATCCCGAACAGCGTCCCGAACGCGAACACCCGCCCTTCCCGCTGCACCCGGTGTCCCATGGCCGCCACGAAGAGCGCCGCGGCCGCCGCCCCGACGCCCACGCCGGACATGAGCATGCCGTACCCCGTGGCGCCTGCGCCGAGCACCTGGCTGGCGAAGACCGGCAGCATCGGCGCGAAGGAAAAGCCGAAGACGCTGAAGGTGATGGTCATGAGGGTGAGGAGCCGCGGTTCGGCGGTGTCCATGATGTACCGCCACCCGTCGACGAAGCTGGACGGGCCGGGGGGCGCCGAGCTGGCGCCGGCAAAGGGCGGCCGCAGGATGGCCAGCATCCAGAGCACCGCGAGGTAGCTCGCGGCGTTCACGAAGAAGCAGGCGGCGATGCCGATCGAGGCGATCACGATGCCGGCCACCGCGGGCCCGATCACGCGCGTCACGTTGAATGCCGAGGAGTTGAGCGCGATCGCGGTCATGAGGTCGTCGCGCCCCGTCATCTCGACCAGGAACGACTGGCGCGCCGGGATCTCGAACGCCGCGAGCAGTCCCTGCATTGCCGCCAGCACCATGACCCACCCCACCGTCACCCGTCCGGTGGCGGTCAGGATGGCCAGCGCCAGCGCCTCGACGAGCATCAGGCTCTGGAGCACGAGCAGGAAGCGCCGCTTGTTGACCCGGTCGGCAACGACACCGCCGTACAGGGTGAAGAGGAGGACCGGCAGCGTGTTGACGGTGGTGACGAGCCCGACCTGGAAGGCGGAATTGGTGAGCTGGAATACCAGCCATCCCTGCGCCACCGTCTGCATCCATGTCCCGCTGAGGGACACGAACTGACCGGCGAGGAAGAGCCGGAAGTTCCGGTGACGCAGCGCGCCGAAGGCCGGGCGCGCCCCCGTGGCGGCGGTCACCCCCGCGCCGGTGGCGAGGCTATTTGGCGACCCGCTTGACGAGCTGGCCGGCGGCGAAGGACCCGCTGGTCGCGACGCCATTGAGGAGCGCCACCTGCTCGACCGGGACGGTGGAGGGATACTTCGCGTTGAACGCGGACACCGTCATCGGCGCGCTGAGCTTGACCAGGCGGATCCGCGCCGGCTGCACGTTGAGCCGTGCTGCGTCCGTCAGGGGGCGGAAGCTGGAAATCCAGCCTCGGATGAGCGGGTCGTACGCCGAAGCCTGCGCCGACGTGGCCATCCCCACCAGGCGATACGTGCGGCCGCCGTACTCGATGAACGCCACCTGGCCCTGCACCGCCCCGCTCTCCATCGCCGCCGTGAACCCGGCCGACGCCGCCGGAAGTCCGTTGATCTTGGCGTCCGAGGTGGCCCCCGCCGTGACGCCGGACTGCGAGAGGAAGGTCTGGAGTTGCGTGGCGAGCGGCTCGGTGCCGCCGAGTCCGAGCTGGAGGAGCCCATCCTGCTTCGCGGCGAGCCCGGTGACCGCCGAGAACCCGTTGTTCAGGCGCCATTCCGCGGGAAACACCACCTGGAACTTCAGCTCCGGCTGATAAAACGTCTGGCCCTCGAAGTAGCCCTGCCGCGGGTCCTCGCCGTACACCAGTCCGTCGAGCCGGCGCAGGTAGGCGTCCCGGTCCCAGGTGAGGGCGGCGTAGTTCACCTTGGCGCTGTCCAGCATCTTCTGCGTGTGGGCGAGCCGGTTTTCCGGATAGGGGTGCGTGACGGCCCAGGCGGGGAGCCGTTCCTGCCCGCTCGCCGTTTCCACCCCCTGCAGCATGGTGAAGAGGTC
>DASUFQ010000094.1:0-2419 GCA_036274515.1 Gemmatimonadales bacterium | reverse complement strand
GTGCCCGGAGACTTCTCCCGGGCTCGCCGGCTGGATGAGCCGCGCCTCTCCCGCATACTCCGAGAGAACCGCCTCCTCTCCCGGGTTGTCGCCGAAGAGGTCGAGGCGGGCCCCGGGGAAGCCGGAGGCGGCCAGCGCCGCGCGCAGGCGCGCCCCCGCCGGGGTCTCGGCCCCCACCACGGCGACCCGCGCGGTCCCCGTGTATTCAGCGCGTCGCGGGCTCATGGGCATCCCCGGCTGGGGCCGAGCCACCGGCGCGCTTGCCGCGCTGCAGCAGCCCCCAGAGATAGTTCAGCGGTCCCGACAGCGCGTAGGCCAGCGCCAGGGCGAGCAGCGCGTTGGGCGGGTCGGCGAGGCCGATCACCACGCCCGCCGCCGCCAGCAGCAGCACGGAGAGGTAGGAGCGCGGGCGCTTGAGGTCGATGTCCTTGAAGGACCGGTAGCGGATCCGGCTCACCATGAGCAGCGCCGCCGTGATCACCATCCCCGCCACCACCACGGAGATCCACAGCGGCCCCGGCCCCTCCGGGAATGCGAACGCGGTGCAGGTGAGGACTGCAGCCGCGGCCGGGCTGGAGAGGCCGACGAAGTAGCGCTTGTCCACCACCTGCCGCTGGATGTTGAACCGGGCAAGGCGCATGGCGGCGCAGGCCACGTACAGGAAGGCGATCAGCCATCCCCGGCGCCCCAGGGGAGTGAGCCCCCACTGATGCACGAGGAAGGCGGGCGCGATGCCGAACGAGACGATGTCCGCCAACGAGTCGAACTGCACGCCGAACTCGGAGCTGGCGCCGGTCATGCGGGCGATGCGTCCGTCCAGGCCGTCCAGGATGCCGGCCACGATGATGAGCACGGCGGCCGCATAGAAGGCCTGCTGCGAGGACTGCACCAGGCTCGTGAACCCGCAGAAGAGGTTTCCGGTCGTGAACAGCGTGGGCAGGATGTAGATCCCCCGCCGGAGATGCCGCCGCTCCTTCACCCGCGGCTCCCCTGCGCCCGGGCGAGCACCGAGATGCCCGCCTGCACGCGGTCGCCCACCCGCACGGCGGGGGCGGCCCCCCCGGGAAGGTCCACGTCGACGCGAGAGCCGAAGCGGATGAGCCCGACGCGCTGCCCCGCCGCCAGGTCCTGCCCCGGCTTCACCCAGGTGACGATCCGCCGGGCCACCAAGCCGGCGACGAGCGCAAAGCGCACCGGCCCCGCCGGGCCCTCCACGACCAATACTGCGCGCTCGTTGGACTCCGAGGCCGCATCTTTGAAGGCGGCCACGAACTTGCCGGAAGCGTGGGTGAGCGACACCAGACGCCCGGCGGCCGGGGTGCGGCAGACGTGCACGTTGAACACGTTCATGAAGATGGACACCCGTCCCGGAGAGGCAGCGATGACCCGCCCGTCCGCGGGGCTGACCAGGACCTCGGGGTCCTCCGGCGTGCGACGCTCGGGGTCACGGAAGAACCACACGCAGAATGCGAGCAGCGCCAGAAAAGGCAGCGCCGCCCACGGCGTCCACCAGGCCGCGAGCAGGGCGGCCACGGCGGCCCCCGCCACGAAGGGAAGTGCCTCGCGGGCGATCCTCATCGGGCCGACTATAGGAGATACGCGCGGGCCCGGCTAACGGGGGAGCGCCGGCCAGAGGCTGCGGTCCAGGCGGGCGGCCATGAGCACCGCATCCTCCCGCGTGTCCTGGTAATAGCCGCTGCGGCGGCCGATCTCCCGGAAGCCGTAGCGCTCGTAGAGACGGCGGGCCACGAGGTTGCTCGGGCGCACCTCCAGGGTCGCCTCGGTGCAGCTCTCGGCGAGGCCGACCTCGAGGCAGGCGCGCAGCAGCACGTGTCCCAGCCCGGTGCCGCGCAGGTCGGGCCGGAGCGCGATGTTGTTGATCTTGAGCTCGCCCTCGAGCGCCCAGAGACAGGCGTAGCCGGCGAGGCTGCCGTCGGCACGCAGGGCCAGGTTGCGGGCGAAGCGGTTGTCCCGCAGCTCGTAGAGGAAGTTGTCCCGGGTCCACGCCGTGGGGAAGGACACCCGCTCGATGGCGAGCACCGCGTCCAGGTCCGCCTCCCGGAGGCGGCTGACGCGGATCCGGGGACGAGGCAAGGCCTCAGAGCGCTCGCGTGGCTTCGGCATCGGCTGGCCTCAGATAGAGGGGAGCGAGCCCGTCACCTCCCAGCCCTGCATGGTGCCGGAGAATGGCCAGGCGCGCAGCCGCCGCGGCAACGCCCGTGGGAGGAGCGGCCACGGGACCGGTCCACCCCCGCTCCCGCAGCAAGGCGGCGTGGGGTGCCACTCCTGGGCCGAACAGCACCGCGGGTGTTTCCCCTTGCAGCAGGTGCAGGGGGCTGCCGACCCAGGGCGCCTGGCGCTCGGCAGGAGGGCTCCCGGACCCGTCGAAGCGCGCGGCGTAGACCTCGCCCCGTCCGGC
>DASUFQ010000093.1:0-2911 GCA_036274515.1 Gemmatimonadales bacterium | reverse complement strand
CTGGGTCCGGGTCGACGACGGCGGCAACCCGCTGGCCGCGCGGTTCGATGTCTTCGATTCCACCGGCGCCTATCTCGGCGCCGTCCCGGTGCCGCGGGACTTCGGGCTCCACTGGAACACGACATGGGCTGACGACCGGGTGGCGACGATCACGGAGGACGAGGAGGGGTTGCCGGTGGTGGTGGTGTACGCGATCAAGCGGTAACCCCAGCGAGCACCGCACCCCCATTGCGACCCTCCCTCCGCGCGGTGCATCATTGCGGAAGCCGCCTTCCCAGCCATCCATAGGGTTGCCATGAAACGAGTTGCCGCGCTGCGCCAGATCGGGACTCTCCTCCTGTGCCTGACCGGCGCGCTCCCCGCCTGCTCCGGCAAGGCCGCGGAAGCGGCGGACACCGCCGCCGACTCCACCGCCGCCCTTCCCTCGTCCATGTCGCTGCCCGTCGTGGGCCGCGAAGTCCGGA
This sequence comes from Gemmatimonadales bacterium, assembly GCA_036274515.1. GTDB lineage: Bacteria > Gemmatimonadota > Gemmatimonadetes > Gemmatimonadales > GWC2-71-9 > SPDF01. Next base: position 2,447 of record DASUFQ010000093.1, on the reverse strand, counting down.
AGGGCGACCTCGTCCTCAGCGTCGTCACCACCGGGCAGGTGCGCTCCGACGCCATTTCCGACCTCAAGTTCGAGGCTGCCGGCACCGTCGCCGAAGTGCTGGTCCGGCCCGGCCAGGCGGTCCGGAAGGGCGACCCGCTCCTCCGGCTCGACAAGCGCCCGTTCGACCTGGCCGTCGCCGAGGCGCAGGCCAACGCCGACCAGGCCGAGATGTCGTACCTCGACGCCATCGTCCCCGACTCGCTGGTGACCGGCGAGGCCCCCACCCCCGAACGCCGCAGGAACGCCCTGGCCCGCTCCGGCCTCCTCGGCGCCCGCGCCCGACTCGGCAAGGCGGAGCTCGACCGCGAGCGCTCGGTCCTCACCGCCCCCTTCGACGGCGTGGTGGACCGGGTGCAGGTGGCCGCCGGGGAGCGGGTGTCGGTCGGGCAGGAGGCGGTGACGGTGGTGGACCTGACGCATTTGCGCGTCGAGGCCCAGGTGCTGGAGCACGACCTGCCGCTGATCCGCGTCGGCGGCCAGGCGGTGGTGACCACCGCCGCCGCGCCGGGCCGCGAGGTGATCGGCCGGATCGAGGCGGTGCTCCCCTTGATCGACACCACCACCCGCTCGGGGCGCGCGCTCGTCGTGGTGCCGGGCGGAAACGGCATGCTCCGCCCGGGGATGTACGCCGACCTCCGGCTCGAGGCCACCCGCCTGCCGAGCCGGATCCTGGTGCCCTCCGCCGCGGTGATCGAGCGCGACGGGCGGCCGCTGGTATTCGTGGTGAAGAACGGCCGCGCGCAGTGGGTGTACATCACCCCCGGCCGCAACAACGGCGTGGACACCGAGGTGCTCCCCGATTCATCCACCAGCCAGATCCCCGTCGCCGTCGGCGACACCGTCCTCATTGAGGGGCACCTGACGCTGACCCACGACGCGCCGGTCAAGCTGGTCTCGGACGAATGACACACCAGGTCTCGATTCCGCGTCCCCCCTCTCCACATGGTGGAGAGGGGGACAGGGGGAGAGGACGACTGCATGCCGAGGGGGACAGGGGGAGAGGACGAGTGCGTGCCGAGGGGGAAAGGGGGAGTGGACCGGAAGCGAACGGGGGGACAGGGGGTGGGGGGTTTCGAGCGCGAGGGGATCAGGGCCGCGAGGCTCGATTTTGAGCCTTAGCTCCGCCTCCGTCCGACGCCCGGTTTCCACCATCGCCGCCGTGCTCGGGCTCGTCCTCCTCGGCAGCGTCTCGCTCGGGCGGCTGCCGGTGGCGCTCCTCCCCGACGTCACCCTCCCCGTCCTCACCATCCGGACCGACCTCCCGGGCGCCGCGCCGCCGGAGGTGAGCCGCTTCGTGGCGGAGCCGATCGAGGAGGCCATCGCGGCGACGCCGGGGCTGGTGGAGCTCCGCTCGGTGGCGCGCACCGGGCAGCTCACCACCACCGCGCGTTTCGCCTGGGGCACCGACATGGCGTCCACGGTGCTGACCGTGCGCGAGCGGCTCGACAACGCGCGCGGCCTCCTTCCCGAACAGGCCACCCGCCCGACCCTGCTCACCAGCGACCCCGGCGAGCGCCCGATCGCGGTGCTGGCGCTCACCGGCCCCGGCGACCTCCGCTCCCTGAGCCGCACCGCCGAGGAGGTGCACGCCCGCCGGCTGGAGCAGCTGGAGGGAGTGGCGAGCGTGGCGGTGGTCGGCGCACCCAAGGACGAGATCCGGGTGGACGTGGATCCCGCGCGAATGCGGGCCCTCGGACTCTCCCCCACCGACGTGGCGCGCGCCATCGAGGCCGCCAACGCCACCGCCCCCGGCGGCACCATCCGCCGCGGGCAGTTCCGCTTCTCGGTACGGGCGCTCACCGAGTTCCGGCTGCCGGAGGAGATCGGCGCCACTCCCGTGGGGCCGGCGCAGCGCGGCATCACCCTCGGCGACATCGCCACGATCACGCTGGCCACGGCGGATCCCCTCACGATGACCCAGCTCGACGGCGGCCCCGCGGTGGGGCTCGTGGTCTACAAGGACGCCGGCGCCAACACCGTGGCCGTCACCCAGCGGATTTACGGCTCCCTGACCCAGCTGGGCGAGGAATTTCCCGGGATCCACATGACGGTGGTGGCCGCGCAGGCCCGCTTCGTGAAGGACGCCCTCTCCAACCTGGGCCAGGAAATCGTCCTCGGCGGGATTCTCTCCCTGCTGGTCATCCTCTTCTTCCTCCGCGACTGGCGGGCCTCGCTCGCCATCGGGCTCATCGTCCCGCTCTCGGTGATGATCGCGCTGGTGCTGCTGCAGCTCCTCGACGTAAGCGTCAATATCCTCTCCCTCGGCGGGCTCGCCCTCGGCGTCGGCCTCCTGGTGGACAACGCGATTGTCGTGGCCGAAGCGGGGGCGCGGCTCCGCGAGCAGGGGATCGCGGCGGACACCGCCGCCATCATGGCGGGCGAGGAAGTGGCGGGGCCGCTCACGGC